>NZ_JBNTQO010000004.1:0-488122 GCF_050630465.1 Bacillus basilensis | reverse complement strand
TGAGTCCATATAAATATAGAACTCAGGTTGCTTAGTTGCGCTTTTTAAATACTGTCTACTTGACAGGGGTCACTCCACTTTTGATAGTCTCTTTTTGTTGTCCTTATTATTTTGTTTCACCATCGCCTTGTTGTGCGTCAAACGTCCAAGTTAATTGTAGCTTATCACCTTGGAATTCATTTTGATCTTTTTTATTATCAACAAACTCAAATTTCACTTTGAATTTATCAGATTTACCTGCTGAAATACCTTTTTCATCCCAGAACCAAGCAGCTAAATCGTTATTTACCGCAGTAAGTGTGTCACCCTTCAATTTATCTAGCGTTGTTTCTTTTACGATTGTTTCATGCTTGTCTACATTTTTTAAGAATGTTACTTTAATATGTTTACCAAAATCATCTTTATTATCTTTCTTCACATCTTCTACATTGTAATCTGTTTTTAGTAGTACTTTTTTAATATCTAATGTCCCTTTATTTTCTAATTTAAATTCTTTTTCAACTGTATCACCAGGTTTTAAATTCGATACATTAACAACTGTTGATGGATTTAATGCTAAATCAAGCGTACCAGTCGCAAATGTATTATTTGACACTTCTTTATCGCTGAAAAATGCAAATGTTCCTCCGCCAACTAATGCAGCCCCTAATACTGCTGATGCGATACCCATTCCTAATTTTTTCTTTAAAGTCATGTCCATATCCCCTTAATCTATATATTTGTCAACTTCCTAACCGGAAAGTATAACCAAACGAACTAGACGGATTGTTCTACTTTTTTCTCTTTCTTTTCTCCGTCTATGCTACGAATAGCACTAAAAATAGAAATCGCAGAATAGCCTAGTAAAAAGACTCCTGGAATAATAAGAAGCAAAGCTGCTCCAGCTTTTGAATTCGCATAATTTAGTGCATACCCTGCATAAGGAACTGTAATATCTGCATATTTCCCAATGACATTCTCCGCAAGTACTGGTTCTAGATCAGGGCCATTGTTGTTATCCCCTTTTGTTTCATACATTACTTTTCCATTTGTATCTTTCACACCAATAATACGGTGAGTGATAATTTTTTCATCTTTCTCTTTAAAGGTAATAACATCACCTTTTTGATATTTAGAACCATCTTTCTTCGGCTCTATCGCAATAATTGATCCTGTTAAAAATGTTGGTTCCATCGATCCAGAAAGAACGCTCTTAAATTGATATCCCATCACAGTTGGATCACCACCGCTCGCTTTTGAAGAAATAACTACAAAAGCTAAGCAAACCATTAACGCAAATAAAACAAATGAGATAACGTTGCTAATCACCTTCCAAATTAATTTCATCGTTTCTCTCCCTCTCCGTTGTTTTATATTATTTGAAGTATGCAATATCCACCTTAGTTCTTTAACAAGAACACAAGTAAATAATATAACGAACAAAAAGGAAATGCAATAATAAAATTTACAATTATTAGTTATTTCCAACAAAAAAAGACTGTGACAAAGTCTCTTCACAGCCTTTTAAACTAGTAATTTATTTTTCTTCTGATTTCATTCCTTTTGTATTTCGGCGCAGCACTACAAATAAAATGGCTCCAAATAATATGGCACCACCTATCCCAATGCTTATTATTTTCACGTTTGATTCGTTTACTTCAGGCTCGACCGTATCTTTTTTAGGCATCGCAAAAGTAACATCTTCTTTAGAAAGAACATTTACCGTCGCAATTGTTTGATTATTCTTCGTAATATCAACTGCCCCAACTACCTCACCACGATGAATTCCTTTATGATACAAAGAATCTTTATCTAATGAAGCCGCACGGAAAGTCGTTCTCACATTTTTTCCTTCATCTTTCTTAAGCATCAGTTCTGCACTTTTTTCAAGCTCGCTATCAATATCTTTATTTAAATACGTTGTCTTTTGATGCCAACTATGTTTATCTAGTACAGTTTGCTTCACAAATTGACCAAAAGAATATTCCGCCATCTGCTTCAAGTCTTCATAAATTTCAGGTCTTTGAGAAGCCATTACTACATTTATAATACAATTTCCATCCTTCTCATTTAATAAAACGAGCGTATTGCGCGCTTCATTTGTAAAACCCGTCTTACCGCCAATACTATATGGGTTTTCAAAATAAGTAGATTTATTAAAAATAGACACCGTCTGTCTAGATGTCGTAACTGTCGTTCTTTTCGTATTCATCGCTTGTAAAATTTCAGGATACTTTTGCACACCTCTCGTAATCATAGCCATATCAAATGGAGTTGTATAATGATTCGGATCATGTAATCCATTCGGTGTTACAAAATGACTATCTGTCGCCCCTAATTGCTTCGCTCTCTCATTCATCATATTAGCGAAATTCTCAACACTTCCGCCAATACGCTCCGCAATCGCATACGACACATCATTCGCACTTAGCACCATTAAAATCATAAGTGCAGTATTTCTATTAATCGTCTCACCAGGTTGAAACTCAATTTGATAATTACTCTTCTCTTGATCTAATGCTAATTGTGAAAACGTAAATTGATCCTCTGGCTTCGTATGCTCCATAAGTAAAATCGCCGTTAACACTTTCGTCATACTAGCCGGAAATGCACGATGATGTGCGTTTTTATCATACAAAACATCTCCAGTTTTCGCATCAATCGTAGTTGCAAACTGACTAAAAACATTTGGCCCTTCCTTAGGTGGTGGTGCCACTTGTTCTGGATTCACTCCAACATTCGTCTCAGCACGTAACGTCATAGGTGTCAAAAAAAATAAACAAATAACGGTAATAAAAGCCAAAATTTTCTTAAAATTTACCATATGACTCTCCCTTTTCACTATACTATCATAGCTTAAAAACTGAATCTACCAATCTATATGTAATTTGTATTAAATTGGAAGAACATTCACTGTTTTTTACTATATCATACTTTTACGATAAAGAACATAAATATACAATAAAAAATAAGAAAGAATTATTCTTTCTTATCCTTCTCATCAATCAATGAATCTATTAAATTTTGACTAGCTTCCTCAGGTGTAATCTCATCTGTCATCCCCATAAACGACCAACCTTTAGAATCGACCCACTCAACAAACTCTTGTAAAAACTCATCATGTGTAACATCCACATCAAGAATCGAGCCATTAATTGAAATCGTTCTATTTCTAGATACGCGCATCTTGAACGTTTTCCTTACCATTACAATAATTCTCCCTCTACTCTTGAATATTTATAAAATAATCTTGTATCTCTGTTATACATGATTTTAAGTAAATTGTAAAAAGGATATATTGGCCAATTTGGATATTGAAAATGGAAATCTCTTATCCTACATTACCCTCGTGCGATATACGAATGGTCATATTATTCAACAATTAGACCATTTAGATGAATAAGAAATCATGGTCTTTTGGAAGATATCATGCAAAATAGTATAATTTGAATAAGAGAACTAAGGCAGCTCCATTTAGCTGGACTTTTACGTTGTAGACTTAGAGACTGATGCGGAAATTACTATTTCTGTACATAATATCGCTGGAAAGAAGGTAGTACTGTGAAAACAACAGAAAATTTTACTGATAAGGCCGATATATATGCGAAATATCGCCCTAGTTATCCTAAAGAATATATTGATTATTTGCTTTCGGCTAACGAACTGAATGAGAATCAAATTGTGGCCGATATCGGTTCAGGTACGGGGATATTTAGCCACCAGCTGCTTACAAGTGGTTTACATGTTATTGGAGTTGAGCCAAATGATGACATGAGAAAAATGGCAGAACAATCGTTAAGCCATTTTTCTCGTTTTCAATCAATAAAAGCAACTGCCGAACATACCACTTTAAAAGAAAATAGTGTGGATTTAATAACTGTTGCTCAAGCATTTCATTGGTTTAATAAAAAAGCTTTCAAAATCGAATGCCAACGAATTTTGAAACAAAAGGCAAATGTTGCTCTTGTTTGGAATAGTAGAGATGTAACTAGTCCGATTATTAAAGAAAATGCAGAAATTTGCCAAAAAACCTGCCCAAACTTTAAAGGATTTAGCGGTGGAATCGAGGAAACGCCAGAAATTTTTAAAAACTTTTTTAAAGATGCAAAGTATGAGTTTAAAGAATATCAAAATGATTTACTTTTTGACTATGAAGGTTTTCTAGGAAGAAATTTATCAGGATCCTATGCTCCGAAAGAAAATGACGAAGAATATAAAAACTTTATTTCTCTCCTATCAGAGTTATTCGAAAAATACAGTAAGAATGGAAAAATTGTTCTCCCAAACTTAACGCGAAGCTATATGGGCAATGTGTAAACAGCTGGACATAAAGTGAAACTTTAATCAGCCCTCACCAATCGGGCACGATCATTGAATAAACCTTAGCTTTGTTATATTTTGAGTACAGTGAAGTATCTTATATCGAATATTAAACAACTATATTTTAACCCGGTCTTAAATTCAGACCGGGGTTATGCTTTTTTTTAGGTGATGAAATTTAATAGCTTTATTATCTTTTTATAAAAAACAAAACACTTGCATTTTATCACACCAAATACACTTGACTTTAGTACAATAGAATGGAATATATTAGAAAACACCTAAAGACAAGGAGGAACTACATGGCGCGTTGTACGTATTGTAAAACGAAATGGAAAGTAAAAGATGTATGGTCGATACTCGTGACATTTGAAAAAGATTGTCCGTATTGTTTCGGAAGGCAATATTTATCAAAGAAAACAGTGAACGCTATGCCAGAACTTTTAAGCCTACCTTTACACTTCTTATTACCTTTTCTTGTTGATTTGAGTGATGAAGGTCCTTTGGATTGGTATCGAAAAAAATAATATAACCGTTTTATTCGAACCCACTTTTAATTAAACTTTCTATTTATATATTCCTTAATACACTACTAACGTAATTCCAAATACTTTCCTTTCAAAAGATTAATATAAAAATATTGTAAAATTTCAGTTAATTACTTATAATTACTTTAGCATAAAAATTAAAGATGTTATTACATAAGCATTTTTGAAGATCCCGTAGCTCAGCAGGGAGAGCGCCACCTTGACAGGGTGGAGGTCGTGAGTTCGAGCCTCTCCGGGGTCATAAAACCTAATATTATCAAGGATTGAGAGGGTATTCTCAAAAACTAAAACTGTGGAGATCTCCATCAGACACCACAAGTTAAGAGAGGACTAATTCTAGTCAGCAAACCAGCTGGCTCAGGGGTAGTCCTCTTTTTGTTTCCATAAAACTGAGAAAGGACTGAAAAGAAAATGCTACTTAAGTTTGTTATGAAAGATTTCAAAGAGGAAAAAGAGTTCGCTAATCTGTCTCCTCGTACAATTGTAGTTAGCATACGAGCTGGAAAAATCTCTGAAACTCTTAGTTTTAATCTAGACGAATTAACTGAGGAGATAATCAACGATACGTTTAATAGATAATACCTGCCGAGCCAACTCGAACATCCTAATTTAACGATACCCTACTTAGTAATTCTATACAAAAAATAAAGCAAGGATTTCTCCCTGCTTCTGTTAATTTCTTTTATTGAGAAGATTAGCTACCAATATTCTCATCTGACATTCTATACAATTTATATCTATTTTGCCCTCTTCTTTTTTCGATTTCTAAATATTACCTCTAACACTACTACTGTGGTGAATCCTACAGTCAGTTGTAAACCTATAAACAGCAGTTTATCATTTAGAGGAATATCAGGTGCACTCCACAGTAGTACCGGAGGGATAAGTATACCTATGATTACAAGAGTTCTCATTATCTTACCCATTTTGTTTCTCCTATCGTGTTTTTTAAATCTATATGTATTTTTAAACTAATCTACAATTCGACTAATTTCTCACGTAGAACTAATTACTCTCAGTCATATACCCTCTATGCATTTCCTCTACAATCTTATCATGATTAAAACACAGTGCTTTTTCATCACCTAAATAGCCCACTGGATAAGGGATGCCCACATAATCAAAATCACGTTTATCTGCTGATACAACCATTCTTCCAATGATCATAATAATCGGTTCTACTTCTTCTAGTTTTACTACTGTTCCTATTGGTAAAAGTTTCATATATATTCTCCTTTTTATTATTATAAAAACCAATTAAATATTATTAAAATCTACAAGTTAAAGTACCCTCAAAATCACAAATAATTCCTCTGTATTTGTGACCATAGGTACCCCCTATCATAATACACAGAGCATACTTACAATAATTGAATTCTTCCTTGTTTAAGTAAACTACTTATCTCTATTTTTTTTAAATTTATTAGTTATGTATTCTAATAAGTTCGTTGTACCAAAAGACAAAAGAGCTAGCAATATTATAAAAGCAATTAATGCTAATTTTTTTCCCCACCCATAAGGAGAAAATAAACTAAATATAAGTAAAGCTGAAAACCCAAAAATTTTTATAACTCTTGCTTGTTTAAACATAATTACTCTTGTCCTTCCTTAACAAATTTACCAAACAAACCACCACCAACTTTTCCACCACCAACATACGCACCAGTTTCTTGGCCAGCATGAAGCTTATAACCAAATGTTCCCAACCCTAATTCTCCACGTACTTCAAAATCATATTCACCTATTATTGGGATAAAGTCTGGGATATCAATTTTTGTTGATAATTCATATTTTTGAACCGTTAACTCTGCATCATCTTTTAAGGTGTAATCCTCAATTCCAAAAGCTACAGAACCATCTAGGAATTTTTGCGTTGCCTTCATCTCCTGATCGAATATAGCACTAGTTGTAATGGTATTCTCTAGACCTGTAACACCTGCTTTTCCTCCAATAATGTTGCCTGTAAACAAGTCTTCCTTTATGGTATCAAAGGAATAAGGAGCATTTACATCAATCTCACCATGTCCTGCCTTAAACATGAATTTAGTGTTTTCTGAAATATCAAACTTCCCTGTTACTAAATCCCCATCTGCTTTCCCGCCAAGGCGGCCATCTTCTTTCCATTCAGCTGAAACTCAGTTTGACCATTTACGCGGTCTTGTAGATACAATGCCCCCACAAAACTAGCAACCTCCATATTATCAGTTTCTTCAAATTTTTTGCGGTTGCAAGTAGAAACTTCTCAAGCGGCTCTAATATGGTTTTAAATTGTGTCATTTTAAATGATGAATCACGGAAATCCGTATTAAATTTCATATAGGTTGAGCCCAACCAATTACTAGAAATCATATCAATATCTCGTTTTAGTCGCTCCTGTGTTGCAGTTGCATTCGTGCTAACTCTGTAATATAACCTACTTTTTTGTATCTTTTTAATGATAATTTCTGCCTGGCCAAATGTTCTTTGATTTATTCCTTCTCTTATTTGCTTCAATATTTCTCTCGTTTCATCTGGTCCTCTCACATCTATCACGACAGGCTGATGTGAACCTTCGGGCAAATATTTCAATCTATCTTCAAACTGTTTTACTACAATGTTTATTAATGAACGTCTACCACTAGATGTCATAACATTGTAGTTTTTAACTTCTATTAAAACAGTAAACATTTTTGGTTTTACTTCGTTAAATCTCTGTTAAAATTGTTCTCTACTCGCTCCATTCCATTGTGTAGCGATATTCTTAATTTGATTGTATAGGTGTCATTATGTAAGTATTCTAAGAAGTGCCTGATGTTACTTACTGTCTTTGCAGTCTGTTCTAACCGTTCAGGCGTTACTTTTATCTATACCATTCCTTCTTTACATATTGATTTATATGTTTCTTCATTATAAATAGCAAAATAAAACCCAGCAACTTTAAGATTGCTGGGTTATCTCTTATTTATATTCGAAAAAACAATAACAATTGCCCCAAGCACATAATGCCCCGACACCAGCCACATACTCCGATCAAAAATCATAATTGACACCCAAAGCGATATATTAATAACAGCAAATAATACATATAAAATGAAGTCTCTCTTTTGTAGCTCCCCTCTATTCATTACAATGTAGATTGCACCGATTGGTGGAAGGATAAAACAAAGAAAAAAGACAAACATTTTTCTTAACGACCATGGATATGAGGTTACTGTCTGCATAGGAATCTCCTTTTCACTTTATAGTACTTTTAACATTGGCCTCACTATTCTATATTCGTCATTATACGGCTCCTTTATAATTAAAGGTAAATGGGGATCTTTTTCTTCTATCATTGTGAACACTTCTGTTTTTTCTTGTAATATGTTGGATTCACTATTTTTAGTAGGTTTTTTACTTGTTTCAATTTTCTTTGTAACTTTTCCGAGCCTTTGCCCCACTTTTTCAGTTTTAGCAGGTTCATTCGTTACGTAGTATTCCTGCCCCTCCCATACTAACATAGGTGGCACTTGTTCTCGTTTTTTACATATTATATAAGTAGTACTAGCTACAAGTAGTAGACATGTTAATAAAAAGAAGATAGTTTTTTTATTCATATACTATTCTCCCTATCCATCATTTTATTAAATTATATAATATCCATTATATGCAGTAAATGGATTATGCGGGAATTTTCGGATTTTAAACCAAAAAGGAAAAACCTTACTAATAGTAAGGTTCCATTTTTACATTCTATAGTGACTGATTTATTAAAACGATCATTACGATAATCGCTATAAACATAACAACTAAACAGCCGATCATTTTATAAAATCCTCGTTTCGTTAACGTCCCACCTTGCACGTCTTTACGAATAAATAAGAATACGGCTAAAAATAATACAAGCCCAATGCCAAAAGCATACATCATTTGCATATGTTAATCTTCCTTTCTCTCTTCCATCTTAATATCTTTTTGCCAAAACAACAAACGAGATAAAGACGGTACTCATCGTGAGTGCCATAAGTATATTCAATAGTTCAGTAGCAGATAGTGTAATTATTTTCAAGTTTAAGCCAATAGAGAAAAGAAGATAATATGCTGTTAACGCAAAAAAGCTGAAGAACATGCCTTTATAACGAATTAATTTCATCCGCTCGTCTTTTTCTTTAAATTGTGGGTGTAAGTAGCTGAGGCAGAAACACATAATCATCATTGCAAGAACTGTATAAGTTGGAGTCGGTGGTGCTGAATGCGTCATTATACCTGCTAATACCATAGTTCCACTCATAATAAAAAAAATAATTCCCATGATTAAAAAGTACTTTTGTGAATAGTTCATCTTTACTCCTCCCCTTCTTTTCCTTCATAAATAAATACATGTTCTATCGTTGTCTGAAATGTTTTTGCTATTTCAAATGCTAACGGAAGTGATGGATCGTATTTTCCCTTTTCAATTGAAATGATGGTTTGTCTGGAAACTCCAAGTTTCTCAGCCAATTTTTCTTGAGATAGTCCAAATTTTTTTCGGTATTCGACCATTTTATTTTCCAAGGAAATTTCTCCCTCCTTCCTTATACCGAGTATATATGTAAAGTAAACTTTACGTCAAGCTTCCTTTACATTAGTTTTGATTATTATTCACGCTATTTATATAGAAGAAACTTTTTCAATTTCAGTACGTCTATTTTGAAACAAAACACGGAACACTGTAAATAACCGTTACTATATCTCCTCCTCTCTTTTTTTAAAATTTAATATCTTCATATTTGTTTTACCCTTTTAAAATATTTCATTTATCCCTTTATTCCACGAAATGTGTTATTAGTTTTACGGTGTTTTTCAGCATATTTATAGAAACTAACTGTTTATGAAGCATTTTTTATGTTTAGCAACTTTTTTTGTAGAAATCCTTCACTTTCCTTTCGATATTTAACACTATCTAAATAAAGTTTACGCTAAATTCATAATTTTTTATTTTTTATACTATATTCCGTTATATTGTTGTATAATATCAATGAAAGCGCTTATTATTTCAATATACATAATTCGAACTCATTTTTATCGAAACATTCTAACTATTATACTTATATTTACATGCAATAATTTTAGCTATTCGTATAGGTATACCAAATATATCCACCCCATTTTTCTGTAAAATTACTTTATAACATGAAAGATTAACTTGGGTGATAAGTTATTGTGAATGTTTTTTTACAAAACAGATAAGTAATAGTGTTTGGTATTATGTAAATTATTGTAATAACATAAGAGTAAAGAAAACATTTACATTGATTATTGGTTCATTAATTATTGAAAAGAGCAAAATGCACCTTTTTGTATGGAAAAAGGATTATATGCATTGGGAGGTTTAAACAAATGACGAGGAAGAATACAACGACAAACCCTTGGGCCAAGTTCCACGGTCCGAACCTTGGTTATGTTATTGAACAGTATGATCTTTACGTAACTGGAGCAGGTTCTGTTGATCCGGAATTACAAGAGCTTTTTGAAATTTTTGGAGCTCCTTCGTTTCAAGATGATGTCGTAACAGGGGACAACACAGCAACACATTTTTCTCCTCAAAACACAGGGAACATTGAAAAAATTCTTAAAGTTGTTCAGCTTGTTGAGCAGATTCGTTCTTTCGGACATACGTTGGCTCACATCAATCCGATGGAAGATGCTGCAAATGGACAATCTCTTCTTGAGAAAGCAATGAACGAACTGAGCGATGCTGATTTGAAAGCGATTCCAGCAAAAACAGTATGGCAAGATGCACCAGAAGGTATTCACACTGCACTTGATGTAATTCATAGATTAAAAGAAGTGTATACACAATCTTTAGCTTATGAATTTTCTCATATACAAGATAGTGAAGAACGCGCGTGGTTGCATCAAATGGTGGAATCAAATTCATTGCGTCAACCACTATCAAATAAAAAACGAACTGCTCTTTTAAAACGTTTAACAGCTGTTGAAGGTTTCGAGCAATTCTTGCATAAAACATTCGTTGGGCAAAAGCGTTTCTCTATTGAAGGCGTTGATATGCTTGTACCTGTTCTAGATGAAATTGTTCTAGAAGGTGCCAAGGACGGCGTAGAAGATGTCATGATTGGTATGGCTCACCGCGGTCGTCTAAGCGTACTTGCTCACGTATTAGAAAAACCTTATAGTCACATGTTTGCTGAGTTCAAACATGCAAAAATAGAAGGCACAGTGGCAAATTCTGGCTGGACTGGCGACGTGAAATACCATTTAGGTAGAGAACAAGTCGTTGGTAACGATGAAGTTAGCACTCGCGTTACATTAGCAAATAACCCAAGTCACCTTGAGTTCGTTAACCCTGTTGTGGAAGGTTTCGCACGTGCGGCTCAAGAAAATCGTAAAAAATCTGGTCTGCCAGAACAAGATACTTCAAAATCATTCGTAATTTTAGTTCATGGTGATGCTGCATTCCCTGGTCAAGGTATTGTATCTGAGACATTGAACTTAAGCAGATTGAACGCATATCAAACGGGCGGAACAATTCATGTTATCGCAAACAATGCAGTTGGTTTTACGACTGATAGCTATGATTCTCGTTCTACGAAATATTCAAGTGACCTTGCAAAAGGTTTCGATATTCCGATTGTTCATGTGAACGCTGATGATCCGGAAGCTTGTCTTGCTGCTGCTAACCTTGCGATTCAATATCGTACATTGTTCAAAAAAGATTTCTTAATCGATTTAATTGGTTACCGCCGCTACGGTCATAACGAAATGGATGACCCAGCAGTTACTCAACCACAAGTGTACAAAAAGATTAAAAATCACCCAACTGTAAGAGCAATTTATGCAGATCAATTACAAGCTGCTGGTGTTCTAAATGCAGATGAGATTGAAACAATTACACAGTTTACGCAAGAGCAATTAAAATCTGACTATGCACAAGTACCACCAGCTGATACGAGCGATGCAACAATTCACGTTAAAGTACCAGATGTTGTTGCAAAAGGTATTCAGCCAATTGATACTGGTGTTGGGCTTGACTCACTTCGTGCAATTAATGAAGGTCTACTCTCTTGGCCAGAAGGCTTTAACGTATATCCGAAAGTGAAGAAAATTCTTGAGCGCCGTAAAGATGCTCTTGAAGAGAACGGTAAAATTGAATGGGCACTTGCTGAGTCATTAGCATTCGCTTCTATTTTACAAGAAGGTACGCCAATTCGTTTAACTGGTCAAGATTCACAGCGTGGTACATTCGCGCACCGTCATATCGTATTACACGATACTGATACAAATGAAACATATTCACCATTACATCGTTTACCAAACATCAACGCTTCATTCTCTGTTCATAACAGTCCGTTATCAGAAGCTGCTGTTGTTGGTTACGAGTATGGTTATAACGTATTCGCTCCAGAAACTCTTGTTATGTGGGAAGCGCAATATGGTGACTTCTCAAATACTGCGCAAGCATTATTTGATCAATATGTTTCAGCTGGAAGAGCAAAATGGGGTCAAAAATCTGGTTTAGTTCTTCTATTACCACACGGTTATGAAGGTCAAGGACCAGAGCACTCTAGTGCACGTCCAGAGCGATTCTTACAGCTAGCTGCTGAGAACAACTGGACAGTTGCAAACTTAACGAGCGCGGCACAATACTTCCATATTTTACGTCGTCAAGCATCTATCTTAGGAACCGAAGCTGTTCGACCATTGGTACTGATGACGCCAAAGAGCTTATTACGTCACCCACTTACGCTTTCAACTGCTAGCCAGTTAAGCGAAGGACGTTTCCAACCTGCATTAGAACAAGAAAACCTTGGCACAAAACCAAACAAAGTAAAACGTCTTGTTTTAAGTACAGGTAAAATGGCGATTGACTTAGCAGCAGAAATCGAGTCTGGTAAGCATGAGTACAATTTAGATGAAGTTCATGTTGTTCGTATTGAACAATTGTACCCATTCCCTGCTGAAAAAGTTCAATCTATTATTAAACGCTTTAAAAACTTAGAAGAAATTATTTGGGTTCAAGAAGAGCCTCGTAATATGGGCGCATGGCATTACATGGCTCCAATTCTGTTCGAACTAGCTGGAGATAAAGTGAAAACAGGTTACATTGGACGCCCAGATCGCTCTAGCCCATCTGGCGGCGATCCATTCGCTCACAAAGCTGAGCAAGAACTAATTGTTGCACACGCTTTAGATGTGAAGTATAACTTCCGCCAAGATAAACAAGAAATTGAAGTTTTCAGCAACTAAAAAGTAACAATGAAGGTTTCTAGCTTGTTCTTGGGCAGATATTCTGCCCAAGGTCAGGCTAACAAATGGAGATTACCGAAGACAAAAGAAGAAAAAACACACCGTTAGGCAAATAAGGGGAGGACATTTAAAATGATCGAAATTAAAGTACCTGAGCTTGCAGAATCTATTACTGAAGGAACTATCTCACAATGGCTTATCAACGTAGGCGACAAAGTTGAGAAAGGTGGCAGCGTTGTTGAACTTGAAACTGATAAAGTCAATGTAGAAATCATTGCAGAAGATTCAGGTATTGTATCGAAATTACTAGGCGAACCTGGGGATACGGTTGAAGTTGGCGCAACTATCGCAATTTTAGATGCAAACGGAGCACCAGTTGCAGTTAGTACACCTGCTCCATTGGCTGAGCAACCAAAACAAGAAACAACAGAAGCACCGAAAGCAGCAGCTCCAAGTGCTGAGCAAACTGCAACTCTACAAGGTTTACCAAATACAAACCGTCCTATCGCATCACCAGCTGCTAGAAAAATGGCTCGTGAATTAGGAATCGACTTAAACGACGTACGTAGCACAGATCCACTTGGACGTGTGAGACCACACGATGTACAAGCCCATGCTGCAGCACCAAAAGAAGCACCCGCTGCTCCAAAAAGTCCAGCTCCTGCTCCAGTTACAAAAACGGAATTCGAAAAACCAGTTGAGCGCGTGAAAATGTCCCGCCGCCGTCAAACAATTGCAAAACGTCTTGTAGAAGTTCAACAAACATCTGCAATGTTAACAACATTTAACGAAGTTGATATGACTGCAATCATGGAATTACGTAAAGAGCGTAAAGATGCTTTCGAGAAAAAACATGATGTACGTCTTGGTTTCATGTCATTCTTCACAAAAGCAGTTGTTGCAGCATTAAAACAATTCCCATTATTAAATGCTGAAATTCAAGGCGACGAGCTTATCATTAAAAAATTCTATGATATCGGTATTGCAGTAGCAGCTCCAGATGGATTAGTTGTTCCAGTTGTACGCGATGCTAACCAATTAAACTTCGCTGAAATCGAAAGCGAAATTCGTAATTTAGGTATGAAAGCACGCGATAACAAACTTTCATTAAAAGAACTACAAGGTGGTACATTTACAATTACAAACGGTGGTGTATTCGGTTCTCTAATGTCAACACCGATCCTAAACAGCCCACAAGTTGGTATTTTAGGAATGCACAAAATCCAAGTACGTCCAGTTGCAATTGATAACGAGCGTATGGAAAACCGTCCAATGATGTACATCGCTTTATCTTACGATCACCGTATTGTTGATGGTAAAGAAGCAGTTAGCTTCCTTGTTGCTGTTAAAGATATGCTTGAAGATCCAAAATCATTATTATTAGAAGGTTGATAGATTAATAATCTATTACAGGCTGTAGAATACATCATTCTACAGCCTTTTTTTATTGCGTTCATACGGGACAAATTGCATGACATAAGCTAATAACGTATGCCTAAAACGTAAGGAGGATTAAAATGAGTAACCTTCCAATTCATGCAAAACTTAAAGTAAATAAGGATACTTTCTTCCTCCCCGACTCAAACGGGGGTGTCTATTTTCGAAATAACGCCAGTTCATTTCGCATGGACGGTGATGGAATTTATAGCTGGATCGAAAAATTAATGCCAATGTTTAACGGTAATTATTCTTTAGCAGAAATAACGGATGGTCTCCCTCTTCCCTATCAAAATCGTGTATTTGAAATTGGAGAAATTTTATATACAAATGGGTTTGTCCGTGATGTAAGCCAAGATGCACCTCATGAATTAAACAGTGCATTACTTGACAGGTATGCTTCGCAAATTGAATTTCTAGAAGCTGATTCCCATTCAGGCGCTTTAAAATTTGAAACGTATCGCACTGCGAATGTACTTATAATTGGTTCTGGAGATATGCTTACCTCCTTAGTTTCTTCTTTATTAAAATCCGGATTACCTACATTTCATTACCTTGTGACAGATTATGCGGAAACGAATTACGACCGTATTCACGAGCTAGTAGAACTTGCACATGAAGTAGATGATACTGTACTTGTTGAAGAAATAGACACGACAATTGATCGTCCCCTGCATGAAGTGTTCGAACCTTTCGACTGGATTTTGTACGTTTCTCAAAATGGAGATATTGATGGCCTAAGAGCAGTTCATACAATTTGCAAGGAAATAGGAAAGAACTTCATACCTGCCGTCTGTTTATCAACACTTGGTATAGCTGGTCCTGTCGTAACAGCTAATCGTGAAGAATGCTGGGAATCCGCATGGCATCGGCTACATGAAACAGCTTTACAAAATGAACATTCATCAGCATCATTTTCACCAGTTACATCTGCAATGTTAGCAAATATAATCGTTTTTGAATTATTTAAACATGTTGCTGATGATTCACATCGAGAAAAGAATCCACAATTCTTTTTATTAAACTATGAAACACTTGAAGGTACATGGCATCCTTTTATAAAACATCCTCTCGCAACTGATGAAAGCTTTACAATTGATACGATAGAAAACCTTTCTGAAACACTTGAGCATCGGTCCAACCAACATACCTCAACTGATTTATTCCGTTTTTTCGATTCATTAACTTCTAAAGAAGCTGGTATATTCCATGTGTGGGATGAACAAGATTTATATCAATTACCGTTATCACAATGCAGTATTCAAGTAGCTACTCCACTATCAGATGGGCCTACTTCCATCCTGCCTCTTATGACTTTCAGCGGATTAACTCATAATGAAGCGCGACGAGAAGCTGGTTTAGCAGGAATTGAAACATACGTAGCGGAAATTATGCACCGCCTTATTCCTGAACATAATGATATCGGTATTGGTGCTGGAGAAACGATGACAGAAGGTGTATACCGGGCGCTACAACAACATTTAAATAACAAATTGTATGAACGGCAGTCACATATGCTAGAAGAGATTACAACAATCGATTTAACTGAAATTCATGATAAACATTGTAGATTTTATTACGATGCCCTCACTACAATTCATGAAACTCCTAAAATAGCAATGAGTGAAGAGATTCTCAGCTTCCCAGTCGTTTGGGTCGGTATAAATAATCGATGGTACGGTGCATCTAATATAAATATGACGTTAGCGTTACGAAACGCACTACAACTATCACTTCTTCACATTCAAAATGAAGAAACTCCTTACAGAGCTAATATTTTGCCTGAATCATCTATTATTTTATATGACACAGATTCTTTTAGAGTGGAAATACAAGCGGAAGAAGGAACTCCAAGTGTGCAATCTTTACAGCTTGCCTTACAACATTTAGAAGAACATAATTTTTATCCATTCGTGTTTGATTTAGCGATTGAATCATTTTTGAAAGAAAACCTAGATGGTGTGTACGGGGTATTAATTGCAAAGGAGGACGGTCTATGAGTCAAAATATATTACTTATAGGAGATGGCCTACTTGCAGACTATGTACATGATCAATTGCGCGAACAATATTCCATCACTCGCCAACATACAATTGCAAACGAACTCCCTGAAAATATCAACCTTGCTCTCGTATTACATGACGGCTCTCCTTCTACTATTCATCATGATGCTGAGCTAATTTTTCGTTCCAATCATATTCCGTGGCTACGTGCGTTTACTTCATTTGGTGAAGGTATTATCGGTCCTTACATTCATCCCCTTGCAGAGGGATGTACCAATTGCGCCGATGGACGACGCTTTATCGCTGGATTTGATCAACAAGAAATGTGGGAACTAAAGCGGAAATATGCAGTAAAAGAAGAGAACTTGACGAGGCGCGATGTACGTGCCACTCAAAATGGCATTCTGCAAATGTGTCATCTTATTCGTGCAGAAACAGAGAAAATATTAACTCATAACCATTCTTCATTAGAAAATAAACTCCTTTTACTCAACTTACAAACACTGCAATGTACGCGGCATTCTTTTCTTCCAGATCCGCTCTGTCCTGTATGTAGCAATTTACCTGATGATACGGCAGATGCAGCAGAGATTTCTTTACAACCGAGCTTAAAAACAAGTGATGCGACATATCGCTGTCGTTCGATTCATGAACTCAACACATTTTTAACAAAAGATTATTTAGATTACCGAGTCGGTATGCTGAACGGAAAAATGCAGCATTCTTTATTGCCGTTTGCTGACGTTATTATAAACATGCCGTTAATGTTTGGAAATGAAGGTGTTGCAGGTCGAACTCATTCATTTGCAATAAGTGAAGCGACTGCTATTTTAGAAGGTTTAGAAAGATATTGTGGTATGTCACCGCGCGGGAAAAAGACAACTGTACACGGCAGTTTTCATGATGTAGAGGATCACGCACTGAACCCTATCACACTCGGTGTGCATACAAACGAACATTACAATCGTGATAATTTTCCATTTAAACCGTTTGATCCTGACTATGACCAAAACTGGGTATGGGGATATTCATTATCACAAAACCGGCCAATTTTAGTTCCTGAATCAATTGCTTATTATAGCCTTGGTCATCGAGATGCTTTCGTATATGAAACATCAAATGGATGTGCCATTGGTGGTAGTTTAGAAGAAGCAATTTTTCACGGCATTTTAGAAATTGTAGAGCGTGACGCCTTTTTGCTCACTTGGTATACAGAATTACCTCTTCCCCGCCTTGATCTTGATTCGGCAAATGATACGGAATTACAATTAATGATTCAGCGGCTGTACACGATTACTGGATATGAATTACACACCTTTAACGCGACGATGGAACACGGCATCCCAAGCCTATGGGTAATTGCGAAAAATACGCGTAAAAAAGGAATGAACGTTGTTTGTGCAGGAGGCTCTCATTTAGACCCAATTCGCGCTCTAAAGAGTGCCATTCATGAAATAGCAGGCATGTTACTAATAACAGACGATGAACTCGAACAAAAAAGAGAGCACTACGAAAACTGCTTACAAGACCCTTATCTCGTAAATAAAATGGAAGACCATAGTATGCTGTACGGATTGAAAGAAGCAGAAGAACGTCTTCACTTTCTTTTACGTGACGATGCACCGGTACAAACGTTCCAAGAAATGAATGCATTACAATCGTTTGATATAGATTTAACATCCGATCTTCATCAACTTGTAAATCGTTTGCATCAATCTGATCTGGAAGTAATCGTTGTAGATCAAACCGTACCCCTTATAGAAAAGAACGGATTACATTGTGTAAAAGTCATTATACCTGGCATGTTACCGATGACGTTCGGTCACCATCTCACCCGGATTACAGGGCTGGACCGAGTTTATACTATACCGATGACACTTGGATATACAGCCGAACCTTTAACGAATGAACAATTAAATCCACATCCGCATCCGTTTCCATAGTAAAGGAGGGATTTCATGCAGCTAGATACTTTTTTACATCATCTCCATTTTTCTATTGATGAAATTATGCCAGATCATGAAGTGGATTGGGAAGATGCACCGCTTCCTTATAAAATATATCGAAATGTACCTGCAATTCCTCTCTCTTTAGAAATCCCATTATCTTTACCTAACCCTTCTACTACACCTACTTTGGAGGAAATTGGTCATTACCTTTGGTATTCATTTGGTTTAACACAATTGTGCCAACTAAATAGCGAGAAAATTTTATTCCGAAGGTCTATTCCTTCAGGCGGTGCTTTATATCCAAATGAATTGTATATATATTTAAAGATTGACGATTATCCATACGGCATTTACCATTACGACGTCGCACATCATCGACTTATCTTACTACGCGAAGGAAATTTCGACTCTTATATTACAGAAGCACTTGGCAATCGTTGTAACATACAGTCTTGTTTTGGTGCTGCATTTGTATCCACCATGTTTTGGAAAAATTTCTTTAAATACAATAATTTTTCATATCGTCTTCAAGGATTAGATAGTGGTGTTCTCATCGGCCAATTACTTGAATGTGCCAAACAATTTGGTTACACAAATGGCGTATATTTTCAGTTTTTAGACCGTGCAATAAATCATTTACTCGGACTGTCAGAAAGTGAAGAAAGCGTGTATGCTGTTGTTCCTTTAAGTACAGAACTACAAACTGATTGGTTTCACAATGATTACCGTGAAAATAAAACAGTTACTTCTCATGACCTGTTGCAGCAAATTCCGCCGTTAGCACATGAACATCTCGTTCGCTCAAAACATGTAGATGAATATCCAATGATATCAAAAATAAATGAAGCTTCTATGATTGAATCGACAGCACACTTCCAAACATTCGCTCATGAAGAGCGCTCTCAACATAATGCGCACGCTGTACAGCTACCGAAAGTAGAGCGGTTATCATACGATTTCTTACAACTTTGTAAACAACGGTATTCCCCTGATGCTGACTTTATTTTAACGAAATGGGATGCAACCAGTCTAGCTACTTTACTACAAGAAGCGAGACTCTCCTTCCCTTATTACAACGACCTTGATGGTAAGTATATAAATGAAAATGCACGTGTCTCATTATATGGATGTTTTTATAACGTAAAAGATATAGAAAACGGTGCTTACGCTTATAACAGTAAAACTCATTCCATACAACCTATACGATACGGAGATCTTCGTTATCCCCTTCAATCCAGCATGACGATGGATAACGTAAGCCTTTTTCAAGTACCGCTTTGCCTACATGTAATCGGAAAGAAAGATTACTATACACGCGCATTAGGCTATAGAGGATACCGTATTCACCAAATGGAAGCTGGTATACTCGTTCATAAACTCGTTTTTGCAGCGACCGCGATGGGGATGGGCGGGCATCCTTTACTTAGTTTTGATACAAATTCATGTAATCAGTTGTACGGGATAGATGTTGGAAATGAAACGTCACTTATTCAAATTCCTGTTGGAGCCTATCGAGCGCGGAATTGGTTAAAAGGGGATTTACGTATTTAGAAGCACGCCGGCTATCGGCGTGCTTTTTTACTAGATTAATTTAAAGATACTCTTAATTTGTCTTGCAAATAACCAATTTTTCGTACCGTAGTTATCATTTAAACTATCTAAATTGATAGCTTGTCCGTTAGCAAACTTTATTTCTAACGTTGTATTTTTGTCATTTGTTTTTAAGTTGCTATGTGTAATGGCATCATACTTTAACTTTTCAATTTCAATATATTCGTCTTTTTCTTGTCCGATCACGACATGGTCTTGGAAGAAGAACAATACTTCTACTTTCTTACCGAAACAAAATACATTTTTCGTATAAATTAATGTCGCATTATCAAGTCCGACACATACTTCTTTCATCTCTTCAACAACATTTCCAAAGTCTTCTTCATGTCTTGCGTTTGATTCAGCAATCCATTCTTCGATTGTTTTCATGTTAATTGCCATACTGTGCCCCCTGGTTCGTTCATTGCTTTATTTAAAAATAAATACTATATGACAATATAAGCCATATGTACTATGTTTTCAAGGGTGAACGGTATATTCAAAATAAAATTAAATTTCAAAGTAATATACTAGGAGCATCCATCTCATTATATTTTAAACGTTTGAACGAGACATTCTTCATCATCGATTAACTGTGTTTTCTCATCAAATTCGATGTTTAGCTCCCTATATACTTTCTTCCAAAAAGAAACTGCTGGTATATTTTTCACAAGTTCGATAACGAAATATTATCCTCGTTTCTCTTTTAGTACATTCTTAATAACTTGTTTACCGATTCCTTTCCCCTTGTATTGATTCAATATGAAAATGTCATTAATACCAAAGTCATTTTCCTTCTTTAAGAATGGACGTTCCAGTAGTAATAAAAATCCTACAATATCATTATCACTTTTAATAAAATACGGAGTAATTCCATCATTTACCCAAAACATGTGTAAATCTTCGTATTCAAAAAAACCATTTGTCCCAATCGTTATATGAGGAGTGAATGTAGAGAGGTCATGAAGATATAGTGCATACAAATTACGTAATATCTCTTTTTCTGATTCTTGAACTGCTTGAAGTGTTACAAACATTTTTAATGATCCCCTTCCCTATATGTAACTATTTCCCAATCCTCTTCATTCGACAAAAATGACGATTCCCCTTTAACGAAAAAATAGCACTTAAAAAGTGCTATTCCGCTCGTCTTGCCGCTTGCTGAATTGGATCCCAAACGCTGTTATATGGTGGTGCGTAACTTAAATCGACATCTTCTAAATCGTGAATGCTCATTTTATTGAAAAGTGCCATTGCGATTACATCAATACGTTTATCTACGCCTTCTTCTCCAATTACTTGTCCGCCTAATAATTGTTTCGTGTCAGAGCGATAGAGTAATTTCAAGTAAAGTGGTTTTGCATTTGGATAATAGCCCGCCATATTTGTCGAATCTACTTTGACTGTTTTATACGGGATATGTAGCCCTTTCGCCTCTTTTTCATTTAAGCCTGTTCTTGCAAGCGTCAGATCCATAAATTTAATAATGCCTGTACCTAACGTTCCTTTAAAGGCTCTTCGTTTATCAAGCATATTCAGTCCAGCAAGTCGCCCTTGTTTATTGGCAGTCGTTCCGAGCGGGATATGATCATGAATTTCCTTTATAACGTGGTAATGTGTCGCACAATCACCAGCTGCATATACGTCTTGCACATTCGTTTGCATATATGCATTTACCTCAATCGCCCCTTTATGATTTGTACGTATATTTGTTCCTTCAAGAAAATCAGTATTTGGCTTCACTCCAACAGATACTAAAACAAGGTCTGCTTTAAACGTTCCTTTATCAGTTTCAACTGCTTCTACTCGTTCATTCCCTTTAAACGCTTTTACATTTTCATTCGTTAAAATTTCAATATGATGTTTATCTGCTTCTTTATGTATATATTCCGCCATATCTGCATCATAAATCGTACCGATATGATCATTTCGCTCAATCATTCTCACTTTTTTACCAAGTTCGACGAATGTTTCTGCCATTTCCAGCCCAATTGCACCGCCGCCAATAATGGTTACATTCTCAACTTTATTCGTTTCTAGCGTTTTTAATATGCGCTCAGCATCCGGAATTGTTTTTAAAAGATGAACGCCTTGTAACTCTCGTCCTTCCCATTCTGGCATGACAGGACGTACTCCGGTCGCAATTAATAAACGGTCATACGAAAATTCAAAAACATCTTTCGTCTCCGTATGCTCTGCGTACACCATTTTCTTTTCCGTATCTACTTTCGTTACTTCATGTCGTACTTTCGCATCAATTCCGTATTTATCACGAAACGTCTTCACATTACGCGCGATTAATTTTTCCGTTGAAGCGATAGCACCACTAATGACATACGGTAATCCACACTGAGCGTACGAATAAATTTCACCTTTTTCTAACGTCACAACATTTGCATTTTCATCGTTTCTAACAATTTGCATAGCTGCACTCATACCAGCTGCATCTCCGCCAATAATGACATAGTTCACTTTACCACTCCTTCTTTTTTTACATACTCTTTACGCTTTCCATATTTTATAGAAATAACACCTACTTCTATTGTAAAGAAAGATAATTTCATCTTCAAATTTGGTGCACAAACCTATACTTTAATAGGTAACCGTCGTGTCTTATAAACAACATGTTTAATATGCTATAACAGTAACAATTGAAAGTAGGTGAAACATACATGTGCGCCGGCCTTCTCGCTCAGCTTCCAGATGAACCGCAAGAACCAAAAGAACCGAAACCCGCCCTCTCCCTTGACCAAGAATTTTCCATTAATGCAACAATATACAGCGCTCGTGCTTGGTTATCTAACGATGATACGTTTGCGCAAGATATATGGAAAGCTACCCAATTCGCTTCAGCATCACATGCTGGCAAGTCCATCTTTCCAGTCGGTTCTGTTAAAATTCTTAACTTTTCTGATGATACAATAACTGTTACTGCTTCACCAGAATCAGATCATGCGCTCAAAATAGTCGTACCACCCCATTCCGAGGCAGCTTTAACGTGTGGTCCTTTATCCCATATACAAGCTAGTACATCTGGAGGATCAAGTAAAGTCACATTTCTCTTTCACATCTTTTTCTCAAGGGATCCTGGTTCAGATAAATAACTATAAAAAAGGTACAGTTATGCACTGTACCTTTTTCACGTGTTCTATTCTCTTGATTTAATGAGTTCAACATTATAAGATTCAATATCCGTTAGCTTTCCTGTATAATACGGATTTTCTCTATACCAAGACTGTTTTGAAAAATACGCTTGCATATCTTTCGTTTGAAACATATGTCCATGTCTTGCGTATATTTCGTTTCTCGCTATTTTCAATTGTTCTTTCGATAAATATGTTAAGTCCCCACTCGTTAATTTTCGAATATCACTATCAGGAAAGATGAAGCCATTATATACATACTGAGTCGTAGCTGGCGGAGTAACATTGTAAACAACTGTTTTTTCTGTACTTTTCTTTTGGAATGGAAGATTATAAGTTGAAAATGCTGTTACCGTTTCTACTTTTGTCGTTTCCCGTCCACTTTCTCCATTTCGCTCTAAATAAATTGTCGTACTTCCATCAGTCGCTACCGGTCCCCACGTAATTTCTTCTCCCACCAGCACTGTAACTGGCTTTTGATTCACATATAATGTCGCACTAGGCACGTTCGTTTGCACTGTAATATATTGTCCTTGCAACGTTAAATCTATCGTTACGTTATTTTGGCTTTGTTTCATAAGTACAACCTTTTCCTCACGTGATAGTTTTACATAGTCATTTTTATATTCTGATTGAAATACTTGATTTCCTGGAAGAAACGGTCCATATTGCTTCTCAAACTTTTTGTCATCTGTTTTATCAATTTCTTTTCCGTTCATTTTTAAAGTTGTACCTTTTTCATTTGAAAGCAACGTCGTATAATACGTCCTCGCTTTCAATTTATACCGATCAAATAAAAAGAAATACTTTCCGTCTTTCGTTAACGAAAAATCTGCTCTTTCGATTCCGTTCCCTTGTTTTTCACCTATCCTCAAATGTTCTCTCAATTCATTCACGTAGGATGGATTTTCTTTTATATATGAAAATAGAGGCGTTAAACTCTCTCTCGTTACAGTAACTGATGGATCATCTGCGGTGACGATTTCAGCTAACTTTTCCCCGTCCTTCTCTTGTAAAATCGTAATCATCCGGTCCACTTGTGCCGCCTGCTTATAATACGATAATCCATACAAATACAGTCCCACACTCGCTATAACAAATAGCGTTAACAACGTAATGCCAATCTTTGCACCACCGCTCATGTTCTTCTTTACTACTGGACTTCCCCTCTTCATCCCGCAGTTTTGACAAAATTGTACACCATCTTCAAACTGAGTCCCACACTTTGTACATACATTCATCCATTCAACCACCTTTTCATTAGAAGCCAGTTAATCCCTGTGTAAAGGTTTGAATTATCGTACTAATGTAAGACCACAGTACAATGAATGTTGCAATTCCGATTAAAACATTTGCGATAAGAAGTGTGTAAATAGGATCTAATCCGCCGTTATCTAGTTTTACTATAGCTACAATTATACTAATTGACATATACGTTGTAGCCAGACCTAATAAGATTGGTAAGAAAAAGATTAATAAAAAGCTAAACAGAAAAGAAAGTACTAATATAGCAATAGCAGGCGTTGCTATCGTTCCCCATATACCGAATACTTCAAGAAACGAAAAAGATGATTTCATCATCTTCCCACTTACAAAAATAATAAATCCGACAAATAAAGTTAAAATTAATAAAAATAAAAAGACCGTTACAGAGTCCAAAAAGAATGTAGGAGTAGGTATATCTGGTGCAAATGTTTTCGTAACAGCTGCTGCAGCACTCATCATTCTATAAAAAATACATGCCCCTAAAAAACAAATAAGAACAAGACTTACAATTCCATTTCGTACTTCAACCTTGCCGCTTTTCATAATCGCTGTCGGTGCTTTGAAAGCATGTTTAAAAAACTGAAAATACCCACTCGCAAATCGCTTCGCTTGCTCTACCGTTTCATTCGTTCGAGTTTCCTTTGCTTGTGCTACACGCACTTGTTCCGGCTCTTCTTCTTGGCCACTACTTACCACTACTTCTTCCGTTAACGAATGTCCACAATTCCCGCAAAACCTTGCCTCTGTTGTATTTTCCGTATGACACGCCGAACATTTCATTCTCTCATCCCTCCTTTAAGCATATACCGTATAGGGTGTTACAAATTCAATATATGACTTTGGACATAAAACATGACTACAAGAAAAAGATTATGAAATCCTTCTTTCAAAAGAATATATATGCTAGCAATCTTGAGAAATAATGCTATTATGAAACAGAGCAAATAACATTTTTAACAGATTGGATGAAAAACAATGGAATTTGTAAACTCAATTGTTCAAATACTCCTTACAAGCGTAATCCAATTATTTTCTTTAATTGGCATTATTATTGTAATCGGATTTCTATTAGGCTATTTAGAATCTCTCACACGAATGTATTGGTCGAGAGCTTTCGGAAGAAAAGGATTCCTTTTAACAGCGTGGATTGGTGTCCCTATTCACGAACTTGGACATGCCATTATGTGTGTACTATTTCGTCATAAAATTGTAGCAACGCAGTTTTTCCCAACAGATACAAGTCAAGGTGCTTTAGGTTACGTACAACATCAATACAATCAAAAAAGTGTCTATCAACGAATTGGGAACTTCTTCATTGGAATTGGTCCTATTATTTCGGGTATTACAGCATTAATCCTTTTAATGCGCTATTTCGTACCAGATTCATATTTCTTATTTAATACAACTCTCGAAAAGACAATCGCTTCTACTTCTATTAATATAGAAATGGTTCAAAACATGCTCTTGTCGACGTTTGTATTGTTGAAAAGCTTATTTACAATAAGCAATTTATTAAATCCTTCCTTTTGGTTATTTTTATTTATCGCCATTTGTATTTCTGCACATATCGCTTTAAGTAAACCAGACATTAAAGGATCCATAGACGGTGTCATCGTCATGTTTATCGTGTTATTTTTATTCAATATAATAGCAGGACTTTTTCAGTACGACAGTAACCAGCTAATTGGACAGGTTATGAAATATAATATGTACCTCATTGCGTTTTCTAGCGTGGCACTGCTTTTCTCTTGTATTTCTACACTTGTTAGTTTTGGGTTTTCTAAAATAAGAAGAGGGCGTTCTTTTTGAACGCCCTCTTCTCTCCTTAAATAATTATTTATCAGCTTTAATAATTTATTGAATCGAAATAGGTGGTCCAATTGTTGTGTTTTCTTTCCCCGAATAAGGTACAAGTGAATATTTCCCTACTGATATATTAATTCCATCAAATCTACTAAAAGAAATACCACCATCTTCACTCGATATAGATGCTTCTTTAAATGTATGTGTTTTTCCAGATTCTGATTCGATTTTAAAATAAATATCTTCATTTGCACTTTGTGTCACATCATAATAAATTGTTGTAGAAATCGGCGTAGAAACTACTTTGTTAACAGTTACTTTATTACCATCGGATAAAGCAATTGTTTCATTTAAATCAAACGTCCGCTTCTCTTGTATCAACTGAGCTTGCGATACTTCAATATCAAATATCCATGGTTGCTCAATTACAGTATCCCTGTTGAATGTATCATAAGTAATTTCGATTTGAAGTTCATCGGTTTGTGGCATTTCACTTAACTCGATACCACCGTAGATTGTATACATAGAATCCTGTACTTCAATTGATTGTGCATCCTTTGTATTAGAAAAGTCACGCCCATTTATTCGTACCTGTGGAATTAAATATGTTTGATAATCAAATTTTACACCCTTCGCTGGCTCAAATGTTGAACTGATGAATAATTTATTTTCATCCATTAGTACCTCATTTAAAGTCAGTTTACCGTATTTATTTTCAGCGGTTTTCCCAATAGCCGTTTTATAGGGAGAATAGTCAAGTGGTTGCTGTTTATCAATATATTTTTCAATTAATCCCGCGATAAATGGCATATTTGCTAAAGATGTTTGTCCAAGCGGCACTGTAATGCTGACAATTAGCATGCAAGCTGCTGCGACTCCGAACCATTTTTTTGAATGTTTGTTTTTACGGAGCTTATTTTTCACACGTTTTTCCCACTGCTTTTCCTCTAGTTTGGTTAAGGGAGTCTCCTCAAACTCTGTGATATCCAACTGAATATCATTTAACTCTTTATAAATAGACATGCCCTCACACTCCATTTTTAAAAATAAAAATCTGTTTGAGCTTTTTTCGTCCGCGTGACAGTTTGTTATGAATCCATGACTCCTTCACGTTAAGATGGGATGCAATTTCACGAGACGGTACACCTTCTAAATAATACTTTTCAAAAATGTTACGATCTGTTACTGACAACTCACTAAGCAGTTCCTGTACGTCTAAGAAGTCATTTTGTTTTCTTTGTTCTTGATACAGACGATCATTAATCTCTGTACAGACAGTTTGTTGCTGATTTCTCACATTTTTCCGCTGATAATCAATTGCCCGATATTTTGCAATGGCTGCTATCCATTGTTTAAACGTATTTTTACTTGAATCAAATGAATCGATATGAAACCAAATCGCTAATAATACATCATCTAAGCATTCTTCATAATCTTGTTGATTGCTCTGTACATATCTTTTAATAATAGCGCTTAGTAAACCGCCGTATGTTTGAATAATAAACGTAATGCTTTTCTCATCACGCTTTTTTATTTGTTGCACAACATTTTCTTCCGTTATCTTCAAAGCTAGACCTCCTTGCACTGCTAATTAGTACCTACTTTCTAATACGAATAAAAATCAATAACCCTATCAGCATTTTTTAATATTACAAACATAATTTCATCACTATATATCTTGTATACAATGAGAAGAGCTAGTCCATTTTGAACTAGCTCTTCTCATCAGTTATTTCTCTTATAATTACAATGCTCAACCGGAACACGAGCATGCCCCTCCTCATCGGTACACCATGACTGTGATTGGAAGGCAAGAAAGATACCGATCCATTTTTCTTCCTTCTCAAAGTGAATGAGTATGCCTCCGTCTTGCCATATACCATTATCACCTTTCCATTTCTCTACATTCCCTTGATTCATATGAATATCGTGTATACCGTTTCCTGGTTCGAAATGAAAATAGGAATCCGGTATATTTTCTTCTGGTCCCCACCTTTCACCAAACGCATAAATAGTCGCTTTTTCTTCTATTGCTCGTTTTATATAATGTTCTATTTTTTCATTTAAATCATTATCTACTCCTGCTTTTTCAGCAGGTAAAGGAATCATTTGTTTCGAATCAAATAAATTACCTCTTACGTAGTCTAAAGCTACTTTCGGTTCATTGTTTTTTATTTCTGTAAAACCGAATGGTAACATCGGTAAAATACGAATCGCCTCTGACCGAATATTGTCGCTCGCAAAATATAAAACTTCTGACGGATAACTTTGCGATTTCACGTTAATTGCAATACGATAATCTACTTCTGCTTCGCCTTGTAAATGAACTTGATAATGAGGAGTTTTCCCTTTTCCAATCTTTGATTGTATAACTGTACCTTTTAGCACACCATAGTTTTTTAAGGGCATACATTTCATCTCCTATTCATTTAGTAGAAGCTTTTCATAATTTAAAGCATTATCCAGTAACAAAAAAAATCCTCCTAAATATAGGAGAATTTTTAATTTCTCAACATATACCAGAAAATAACTTCCACTACTATAAGTAACACCGCTCCAAAAATCATTAACGTCGTCTTCTTTAATAGTTCATTTTCACGATATGGTATGTTACATAAATACGCCCCCAGTGTAATCCGTGACGGGCAAGCGATTGTCGCTACTGACGATGCGGTGTTTTGCAGTGTTGTGACGTATTGCCACGGGAGTGCTACGTTTTGTGCGGTTTGCATTTGTAGTTTTATGAACATCGCATTTGATCCTGCATTGCTACCTGTTAAAAAGCCACCGATACCACCGATGAATGGAGCAACGAAAACGAAAAATGTTCCAAATGTTTCACCAGCTGTTTTTGCTAGTAATGAATGCATGCCAGATGCGCCCATTAGTTCTGAAATAGCAATAAACATTGTCGTTGTAATAGCGAACGGGATCCATTGTTTTATCGTTTGTGAGATTGATTGTTTCATAATATTAGATGGAATTCGGAAGAAAATGATTGTAAATAAACAAGTCATACCTAGCCAAAAACCTGGCGAATATAGTAGCTCTAGTTTGTAAGAGTATGATTTTAAATCAAGAACCGCATATGATCTGAATACATCATGGAATGCTGGAACGAGGCGAGAAAGCAAAATACAAACGGTTAGAAATATATAAGGGCTAATAATTTTTATAATAGATACTTCTCTCTCCGTTGCCGCAGCATGTTCTGTCATTAGATTTTGCCCACTTTTTCCTTTTAATTTAATGATAAGAAAGCCCAATGTAATGGTAACGATAGAACTTAATATACCTGCTAGTTCAACACTTACGTACGCATTAGACAGATAGATTCCGAGAGAAAATAATAGAAAGAAACCAAGTCCTTCCTTCCACTTTTCTATAACCGCTTGCCAGCCGCCAACAACGTGTAAAGAGAGAATGACGAAGTAAGCAAACATCGGAATACTTAGTAATGCTGTATTTGTACCAAGTATTGTAAGCGGCATATTGATAAGCTGCGAACCAATAATCGTACCAGTTGCCATTGCGCCCCACGAACTAGCTAGTAAGCCGATAAAAGAGAGCAGTACAGCTTGAAACGGTTTATAACCTAATGAAAGAAAAATAGGTGCTGCAACCATGAAGCCGATTCCGAATCCACTTACTGATTCAATTAGTGGGCAAATACCGAAACACATAAGAAGCATTTGTAATAAACGATCATGCGTAACCTCTTCTAGAAAACGTGCTACTTGGTCGATGTACCCCATTTTGTTCATGAGGTGAAATAAAAAAATACCGAAAAATAAAACGTACCCGACAATGAAACAAATTAACCATCCTTTAATCGTTGCGTGCACAGTTTCACTTATCCCTAGTTGAAACGTTGGCGAGAGTAAAACGATTCCAACACATACCGCATAAGAAATTAACGAGGATCTTAATGACGTTTGTTTAAATAAAAATAAACAAATGAAAATCATCATAATTGGGATAAGTGCCAACAATATGGCCATGTTATCATCTCATTTCATTTAAAATACAATTTTTAACTATTATATAACAGATGTCATATTTTTCAATTTTTTTTACAACAGATTCAAAAAAGGAGCTGTTTAGCTCCTTTTTGAATCACTCCCATTTTCTATTATCCTGAAAAACTGTTTGCTTCCCAATTATTTTTCCTAACACAACAAATACAATATAAACACATATTGCTTGCATTACAATATTCCCAAATTTCATTAATTCAAATGAATGAATCCATCTGAATAATTCATTTAATAATACAATCGAAACGATACTAAATAATTCTATACTAATCGAAAATATACATATTTCTAAAATAGATTGCTCTTGAATCCGATTTAAGTTGGAAAAGATGAATACATATCCTAAAAATAGAGCCATCAACTCTATTTTCGTCATGCTAATAAGCCAAGCGTATAGTGGTACAGTTAAAAGTAGATATAGTAGTTTACGTCTTAGCATGCCTTCTCACCTCTAAATTATATGTATTTTCTGTATATTTTATCATTTATTACTCAAAACAAAAAGAAGAGACTCATGCCTCTTCTTTTTGTTTTACTGCCTGTATTAATTCACATATTTCTTCTCGTTTTTCATTTTCTAAAAGCTCAATAACTTTACTTCCAACGACAACACCGTCACATATTGTAATCATTTCTTCTACATGTTCCTTTGTTGAAATACCGAACCCTGCCACTACCGGTAAATGCGTATGTGATTTTACTTTTTCTAAGTAACTATGAATCTCATCTTTAAAGTTTTGACGTACTCCTGTTACGCCCGCTACTGTAACGGCGTAGACGAACCCTTCTGATTCACTCGTAATTTTTTTGATTCGCTCAATTGGGCTCGTAACGGTAACGAGTGGGATTAAAGCGATATTTGCAGTGCGGAGAAGCGGTGCAATAATGTCTTGTTCTTCATACGGTAAGTCTGGAACGATAATACCATCCACACCAGCCTCTAAGCATCTCTCAATGAATCGTTCTTTTCCGAATGCAAGTACTGGATTTAAATATGTCATGAGTACAAATGGAATTTGTACTTCTTTCCTTACTTCTGCTAGCGCTTGAAAGATACCTTTTACTGTTACACCACTATCTAACGCTCTTTTTCCTGCTCTTTGAATCGTTGGACCGTCTGCAACTGGATCTGAAAATGGAATGCCAATTTCAACGATACTTGCCCCTGCTTCATCTAGAAATCGAATTCTTTCTTTTAGTTTTTCAAGGCCACCATCTCCACCCATTACATACGGAATAAATGCTTTTTTACCATTTTCAAACACTGCTTTAATTTTTTCTACTCCCATTTTTTACACCTCTTCCATATAACGTTTTATACTCTCTACATCTTTATCACCACGGCCAGATAAGCAAATGACAAGTCCTTCATCTTGCTTCATTTTCGGAGCTAATTTTAATGCATATGCAACAGCATGTGAACTTTCTAACGCTGGGATAATCCCTTCTTTTTTCGTTAATAATTGAAATGCTTCTAACGCTTCATTATCTGTAATCGAATGATAAGAAACACGCCCAATATCTTTTAATAAACTATGTTCTGGTCCAACGCCTGGATAATCTAGTCCTGCTGAAATAGAATGAGCTTCTTGAATTTGTCCTTCTTCATTTTGCAGAAGATACATCATCGATCCGTGTAAAACACCGACACTTCCTTTCGTTAAAGTGGCTGCATGTTTTTCTGTATGAACGCCTTTTCCAGCTGCTTCAACGCCGTAAAGAGCAACTTCTTCATCGTGTACGAACGGATAAAACATTCCCATCGCATTACTACCACCGCCAATACAAGCAACGACCGCTTCTGGTAACTTTCCTTCTAACGCTTCATATTGTTTTTTCGTTTCTTTCCCAATTACACTTTGGAAATCACGGACAATTTGCGGGAATGGATGCGGTCCGAGAACGGATCCCATAATGTAGTGCGTATCATGCACATGTGAAACCCAGTAGCGAAGCGCCTCGTTCACCGCATCTTTTAATGTACCGCTACCTGCCGCTACACTTTCTACTTTCGCTCCGAGTAATTCCATTCGGAACACATTTAATTTTTGACGTCTCACATCTTCTTCTCCCATAAAGATGACGCATTCTAATCCGAGAAGGGCACATACAGTAGCTGTTGCAACTCCGTGTTGTCCTGCCCCCGTTTCAGCGACAACTTTTTTCTTACCCATTCTTACTGCAAGAAGTGCCTGACCGATTGTATTGTTAATTTTATGAGCTCCTGTATGGTTCAAATCTTCACGTTTTAAATAAATCTTTGCACCGCCGCAATACTTCGTCATATTTTCAGCGAAATAAAGCGGTGTTTCTCTCCCTACGTACGTTTTTAAATAATGATTTAATTCCTTTTGGAACGCTTCATCTTGCATCGCTTCTTTATATGCTTCTTCTAGTTCCAATACAGATTGCATTAACGTTTCTGGAACGTATCGTCCTCCGTATATACCGTAATGTCCTTTTTCATCTGGATATGCGTAGTTCATTTGGAACACTCCTTCGCTTTTATAATAAATTGTTTTATTTTCTTTAGATCTTTTTTTCCTTCAGTCTCTACTCCACTACTCACATCCACCATATATGGCTGAATAGTTCGAATTGCTTCTTCTATATTAGAAATGTTTAATCCACCAGCTAATATCGTTTTTGATCGCAACTCGTTTGGCATATGCCCAAGTAGTTCCCATGAAAATTTCTTTCCATTGCCTCCGTAAAACTTTTCTTTTGGGCTATCAAACAATATATAATCCACTTCATATGTTTGAGCGTTTTTCATATCCTCTTCTGAAGTTACTCCGAGCGCTTTTATAGACGGAATATTCAATTTTCTGATTTGATAATTATCTTCATCCCCATGTAGTTGCACATGTGTTAACCCGCACTCATCTGCAATTTTTTGAATTACTTCAACTGATTCATTTACGAAAACACCGACTTTTAACACATTTGCTGGAAGCTCCTGAATGATTTCTTTCGCTAGCTCTGGATTGATTTTTCGCTTACTTTCTGCAAAAACAAATCCGAGTGCATCTGTTCCGTATTCGCAAGCACGTTTTGCTGTTTCCATATCAGTGATGCCGCAAATTTTCACTTTCATACGTTCACCTTACAATCTTCAAAAAAGGTACGAATAGAAGATGATGTCATAAGCGCTTCTCCAACTAATACACCTTTTGCTCCTGCTTTTTTAACACGAATAATATCCTCTTTTAAATGGATACCACTTTCGCTAATCCAAAGTAATTTCTCCCCATTCAATCGTTTTCCAAGCTTTTCTGTTTGGCCTAAATCGACTTCAAATGTTTTCAAATTACGGTTGTTAATACCAATAACGTGTGGATTTAATTGGATTGCAATTTCTAATTCCTGTTCATCATGAACTTCAACGATCGCTTCTAATCCTTTTTCTAGTACGTAGCTATACAGCTCTTTTAATTTCTCTTTCGTTAAAGCGGCTACGATTAGTAAAATAATATCTGCACCAGCTTCATACGCTCTATCGATTTGAATCTTATCGATTATGAAATCTTTACATAAAAGAGGAATGTTACTTTCTTCTCTTGCCGTTTGTAAATCATGAAAAGATCCTTTAAAAAATTGTCCGTCTGTTAAAACCGAAACTGCTCCTGCGCCGCAATCTTCATATGTTTTTACTTGTTTTCGTACATCAACGTGTAAATTAATATCTCCTTTTGATGGTGATGCTCGCTTTACTTCTGCAATGACAGTAAACTGCTGTAATGCTTCTACAAGTGAATGTGTCTTTCTACTTTCTTTTATTGGTGTATACGTTTCATATAATGCCGCAACTTCCGTTTTCTTTTGGTCTACAATTTTGTCTAAAATCGTCCCCACTTTAATTCACCCTTTCTAATTTTTCATTACTTGCTGTAATTAATAAGTTTAGTTTCGCTAATGCTTTTCCAGCGTCAATGCTATGTGCTGCGAGTTTAATTCCTTCTTCAATTGTTTCTGCTTTTCCATTTGCGAAAAGGGCCAGACCTGCATTTAATAAAACAGTATCGCGATAGACGCTCTTTTCTCCGCTTAATACTCCAAGCGTAATCTTTGCATTTTCTTTCGAATTCCCACCTCTTATCTCTTCGTTTTTCACTATTGGAAAACCATATTTCTCAGGTTCAATACTCGTTTCTACTATTTCATTATCTTTTAAAATAACAACATGATTTTCTCCTTGCAATGATGCTTCATCTAAAAATCCACTTCCGTTTACGACAAGTGCTTGTTTTCTTCCTAGTTTCTGTAATACTTGTGCAACTGGTAGTAACATATCTCGTTTATAAATGCCGACAAATTGTGTTTCTAAATTCACCGGATTTGTTAAAGGGCCTATTAAGTTAAAGATCGTCGGAACATTTAATTCTTTTCTTATTTTCATAATGCGCCTTAATGCTGGGTGCATCGCTGGTGCGAATAAAAATGCGATTCCGACATGCTCTAATAAATAATCAATTTCGTTTGGCGTACTACTAATATTTACACCGAGTTCTTCTAATAAATCCGCACTTCCTGTTTTACTAGAAACAGCACGATTACCATGTTTTGCAACTTTTACACCTGATCCCGCCAGTACAAATGCCGATGTTGTGCTAATATTAAACGTTTGAGCACCGTCACCACCTGTCCCGCAATTGTCCATCGCACCTTGTATATGATTCGAAAACGGTAATGCCTTTTCGTGAAGAGCTCGAACAAGACCGTATATTTCTTCTGCTGTTTCACCTTTCGCTTTCAGTAAGACTAAGAAAGCTGCAATTTCACTTTCCAATATATTTTCATTTAATAAAAGAAGCCCTGCTCTATACATCTCCTCTTCTGTTAAATGTTGCCCCTCCACTAATTTACGAAGATAGTTATTCATACTCTTTCCTCCTCTTTCACTTCGCCTAAAAAGGCACGTATTAACTTTCCGCCTTCTTCTGTTGCGATTGATTCCGGATGAAACTGTAATCCAAAGAGCGGATAATAATTGTGACGAACTGCCATAATTTCTCCGTCGTCCATCGCTGTCGCTAGTATGTCAAAACACTCTGGTAAGCTCGTTTGTGCTGCAACAAGCGAATGGTAGCGCATCGCCGTTAATGGCTGTTTTACATATGAAAAGATTGAAGCCCCATTATGTTTCACACGTGATGTTTTTCCATGTTTAATGCGTTCCGCTCTAACAATTTCTCCTCCAAATGCCGATATAATTGCTTGATGACCAAGGCAAATACCTAATATGGGAACGTTCTTATAAAAATGATGGATGACATCAATACAAATCCCAGCATCTTCTGGTTTTCCTGGTCCTGGTGAAAGCACAATTCCTTTTGGGTTCATCTCTTCTAACTGCCCTATCGTTATTTCATCATTTCTTACGACTACAATTTCTTCTTCGTATTCCCCTAACAATTGATACAAGTTATATGTGAATGAATCATAATTATCGATCAGTACAATCATTTCATTACCTCCAAAAGCGCTCTCGCTTTATTTAACGTTTCTTCATATTCAGCTACTGGTTCTGAATCATAAACGATGCCCGCTCCTGCCTGAACGTATGCTTTTTCATCTTTTACGACCATTGTTCGAATGGCAAGCGCCATATCAAGATTTCCAGAAAAACTAACGTATCCAACTGCACCGGCGTATACATTTCTTTTTTCATTCTCTAGTTCATTTATAATTTCCATTGCCCTAATTTTCGGAGCGCCTGAAACGGTTCCTGCTGGTAAGCAGTACGCTAATGCATCAAATCCACTCATTAGTTTTCGCAATATTCCGTAAACTTCAGATACAATGTGCATAACGTGAGAATATTTTTCTACTTTCATATATTTATCTATCGTAACTGAGCCGATTTCACTCACTCTACCAATATCGTTTCGCCCAAGATCTACAAGCATCATATGCTCTGCTCGCTCTTTCTCATTTTCTAACAGTTCTTTTTCAATTACAGCATCTTGCTCCTTCGTTTTTCCCCTTGGCCTCGTACCCGCAATTGGATTTGTCATCACTTTCTCGTCTCTTACTGATAACAAACTTTCTGGCGAAGAACCGAGTACAACATAATCTTGAAAATCGATATAAAACATATATGGTGATGGGTTTGCAATGCGCAGTTTGCGGTATAAAGCGAAAGGATCACCAATACATTCACTTTGCAAACGCTGAGATAATACGACTTGGAATATGTCCCCGGCTCGAATGTGTTCTTTCGCCGTTTCTACCATCGCGCAAAATTCTTTTTCCGTTATAGAAGAAGTGAATGATAATGTTGATTTTATTTCAGTTACTTCAGCTTCTTCTCCCTGTAGCAATTCCTCTTTGTATGCTCGCAGCCTTTCGTATACTTCTTCATAAGAAGCTACATCATCTTCCCTGCATACATATACAAATGATAATTTTTGGCGTAAGTGGTCATATACGATAAACTCACGATATAGTAAAAGGTGTACTTCTGGAATATTTAATGGGTCGTGTAAATCCACGCCTATATTTTCATATTGCCGAATGACATCATAGCCAATATAACCAACTGCTCCTCCGCAAAATGGAAGTGGACTGTCTACTTGTGTTGACACGATTACTTCTTCTAACACTTGTAGTACGTTACCTTGCAACTCTTCTGTTTGACCGTAAATCGTTCGTTCCACTTCTGTACCGATACTTTTCACTTCACCATACGGATTACACCCTAAGTAAGAATAGCGTCCTTTATCTTGATGAAGTTGTGAGCTTTCTAATAAGAACCTCTTCTTACCTTTCATACGTCTATATAAAGAAATTGGCGTAATGCTATCTCCTTCTTCTTCAGCGATTACTAAAAATGTTTTTCTTTGTTCTTTTTGTTTTATAAATTCCTCTTTTGTCATCATGTCTTTCACCTCATCCTGAAAAATAAAAAAGTCCTCTACATATCAAAAATATGTAGAGGACGATAAGTTTACCGTGGTACCACCTCATGTTGGACGCAAAAGCATCCCGCTTTATTCAGGTACAAAATATATACCTTATCCTTGTAACGGCGGAACCCGGGTTGCCTACTGAAAATAATTGTTCAGCATACCTCTCGTAAGCCCATTCCGCATATGGCACCGCACCGGGCTCCCACCTATCCCCGGCTCTCTGTAACGTCTCCAATATACGTACTCTTCTTACTTAAACGATTTCATTTATTTAATTTTTTATACACAAAAAGGGAGTACTCATCCTATAGAAAGGACGGGTACTCCCGTGGTGCCACCTTAATTCGTTACGAACGTAACGCACTTTACCGTATCAAAAACAATACGTGTCTCTTGTATCGATGAGATCATGTCGCCAAAGCCTACTTCTTTCGTTTCGGTTTGGAAGCTCCGAAGCCCATTCCACATCAATTCCATACTGATTCGCACCAACCATCAGCTCTCTGACATGTTCATCATGTGTACTCTTCTTCATCAACGCTTGCATTTTTTTAAGTTGCACTCATTATAGACCTAACTTTTTTCACAAGTCAATACTTTTTAAAAAATTTTATTTTTCTCTCCTTTCAATATTATATTGACAAAACAACCTCTTTTTATGTAAATATAATAAATACTCTATTAAAATTAAGTTTTTTTGTCTGAATGTTATATATTAAAAAAGTAAAATGACGTCAAAAAACGCTTACATTTCTGAAAATTCATATTTCTGTATGGATTTTTCAGAATAATCATGATAGATTATAAATATGCATAACGCATCAAAAGACATGACAAAAGGAAGGGGAACTACATGAGTACGCAGATGTTAACTTTAACTTCAATCTCTATCTACATGCTCGGGATGTTAGTAATTGGCTATTTCGCCTATAAACGAACGTCCAACTTAACAGATTATATGCTTGGCGGGCGTACACTAGGCCCCGCAGTAACAGCATTAAGTGCTGGAGCCTCCGATATGAGTGGTTGGCTTTTAATGGGCTTACCCGGTGCAATGTTTAGCGTTGGATTAAGTAGTAGTTGGATTGCGATCGGCCTAACACTAGGCGCATACGCAAACTGGCTTTATGTCGCTCCTCGCTTACGTACCTACTCTGAAATGGCAAACAACTCTATTACTATCCCAGAATTTTTGGAACATCGTTTCCACGACAAATCTCACATGCTACGCTTAGTATCTGGACTTGTTATTATGATTTTCTTTACTTTTTATGTAGCTTCAGGATTAGTTTCAGGCGCTGTATTATTTGAAAATTCATTTGGTATGAACTACCATGTGGGATTATTCATTGTTGCAGGCGTTGTTGTCGCTTACACATTATTTGGTGGTTTCTTAGCAGTAAGTTGGACAGACTTCGTACAAGGAATCATTATGGTTGTTGCTCTTATTCTTGTTCCTATCGTAACAATTATGAATTCGAACGGACTTGGACCTGCATTTGATACAATTCGATCTGTTGATCCAACACGTCTGGATATTTTTAAAGGTGCCTCTACTTTAGGGATTATTTCTTTATTCGCATGGGGCCTTGGTTATGTTGGACAACCTCATATTATCGTACGCTTTATGGCGATTTCCTCTGTAAAAGAAATTAAAAGCGCACGAAGAATTGGTATGAGCTGGATGATTTTCTCTGTTGTCGGAGCTATGTTTACTGGTCTTATCGGTATTGCTTACTACTCACAACAAGAGTTAACATTATCTAACCCAGAGACAATTTTCCTTGAACTAGGAAAAATTTTATTCCATCCACTTATTACTGGATTTTTATTAGCTGCGATTTTAGCAGCGATTATGAGTACAATTTCATCTCAGTTACTCGTTACTTCTAGTGCTATAACAGAAGATTTATATCGTACATTCTTTAAACGTTCTGCTTCTGATAAAGAACTTGTATTTGTCGGTCGTATGGCTGTACTTGTTATTGCATTAGTTGGGTGTGCATTAGCGTTTAAACAAAATGATACGATTTTAGCTCTTGTTGGATACGCTTGGGCTGGATTTGGTTCTTCATTCGGACCTGCTATTTTATTAAGCTTATATTGGAAACGCATGACAAAATGGGGCGCACTTGCTGGTATGATTTCTGGTGCTGCGACTGTTATTATATGGACACAATTTAAATTCTTAAAAGACTTCTTATATGAAATGATTCCTGGTTTCGCTATTAGTTTACTAGTGATCATAATTGTTAGTTTACTAACGCAACCTTCAAAAGAAGTTGAAAAACAATTTGAGGATTTTGAAAAACAACATAATCTATAAAGGGAAAGCTCTGCTGTTATCGTATCAGCAGAGCTTTCTTTTTATCAAAGTTCGACAATCTTCTGTTCGAATTTAACAATTTCTTTATGTTTCGTTAAATTAAACATAACACTACTCCTTTATAGTAATACTATCAGCACTTATACAGAAAGGGGACTCCAACATGTTAGCAGCTTTCCAGCAACAACAAATACGAAAATTTTCACCTATCACAAATACTTCTGCGTCTTGTTTGAACATACAACCTAATCCACCTAAAATTTCAATTGCTCCTTCTGTTATTTCAGTCATCGGTGTTCATATGGAAAAAAATAAGTTGAAAGTAAGAACGGGACAAAGCATTGAGTTATCAGCTTCCGTTTTGCCAGTGCAAGCAACGAATAAAGAACTTATTTGGACAAATATGAATGCTGATGTCATCACAATGTATCCAAAAGGTGATACGGTAACGATTACTGGAAAAAGTGCCGGAAGAGCAGTCGTAATTGTCACAACCACTGAAGGAAAGTTCCGTGACCTATGTATCATTCATGTACAACCTTATATGACAAATCCAAAGTAAAAAAGTGGCTTCGTAGCCACTCTTTTACTTTGTTTCAATGTGTGGATTTTTACTTTTAACTAAATTGATGAATTGTTCCTTATCTTTAGGAGAAATAATTTCTGTTTTATGTGTGCAGTAAACAATTTCAAGTCGGTCAAATGATAAAGCATGAGCTGATATTGGGTTTTTCGTACTTGAAATTTGTTTTATATCTCGTATAAATATGCGCTTTTTAACGAAACCTGATCTAATAGTAATTGTTTCTTCTCCGACAATATATTTTGTTGAAAACCAACTCCAAATAAATAATATGGCTAATGGGATTGTGAAAAACAAAAGAAAATGTTCTCTTCCTGCAAATATTGGAGCAAAACAGGCACCTACAACAATAAAAAAGATTGGATATAACCATGCATCCTTTTTTGATGGAAATTCCATTGCACTCCCCCTTCTACACCCGTATTTCTATAAAACAAAAAGAGAAGTATCACAACTTCTCTTTTCTCCCCTAACACTATAATTCCTGTGTATACACCGGCTCGTTTACGACATTTTTTGCTGTTCGCTTTTGTTGCTGTAATAAGAAAACAGATACACCAAACAATACGAGCATGCTACCGATAATTTGCATTGCATTTAATTTTTCTCCAAGTAAGAAGAACGCAAGTATAGATGCTCCAACAGGTTCTCCTAAAATACTCATTGAAATTGTCGTTGCATTTACGTAGTTTAATAACCAATTATTAATGACGTGCGACACTGTCGGCACGACCGCAAGTAAAAGAAAAACGGTCCAATCCCACTTCGTATAACCTGTAAAAGGTACTTGTAATATGACATTATAAATCCCCATAAAAAGACCTGCGAACGCAAAGACTGTAAAACTATAAATCCAGTGTGATACTTTCTTTACTGTCGTTTGCCCGATAAATAAATAACCGACAACCGCTATTACACTTAAAAAGGATAATATATCTCCATAAATTGCTTGTTCACTTAGCCCTAAATCTCCCCACCCAATACACATTACGCCTAGTATCGCAATTCCCATTGTCGCAATAGCTGAGTATGTTGTTCTTTCTTTAAATAAGAAAAAACCCCCAACTAAAGATATGATCGGTTGAAGCGCTAAAATGATCGTCGAACTAGCAACTGTCGTATGCTTTAAAGATTCAAACCATAAAAGAAAATGAAGTGCTAAAAAGAAACCAGATCCAATTAAAAAGCCCCAATCTTTCATTTGAATCCTATTAAATTCCTCTCTTTTTTTCCATACGATAGGCAGCATAATAAATACGATAATCCATAAGCGGTACATACTTAATATTGAAGATGGTGCTGAGGACATCTTTACAAAAACTGCTGCAAAGGAAATGGCAATTATAGAAATAGCCAATGGTAGTGCGATTGATTTTTCTTGTTTCAAATCCTGTCTCCCCTCTCACCTGTCAAAAATCCCACTTCATTATATCCGTTTTCTTTCGTAACTTAAATACTAATTTTTTAGATTCTTCGTACCATTATGGTAAAATAGAAATTAAGGCACCAATTAGTGAATATTTCTTTCCTTTTCACTACAAGCGTCGCTCTTACAATCGTTACAGTAAATTTTTATTTAGGGGGATCTACATGAGTCAAACAATAGGGAGAATTGAAGAAATTTCATTTTATAGCGCATCACTTCAAGAAGACGTTACACTTCTCGTTTATTTACCAGTAAATTACACACCACTGCACAAACATACAGTTGTAATTGCACAAGATGGTAGAGATTATTTTCAGCTTGGTAAAGCGCACCGTGTAATTGAGCGCCTTCGTGAAACTGAAGAAATTGACCGTACAATTATCGTCGGTATTCCATATAAAAATGTACACGATCGTAAAGAAAAATATTTCCCAAATGAAGTAAAAAACGCTGCTTATATTCGTTTCCTTGCTCATGAACTTGCACCGTATATTGATGAAAATTATCCAACGTACCAAATGGGAAAAGGTCGTGTGTTAATTGGTGATTCTCTTGGCGGAACAGTTTCCTTTATGACTGCACTTATGTATCCGCATACATTCGGTAAAGTCGTTATGCAATCACCATTTGTGGACGAAACAGTGATGAACTTAGCAAAAGACTTCAAAAATCCAGAGGCACTAGAGCTTTATCACGTCATTGGGACAGAAGAAACAGCTGTAAAGCGCACTGATGGGCAAGTATCTGATTTCGTACAACCGAACCGTGAGCTCAATACACTTCTGACAGATAGAAATTTCATCACGCATTACGAGGAGTTTGAAGGTAATCATACGTGGAAATATTGGCAAACTGATTTACCGAAAGCTTTCTCTCGTATGCTATCAATGAAATAATAGAGAGCAGTATTCAGAATAATTTGATATAATAGGTTAAGAGAGTTATTTTCTCAAAATCTAACTAGACTTACAAAGGGAGGAATTGGAACATGAAATTAGGCATTGTAATTTTTCCATCTAAAATGATTCAAGATAAAGCGAACGGATTGCGTAAACGTTATGATCCGCACTACGCATTAGTTCCGCCACATATTACATTGAAAACACCCTTTGAGACGCAAGAAGATCAACTAGAATCGATTGTAAACGAGTTACATACAATCGCAAGTAAAACGAACCCTTTCACCCTTCATGTCGGAAAAGTTGGTTCATTCGCACCTGTTAATAATGTTCTTTATTTTAAAGTAGAAAAAACACCTGAACTTACTTTCTTAAATGAGGAAATGCATAGCGAATTCTTCACACAAGAACGCGAATACGCTTTCGTACCCCATTTAACAATCGGACAAGGCTTATCAGATGCAGAGCATGCTGATGTATTAGGTCGATTACGTATGAAAGATTTCTATTATGAACAACCAATTGATCGCTTCCATCTTCTATATCAATTAGAAAATGGGACATGGACTGTACATGAAACATTCCGCCTTGGAAAGGGGAACAACTAATTTGCACGCACAGATCGTACAAACAGACGAACAACTAAGAGATGCATTCTCTGTACGTAAGCAAGTATTTGTGAATGAACAACAAGTTTCTGCCGAAGAAGAGTATGATGAGTTTGAAGAAACTTCGATACACGTTGTTATATACGATAATGATATTCCCGTTGGTGCTGGTCGTTTTCGCACCATTGATGGCATTGGAAAAATGGAGCGTATTTGTGTACTAGCTTCCCATCGCAAAAAAGGCATTGGAAAAATTATTATGGATGCACTTGAAGCACATGCGAAGGAACACTCGCTACCAAAATTGAAGCTGCATGCCCAAACACATGCTGAAGACTTCTATAAAAAACTTGGATATGTAACGAATTCTGATGTATTTATGGAAGCAAATATTCCTCACATCGTTATGATAAAAGAATTGTAATTTGAAAACAGGAGGTATCCCCTCCTGTTTTTTACATTGCTATTTTCTTTTTCTTCCGCTAAAGTTAAATGTTGATGCTATAGTTTTGAAGGTGAATATATGACACAAGAAAAATTTTCACAAAAATCATTAACGCACGCTGATATTCCACGTGCAACATATCATATTCCGAAAACATCTACCCATTTAATTATGGAAGAGGATGCAGATGCGGCGTATTTCCGCGCGCTCGAACAGCAAAATGTATTTTTAAACGAAAAACAGTTAGAGGCCGTCCGAACGACAGAAGGTCCTGTTCTTACATTGGCTGGTGCTGGAAGCGGAAAAACATCTGTTTTAACAACCCGCGTAGGTTATTTAGTAAATGTAAAACAAGTTCATCCGCGAAATATTTTATTGCTTACATTTACACAAAAAGCGGCTGAAGAAATCCGAAATCGTGTAGCGAATTTACCAGGTATGAATCATGCGGCAAGTAGCTACGTTGTTGCTGGTACGTTCCACTCTGTCTTTTTAAAATTGCTTCGTAGTCAAGGATATAATCAGCAAATTTTAGCAAACGAAAAACATAAACAAATTATGATAAAGAAAATTTTAAAAGAGTTACGTTTAAAAGATGATTATGATGCTGAAACGATGCTCGCGATGATTTCACTTGAGAAAAACAAATTGAATCGTCCGAAAGATGTAAAAGCAAAAACACCCGTTGAACAAGAATTTAAAGAAGTATATGAGCGTTTTGAAGAAGTGAAACAACGATATAATTATATCGATTTCGATGACATCTTATTAGAAACATATTATATGTTAGAAAATAATGCTCCTTTGCTTACTCAATTACAACAACGTTTCCACTATATTGAAGTAGATGAGTTCCAAGATACATCGTATGCACAATATGAAATTGTAAAATTGTTAGCTTCGCCAAGAAATAATTTGTTTATCGCAGGTGATGACGATCAGGCGATATATGGCTGGCGAGGAGCAAGTCACCAAATTATTTTATCTTTTCCGAAAGAATTTGATAACACTACGATTATCGCACTTAATACGAATTATCGATCCAATCCTTTTATCGTCGGACTTGGAAATGAAGTTATCAAACTAAATCAAGAGCGTTTTGATAAAGAGCTATATTCTGTGCGCGAAGAAGGTGTACAACCTTTTTACGCAAGACCGGCTACGACTCTTGATGAAGCAAACCAAATTTTACAGCTCATTCAAGAAAAGGTAGATAGCGGTGAACGAAACTATAAAGATTTTTGTTTACTGTATCGCACACATTCTGTAAGCCGTTCGTTACTTGATCAGCTTACAATTCATAAAATCCCATTTATTAAGCACGGTGCGAGTCAGTCATTTTATGAACATTCTTTAATTAAGCCTGTATTAGACCATTTAAGACTGGTGATTGAGCCGTTTCGATTAGAATCCCTTTCAAACATATTGCCAACGATGTATATCGGGCGTGATGATTGTATTTCATTTATTGAACGTGAACAATGGAAATATGGTGAAGGTCGTTTTCCTTCTCTTCTTCATTTCTTACTATTAAATCCAAGCTTGAAGCCTTTTCAAGTGAAAAAAGTAAATGAGCGTATCGATTTTATTAAATTTATAAAAGAATTAGAACCGAAAAAAGCATTAAAAGAAATTATTCATGGTAAAGGAAAGTATTTAGAGTACTTACAAAGTAACGATCGTTCTTCCTTTACGATGCATAAAGATATACAAGAAGAAATGTTAGAAGAATTAATGGAGTCGGCAAATCGTTTCACCGATATTCCAGCTTATTTACAATTTATTAGTGATGCAATTCAAGGTCAAAAGGAAATGGAAGCATTAAAAACAATGCCGCAAAAAGATGCTGTTTCGCTTATGTCTATTCATAACGCAAAAGGCCTTGAATTTCCATGCGTCTTTTTACTTGGAGCGAGCGATGGTATTCTGCCCCACACTTCTTCTTTAAAAGATGCTAACGATCGTGTTACAGAGACTTCTGAAGCTTTAGAAGAAGAACGCCGACTACTTTATGTCGCAATTACACGGGCGAAAGAAGAACTTTATATTTCCTCTCCGCAATTTTTTAGAGGAAAAAAATTAGACATATCTCGTTTTTTATACACTGTGCGAAAAGATTTACCTGAAAAGACATCCACTAAATAAGGATGTCTTTTTTTATATTGTATTATGTACATCCCTACTATATAAATTCCCTGCTTTTATCGTAAGAATTAACGTAATATCAACCATATCTCACTCATATTGTAATAGTGTATGTCAGAACTCAGGATAAGGAGTGAACATAATGAGCTGCAATTGTAACGAAGACCATCATCACCATGATTGTGATTTCAACTGTGTATCAAATGTCGTTCGTTTTATACATGAATTACAAGAATGCGCAACTACAACATGCGGATCTGGTTGCGAAGTTCCATTTTTAGGAGCACATAACACTACATCAGTAGCGAATACACGTCCTTTTATTTTATACACAAAAACTGGCGATCCTTTTCAAGCATTTGCACCATCAGGAAGTCTTACTAGCTGTAGAACTCCAATTTTCCGTGTTGAAAGCATTGATGATGATGATTGTGCTGTGTTACGTGCATTAACTGTAGTACTGGGTGATGGTTCCCCTGTTCCAATTGATAACGATCCAATTTGTACGTTTTTAAATGTACCAAATGCAAGGTTAATATCGACATCTATTTGCCTTACTGTTGATTTAAGCTGCTTCTGCGCTATTCAATGCTTGCGTGATGTTACAATTTAAAACTAAATAATGAGTTAAGCATGGATTGGGTGGCAGAATTCTCTGCCACCCAATCCATGCTTAAAAGGTATTATTATGTATTTTTTATAAAATTGGGAACTTGTCTAGAACATAGAACCTGTCCTTTTCATTAACTGAAAGTAGAAACAGATAAAGGAGTGAAAAACATGTACTCTTCTGATTGCGAATTTACGAAAATCGATTGCGAGGCAAAACCGGCTAGTTCACTACCTGCCTTCGGTTTTGCTTTCAACGCTTCTGCACCTCAGTTCGCTTCACTATTTACACCATTACTATTACCTAGTGTAAGTCCAAACCCCAATATTACTGTTCCTGTAATAAATGATACAGTAAGTGTTGGAGATGGTATCCGAATTCTACGAGCTGGTATTTATCAAATCAGTTATACATTAACAATTAGTCTTGATAACGCACCTGTTGCACCAGAAGCTGGTCGTTTCTTCTTATCATTAAATACACCAGCTAACATTATTCCTGGATCAGGTACAGCGGTTCGTTCTAACGTTATTGGTACTGGTGAAGTAGACGTATCCAGTGGTGTTATTCTTATTAACTTAAACCCTGGTGACTTAGTTCAAATTGTACCAGTTGAATTGATTGGAACTGTAGACATCCGTGCGGCAGCATTAACAGTTGCACAAATTAGCTAGTAAAAAGCGGTATTTCTTCACTAGAAATACCGCTTTTTATATGTAGAATAAAAAACACTCACAATAACATGAGTGTTTCATTCTTCATAGTGTTTTATTGTATTCTTCTTTTTCCCACAATTACATCCTTTTTTCTTTACAAATCCTTGTTGTTGCAATTGTTCTTGATATGCCTGTTGTTGCAATTGGTGTTGTTGCTGTATATGATACCATTGCTGCAGGTCATATGAATTTTGCCTTGGATTATTGCTCACAGCAAACATCTCCTCTACTGTCAATTCTGTCTATTTACTATATGAACAACTCTTTATTTCCGTTCCCTCATTCTTTTAAACTCCGCTTTTTCTCGTATTATACAAATATACTATTCTCCCATAAAATATCCTGTAATCGTTTCAATGATTGCTGCGGCTCCTGCAATAGCTAATAATGCAAGTAACGGTTCTGCAACGATAGGAATCCAATTATATAAAACTAATAAAAAAGCACTAACCCATACACCTGTACACCAATAACAACTTAATAATTCGCCAATCCACTTTCTTAATCCTTTCCCTTTTACTTTTGTAAACGTTGATACACTCCCATCCGGCTCTGTAACCTCTAACTCATCAATAAATGGTCTTCGCAAAAAAGCTGTAATTTTATCATAAACAATTAAACGAGTGAGCCTAAAAGCAGCTAACGCGAAAATAAAAAATAAAAGCCAGCTTGTAAACAGCATAATTCCACCTTCCCTTATCTTCTTTCGCCTATTTAAAAAAAAAGGTCTTGAGATTGTGACCAAATCTCCTCGACTCCAATATCTTATTAATGTAAATACAAACAAGAAGATAAGGAGTGACATTAATGAGTTGTAACGAAAATAAACACCATAGCTCTTCTCATTGTGTAGTTGACGTTGTAAAATTCATCAATGAATTACAAGATTGTTCTAGTTCAACATGTGGTTCTGGTTGTGAAATTCCATTTTTAGGAGCTCATAACACTACATCAGTAGCAAATACACGCCCTTTTATTGTATACACAAAAACTGGAGACCCTTTTCAAGCATTTGCACCATCAGGAAGTCTTACTAGCTGCAGATCTCCAATTTTCCGCGTTGAGAGTGTAGATGATGATAGCTGTGCTGTGCTACGTGTGTTAACTGTAGTATTAGGTGATGGATCCCCTGTACCAATTGATAACGATCCAATCTGTACGTTTTTAAATGTACCAAATGCAAGATTAATATCAACATCTACTTGCATTACTGTTGATTTAAACTGCTTCTGTGCTATTCAGTGCTTACGCGATGTTACTATTTAACAAGTAAACTAAAAAACTATTGGGGTGGTAGAAGCTTTCTACCACCTTTACATATTTAAAAACCGGCCATATCAATCGATTTGATGTCTTCTATAGATAACCTAATATCTCTCATACTATTTGGCGGCATAATAGCTACAATTCCACTACGATACGATATGATTGATCCAACATATGAGACTGTAGCCGTTTTTATTCTGCACCTTACTTTCGGAATGTAATGAGGGCGATTTAATAAAAAATGAATTTTCTCTTCATTATTCATGTCCTTAAATGATTTATTATACGGAACAGTTCTCACTGGCTCTTTCTGTACTTGTTCTTGTACTTGTTCCTCTTCTTCTATTTTTTCTTCTACTTGCTGCTCTTCTTGTTGTTCCTGTTCTTGTTCTATTACCTCTTCCACAGCACTACTTACAACATTTTCATTTCCATTACTTTCCTCTTTCCGATCCTCATTTTCAAAGTTTGTTAAAATAATTCTTTTTATTTTCGGTGCAGCAAGTTCCAAATTTACTTGTGCAATATATAACAACGGTTTTCCAACTGTTGAACTTTTATTTTTATTCTTCACACTCGTCCCTCCCACTTCCATACGTAGCTGAATAAATCGTGTACTATTATAGTTATATTCATAACGTGGTAAGAACTTTCGTTAAAAATCGTTCTTTCTAAGAACAAATAAAAAGGACAATCTCAACATGTAGAGATTGTCCTTTAAAAATTAATATTATATTTATCCTAGGATATGATACCCTGAATCAACGTGAATGTTTTCTCCTGTTACGCCGCGTGCTAAATCACTGAATAAGAATACTGCCGTATCCCCAACTTCTTCTGGAGTTGTTGTACGACGAAGTGGTGCGCGTTCCTCAATTTCTCTTAAGATTGAGTTAAAGTCGCCTACACCTTTTGCAGATAACGTACGAATTGGTCCCGCAGAGATAGCGTTAACGCGAATGCCATGTTGACCTAAATCATTTGCTAAATATTTCACGCTCGCTTCTAATGAAGCTTTCGCAACACCCATAACGTTATAATTTTTCACAACGCGCTCGCCGCCAAGATATGTTAACGTTAAAATATTTCCGCCTTCTGTCATTACTTTCTTCGCTTCTCTTGCTACAGCTGTTAAAGAGAATGCACTAATATTTTGTGCAAGTAAAAATCCATCGCGAGAAGTATCTACAAATTCACCTTTTAAATCGTCACGATTTGCAAAAGCAATACAGTGTGCAACACCGTGAATTGTACCAACTTCTTGCTTGATTGTTTCAAAACAAGCTGTAAGTTCTTCATCATTTGTTACATCACAAGGTAATACAAGTGATTCTTGTCCTTCTAATGTATCCGCTAATTCACGAACGTTTCTCTCTAAACGTTCTCCTGCATATGTGAAGATTAATTTTGCACCTGCATTATGCAAAGAGCGAGCAATTCCCCACGCAATACTTCTTTGGTTCGCAACGCCCATAACAACAAATGTTTTCCCTTGTAATAGTTCCATGATATATCCTCCCAGAAATACTTATACTTGTTATTAGTACCTGATACTATAATTATAGTACCATAAAACCTCTTAAAGGCAAACAAAAAAGTCATTAACGTAAATTTTGTTAATGACTTTTTGTTTCTATAAAAAACCGCTCTAATCCTTCCTCCCAAGAAGGCATTTGTAAAAAACCATTTAATCGTAGCATGTTATGTTGAAAAATAGAATATTTTGGCCGCGCTGCTGCCGCCCCAAATTCTTCGGTTGAAACAGGTAATACATTCACTTTCATTTTTGCATACGAAAATATTTTTTGGGCAAATTCAAACCAAGAACATGAACCTCTATTTGATACATGATACGTACCGTATAAAGAAGTATGAATGAGCTTATTAATCATTACATTTAAATCCGCCACATAAGTAGGAGAACCGATTTGATCCGCTACAACAGATACTTCCGCTCTTTCTTTACCTAATCGCATCATCGTTTTCACAAAATTATTTCCATACTTACCATATAACCACGATGTACGAACGATAAAGTATTTATTATGTAACTCTTTGACAAACTGCTCTCCCGCATACTTAGAAGCTCCGTATATATTGATCGGCGCCGGATGATGAAATTCATCGTATCCCTCCGGTCTATCGCCCTGAAATACATAATCAGTACTAATATAAACTAACTTCGCTCCTACTAATTGTGAAGAAACCGCTACATTTCGAGCTCCTATTGCATTGATTCTATAAGCTAGATCTTGTTCTTTCTCAGCATGATCAACCTTCGTATACGCCGCACAATGAATAATTATATGTGGCCTTATTTCTTGTACCACTTGCTGCATTCGGGATATATTTGTTATATCTAGTAACTTTTTATCAAATGGATATATGTCATATTCTTCAGGATTTAACTCTTCTTGTAGTTGCTTTCCTAATTGACCATTTGCTCCTGTTATGATAACCCGCTCTTTCATTTATATGCCCCTTACTGTTTTAATGGTTTCCACCATTCCTTATTCTTCTCATACCATTGCACTGTTTCTTGTAATCCTTGCTCAAACGTATACCTCGGTTCCCAATCAAATTCATTCTTCATTTTCTCTGCATCAATCGCATAACGACGATCGTGTCCTAAACGGTCTGTCACATATTCAATATCTTTTTTCGTTTTTCCTAAGAGAGTAATGATTTGTTCCACAACATCTATATTTGTTTTTTCATTATTTCCACCTATATTATATACTTCTCCTATACGCCCCTCATGTAGAACAACGTCAATCGCACTACAATGATCCGTTACATGTAACCAATCTCTTACATTTAATCCATCACCATATAACGGTAATTTTTTTCCTTCCAGCGCATTCGTAATCATTAACGGAATTAATTTTTCAGGATATTGATACGGCCCATAGTTATTGGAGCAACGCGTTACTATAACTGGTAATTGATATGTTTTATAATAAGATAAAGCTATCATGTCGGCGCTCGCTTTGCTTGAAGAATATGGACTATTTGGAGCTAACGGGGTTTCCTCGGTAAATCTACCTATCTTACCTAACGAGCCGTACACCTCATCTGTTGATACTTGCACGAGTTTAATATGTGGATATTTTTTTACTAATTCTAATAAGGTGACTGTCCCAATTACATTTGTATCATAAAAAGGAATCGGATTCTCAATACTACGGTCCACATGTGATTCAGCTGCGAAATTTACAATTACTTGCACGTCACGTTCCTTAATAACATATTCCAGCAGCTCTCCATTTTGAATTTCCCCTTTTACAAAATAGTAATTCGGATGATCTTGAATAGACTTTACATTATTTAAGTTTCCACTATATGTTAATGCATCAAAATTAATAATTTTATATGTTTCATAGCTTTGTAACATGTAATGAACAAAATTACTCCCAATAAATCCGGCCCCACCTGTTACTAATATATTCATAAGCAACTCTCCTACTCAAAAGCTATCTTCATATTCCTGAAGTAACGGTAATATTCGATCTTTATCAGACAAAATAGGACTTGTTACCGGCCATGGAATTGCTAATTCTTTATCGTCCCAAATTACCCCTGAGTCATGATCGGCACTATAATACTCATCTACTTTATACATAACAATAGTATGCGGGACAAGTGTACAAAAACCATGTGCAAATCCTTTTGGCACTAATAATTGCCGATGATTATCCGCACTTAAAATATATCCTCTCCACTGTTTAAACGTTGGTGAATCTTTTCGTAAATCAACGATAACATCATAGATTGCCCCTTGCATAACTTGAATAAGTTTCGTTTGTGCTTTCGGATTTTTTTGAAAGTGTAATCCCCGAATCGTTCCCGCTTCTGCTGAATAAGAAATATTATCCTGTACAAATGAATACGTAACCCCTAATGTTTCTAGCACCTTCTTATTATAACTTTCAGTAAAAAAGCCCCGCTCATCTCCAAATAACCTCGGTTCCAACAATTTTGCGTCGGTAAAGTTTGTTTCTAGAACTTTCATATTCTCACCTATTCTCCGTTAAACTGTTTACCAAAGTTTATATCCCGCGCTAACGCATTCGCCCTTTGAAGAGAAACATGAGTTCCCGCATCAGTCCACCAACCACTCATTTCATTATAAGTAAGTACCCCTCGCTTTAAATACCAATTATTAATATCTGTAATTTCAAGTTCTCCCCTTGCGGAAGGTTTTAATTCTTTTATATAAGAAAAGACTTTCGGGTCATACAAATAAATTCCTGTAACTGCATAGGAACTTTTCGGCTCTTTCGGCTTTTCTTCAATTTCAATTATTTTTCGGTTTTGAATATGCGCCACACCAAATCTCTCCGGATCATCTACAGATTGCAGCAGTACTTTCGCACCTTCTTTTTGAGTTGCAAACTCTTCCACGTACGGACGAATGTCATCTGAAAAGATATTATCCCCTAATATAACTACCATACGATCTTTCCCAACGAAATCCTCACAAAGCCCCAATGCTTGTGCAATGCCGCCAGCCTTATCTTGCACACGATACGTAAAGGACACCCCAAACTCTTGACCGCTTCCTAAAAAACTAACAACATCTCCCATATGCTCTTTACCTGTAATAATCATAATATCTGTAATTTCGCATTGTTTTAGCTTATATACCGCATGATAAATCATTGGATAACGTCCAACAGGAAGCAAATGTTTATTCGTTACTTTCGTTATTGGATATAGCCTCGATCCAGTACCGCCTGCTAAAATAATCCCTTTCACTCTGCATCTCTCCCTTATGATGGAGATAATATATATTTATACTGTTCTACAAACACTTTTCGATCTTTCTCATATGTATCCGCATCAAATTCATCTCCGTTATAATGAATACACCATAAATTTGATTGATTTGGGATACCAATTAAATAACCAGCCCTTTGAAACTCTAAAGACTGTGATACATCATAAAAGTGGAACCCTTGAAACAAATCTTCTCGCCACGGAATATCATACTGCGTTGCCATGAATAGGCCATCAATTGCCTGCACCGACATAAAAGATTGGCTTCCATAAAACCCCTGATCTAAATTTAATAATTGATAATTCCGTCTTCTATACTCAATTACTTTTCCTACTAAATTTTTCCCTTCCCACCATATCCCGTTACTCGGTAAAAACTGTGCACCAGCTACCCCAATTAAACCAAGTTTTTCGTTATCTTTAAAAAGAGAAATAAGTGTATAAAACATCTCTCGATTAATAAGATAAGTATCCTGATGTATATAAACCTTATACTTCGCGGGATATGAAAGTGCTCGGTTATATGCACTTGCCATACTTTTTGCATCTCGTATCGGAAAAATTTGTACGACATAATCAGGGGGAACAAAAAGGTTTCTTATTTGTCTCTCGCATTGTTCAAATAGCTCTTCATTATTTACACAAACAACAACTAATATTGTACGATCCTTCATTTTGTAGCCCCTCTATTCGTCTTGATTTACATCTGACATATAGTTCTCCACAAATATCTTTCTATACTTGTCATAGTTGGTCATATTCACATCAATATGATAGTGGATGCACCACGCATCACGTTGTACAGGAACCCCAACTGTATAGCCAGCTTTTCTAAATTCAAATGACTGAGATACATCATAATAGTCAAATCCATCAAACAAGTCTTCTCGCCACGGAATATCGTATTGCGTTGCCATCAATAAACCGTCGATACATTCCACAGGCATAAATGTTTTTGACTCATGGTACGGCTGTTCTTGAGTTGCCATATAAAATAAATCGTTCATATAACCAATTACTTTCCCAACAACTCCTCTGCCTTCATTCCATATCCCGTTTGGAGGAACATATTGGGCTCCAATCATTCCAATCATTCCAAGATGTTCATGTTCGTTAAATAATTGAAGTAATCCATATAAAAATGCCACATTCATAATGAAAACATCTTGGTGTATATATACTTTATATTTCGCTGGATGCGAAAGCGCTTGATTATATCCGCTCGTCATACTTTTCGCATTCCGAATTGGCATAAATTGTACAATATATCCTGGAGGCACTCCCAATCTCAATATATGCCGCACGCACTGTGCATACATTTTCCGATCATTTATACACGTAACAAATAATATTGTTTTTTCAGCAGCACTCATAACTGCGATTTTTCTGCTTCAATAATATACTGAAATACGACCGTCTCAGCCATGAAGCCACTTCCAAGACGATATTTCTTACAAATTCCATATAACTCCTCAATTAACGGTTCATACATTTTATGATCAATATATACACGATCTACTTTACTAATCGAATATCCTGCTTTTAAAAACATTCGGAGCATTTCATTAAATGTAAAGAAACGAATATGCGTTTTATCTAATAAACCATATTCTGTATACGTCCAATTCCCAGCAAGTAACGGCGCTAATACTGAAATATGAGCAACGTTTGGTATACTTGCTAAAATTACACCATTTTCTTTTATATATGGCTTTACTTTTTCTATTACAGCCCAAGGATCAAATAAATGCTCTAATACATCCCCAAATATGACGCAATCAAATTGCTCCTCCTCATAAGGAAGAACTATTTTTTCTATATCCCCTAAAATCACATGATCAAGTCTTTCTTTTGCTTTTTCTGCCGCCTCTGGGAATGCCTCAATTCCAGATACACGTGTGCCATTTTCTTTTATAGCTGCTCCCAATGCACCGCCCGAGCAACCAATATCAAGAACTTCTTTCCATTCCTTTTTTATGTGCTTTAATAAATTCGGATTCGCTGCATTGTAATAATGCTCGGACTTTTCTTCATATAGAGAACTTTTTTCACGATTCATTTTACACACTCCTTATGCAAATTGAATTTGAAATATAAATCTCATTCACCTAATATTGGTTCCATTACTGATACACTAATATATAACCAATCTATTAGAGTTAGAATAACGATAAACCATTTCTAACAAAACGAAACTTATTACACTTTATATTGTTTATCAAAAACATCCCGAAAATATTTGCGGTTATATTCGATTGCAGCATTATTTGGAACATAAGCAGCTGCTAATTCGTTGTAATAATAAGCTTTGTCTTGCTCTCCTAACTTGCTATAACAAATACACATTTGTAAATAGGGAAGCCATGTGTAGCTCGCTGGACTATGAAATGGACTCTCCGTTGCCATTGGTACTTCTGTTGCAAGTTTAAACCAAAATATCGCTTCGTTATATTTTTGTTGTTCCATATATATATATCCTATTCTTGTACAATTCTCTCCTCTAGGAACATCATATCGAAACGACTTCACGCAAGATTCAACTGCCTTTTCCCATGATCCAAGCTTTGCATAGCAATCTCCTAACTTACCACATGCATAAATTTTCTCTTCGTACCATCCTTCGTCTTGATTAAGAAATGTTTCATATAGCATAACTGCATCATCATATTTTTGGTTATCCATAGATTCATTTGCGTAATAAAATAAATCTCTCGGACTCAATTCTTCTCCTGCAGCTACAGCATTTTGAAAAATTTTCAAATTACGATTTGTTACCTTTTTCTCTTTTTTATGTGTAATAGCAACATTACTACTAAAAGTTTCACCAGAAATAGCTAAATACTCATGAACCTTTCCATACCATTGAAATTGTTTTTCACGCTTTACAAGTCGATTTCTTTTTGTACAATATAAAGGTTTTCCGTTAGAATCCATTGCAAGATGATAAGGCATCGAAACAGCATCAATTTTAGGATCTAATTCTCTTTTCAAGAGTTTCAATGCTTCTTGAGCATCTTCTAATAATACGTCATCTGCATCTAGCCACAATATATACTCTTGTGTTGCTTTTGAAAAAGAAAAATTTCTCGCTGCCGCAAAATCATTAATCCATGGAAAGTCATATATGTTAGAGGTATATTGAGCTACAATTTCTTTCGTTCGATCAATAGAACCTGTATCAACTATAATAATTTCATCAACAATTTTTTCGACTGCATCTAAACATCGACCTATTGTATCTTCCTCATCCCGAACAATCATACATAAACTAATTGTAATTCCTTGCTTGTTCAACATAATCACCCTCTTCCAAATCAATCATATGTTATACATACAATAAACTTTCCACTTTTTTAACTTGCACAAGCAGTTTAAGATTTCTTTTCAATAATTCAAATGTCCGTGTCATTTTCTTCCGGTTTTGCATCTACTATATAATGAACGCTTTATGGAGGTGAATTTATGTCAAATAATAATTATTCAGATGGATTGAATCCCGATGAATCTTTATCAGCTAGTGCATTTGACCCTAATCTTGTAGGACCAACATTACCACCAATACCACCGTTTACCCTTCCTACCGGACCAACTGGGCCGACTGGACCAACTGGGCCGACTGGGCCAACTGTACCAACTGGGCCGACTGGACCAACTGGGCCAACTGGACCAACTGGGCCAACTGGACCGACTGGACCGACTGGACCGACTGGTGACACTGGTGCTACTGGACCAACTGGGCCAACTGGTGACACTGGTGCTACTGGACCAACTGGGCCAACTGGTGACACTGGTGCTACTGGACCGACTGGGCCAACTGGTGACACTGGTGCTACTGGACCAACTGGGCCAACTGGTGACACTGGCGCTACTGGACCAACTGGTGCTACCGGACCGACTGGGCCAACTGGACCGACTGGACCAACTGGGCCATCCGGACTAGGACTTCCAGCAGGATTATATGCATTTAACTCCGGTGGAATTTCTTTAGATCTAGGAATTAATGATCCACTACCATTTAATACTGTTGGATCTCAGTTTGGTACAGCAATTTCTCAATTAGATGCTGATACTTTCGTAATTAGTGAAACTGGATTCTATAAAATTACTGTTATCGCTAATACTGCAACAGTCAGTGCATTAGGAGGTCTTACAATCCAAGTGAATGGAGTACCTGTACCAGGTACTGGATCAAGTTTAATCTCACTTGGAGCACCTATCGTTATTCAAGCAATTACGCAAATTACGACAACTCCATCATTAGTTGAAGTAATTGTTACAGGGCTTGGGCTATCATTAGCTCTTGGTACGAGTGCATCTATTATTATTGAAAAAGTTGCTTAATTTTTTACTTAGCAGTAAAACTGATATCAGTTTTACTGCTTTTTCATTTTTAAATTCAATCATTAAATCTTCCTTTTCTACATAGTCATAATGTTGTATGACATTCCGCAGGAGGCACTTATATGGAAAATAAATCGGCTGTCCAGCTTTATCTTGAGTTACTAAAGAAAACAATTTTATTTGAAATATGGTTAGAATACGAACCATACTTACCTGCTTCGTTACATATATCTAAAGAACTATCATATGAACCAGTTACGGTTCCACTTCCTTTATTTCTTAAGCAGTATGTAGAAAATCACAATTTAAAAATCGTTAATCCTAACGTTTCAAACAATGAGCGTCAAGGTGGCAAGGATTGGCCAAGAGCTGCACACAGTATGGTTGGTCGAAAGCGTATGAATCAATTACAAGAGGCTATGGAAACTGTAGTCAGGGAAAATATAGAAGGCGATTTTATTGAAACTGGTGTATGGCGCGGAGGATCATGCATTTTTATGAATGGATTTTTACAAGCAAACAACATTAAGGATCGTACTGTATGGGTTGCCGATTCATTTGAAGGTCTGCCCGCACCTAACTTAGAACAATATCCAAAAGATTATGGTGATTATTTGCACACATTCGATTACTTACGAGTTTCTTTAGAAACAGTACAAGAAAATTTTAAAAAATACGATTTATTAAATGATCAGGTGAAATTTTTAAAGGGTTGGTTTAAAGACACACTGCCTTCAGCACCGGTAGAAAAAATTGCAATTGCTCGCCTTGACGGTGATATGTATGAATCAACGATGGATAGTCTTGTAAATTTATATGATAAAGTTTCAACAGGTGGCTTTATTATTATTGATGATTATGGATTGATAACATGCGCAGAGGCTGTAACAGATTTCAGAAGCGAAAGAAACATAAAAGCTCCTATGACTCAAATTGATGATTTCGGTATTTATTGGCGAAAAGAATAGAATACAATTTTATTCTTTTGAGGGGTTCTATCACACTACTGATTCGTAAGAACCAATCGTGTAAAGTTCCCCTCACTATAAATAATTAACTTATATATGCAATAAAAATCTCTTACTTTACTACAAGGACGGAGTGAATGTATGAACGAAAATGAGAAAAAAATCACATTAATTCCACCTCCAGAACTCGTTCAATATGTAGGTGGTGACTTTGAAGAAGTTGGAAAAGAGTTTATGCAGTATTTTATTGAAATTGGCAATTTAAAATCAAATGAAACAGTGTTAGATATAGGCTGTGGTATCGGCCGGATGGCGGTTCCATTAATGAACTATTTAAGCGATGATGGTACTTATTATGGATTTGACTTATTTAATAAGGGAATTACATGGTGCAAAAATAACATTTCAACACGACGTAACAACTTCCATTTTGAACATGTCGATATATATAATCAATTCTACAATCCCGATGGAAAAGAAGATGCTTCCCAATACAAGTTTCCATATGAAGATGAATCATTCGATTTTATTTTTTTAACGTCTGTATTTACCCATCTCCTTCCGAAAGAATTAGAACATTACGTATGCGAGATTGCACGAGTTCTGAAAAAAGATGGGAGATGTTTTATTACTTTCTTTTTAATTAATCCTGAATCTTCCTATTACTTAAATGCAGGACTAAGTACGTTAGGTTTTTATCATCAAATTGACAATTGTTATGTTCTAAATAAAGATATCCCGAATTTCGCAGTTGCCTATCCTGAGGAAGATATTCGTACTCTATTAAATAAATATGGGCTAGAAGTACAGACTCCTCCCCATTATGGTTCATGGTGTGGCAGAACTGAACACACCAGTTATCAAGATATTATTCTTACACAAAAAATTTCTGAAAGGTAGTTGTATATGGATACTATAAAAAATCCACCTCTCGTTTCCATCCTTATTCCCACCTATAATCGACCACATTATTTTAAAATTGCTCTAGAAAGTGCATTAGCACAAACGTATTCAAATATTGAAATTATTGTAGGAGACGATAGCACAAATAATGAAACAGAAAAATTAATATACAGAGATTATTTACATAAGCATAAACATATAACGTACATTCGAAATCCCTCTACTTTAGGACAATTTCATAACGCCCTTACGCTCTTAGAACATTCAAATGGAGAGTACATAAATTTCTTAATGGACGATGATATATTTTATAATAATAAAATTGAAAAAATGATGTTTTATTTCCAACAAGACTTAAATAAAAATCTTGCACTTATCACATCCTATCGTACTTGGATCAATGATGATGGAGATATAATTGAACAACACCCCTCCATGAAAAAATTATATGATGAAAATACTCTACTAAATGGGAAAGATTTTGGAAACCGTATGCTTTTAGCGGGACAAAATATTATCGGCGAACCTACAATCGTACTCTTTAGAAAAAGTCTATTAACAGAACCTTTCGGCACTTTAAATGGCAGAAAATATGGTTGTAGTGTTGATATGGCCTCTTGGATCAATTTACTTTCAAAAGGTGATGCGATGTATATCACTGAGCCTTTAAGTTCCTTCCGCGTTCATACTGGACAGCAAGTACGTCACAAATTCCTTGAAGGCTGTGAAGATTTTTCTCATCTCGTTTTAACCTCAAAAAAGTATGGTTTCTTACAAGACCCTAAACATTATAAAAAGGGTTTGATAAGAGCTTACGGATGGTATAAAAATGCGTTCAAATATTACAATCTATTTCCGAACCTCATTCCAGATATAAATACACATACACGTCTTTCCTATTGTTTAAATATAATTACAAAAGAACTCCGTGCCATATAGTCCATCACAAGGAAGGAGCTATTCCTTCTTTGTGATGTATGGCTTCCCACAAATAGTGGAATAAATGTATGCATAGTCTGCTTGTATATTATTTTTATCATGACATGATTCATACACTTACTAGGCGATAGAAAGGAATACATACATTGAAAGATCCAAATTCTCAATATCAAATAGACTACGTATTACTATTCATCTTATTTGCCATTGGGATTGTTAGTTGCTTTGCAATTGCAAGTGCACAAGCCTCTTTACCAACATTTTTGCAAAATGTAAATTTTGTATTAAAGCAAATCCAATGGTACTTCATTGGATTTATAGCCATTGGTATGATTATGATTATTGATTTCGATCGTTATCAAAAAATTGCTTGGTATTTATATAGCTTTGCATTGGTACTACTTATTGGACTAGAACTTCAAGTACCAGGTGCCATTACAATTAAAGGTGCAACCGCTTGGTACAGGCTCCCAGGTATCGGAAATTTCCAGCCTTCTGAAATTATGAAATTGTTTTTAATTATCGTCACCGGACGAATTATAGCAAATCACAATGAGAAATATTTTTGCCGGACAATACACGATGATTTTTTATTGCTCGGCAAAATATGCGCAACAAGTTTGCCACCACTACTACTTATTGCAAAGGAGCCTGATTTAGGAAACACGATGGTAATTTCAGCTATGCTCGCAGCAATGATACTAGTTTCTGGTATACGTTGGCGTTTTATTTTCGGATTAGTTTCCGGTATTTTTGCAACTGGCGTTACATTAACGTATATTTTTTTTACTCATACAAAATTCTTTAAAGCACACATTTTACAAGAATATCAACTAAATCGCTTCTACGGCTGGTTAGCGCCCTACAAATATGATGCGCAAGGCTATCAATTAAGACAAGCTTTCTTAGCTACTGGATCAGGGGAAATGCAAGGAAAAGGTTGGGAAAATGGACAAGTATACTTTCCAGAACCACATACAGATTTTATTTTCACTAATGTCGCTGAACAATTCGGCTTTTTAGGCGCAAGTGTCATTATTGCACTTTTTTTCCTACTTATTTTCCGTATGATTCATATCGCTTTAGAAAGTAATGACCCTTTCGGTAGTTACATCTGTGCTGGTACAATCGGAATGTTTACTTTTCAAGTATTCCAAAATATCGGGATGACCATCGGATTACTGCCTATTACAGGAATCACATTACCCCTTATGAGCTACGGAGGAAGTTCCTTACTCACATACATGATAGCGATTGGATTTGTTTTAAACGTTCGCTCAAGAACGAAAATCTTTATGTTCAACTGACGTACAAAAACGGTATATTTTTATCTCTATCCTTTTTTAGATATACTAATGAAAAATATGATGGAGGTTTAAATATGAAATATGACATTATAGGGGATATACATGGATGCTTCCAAGAGTTTCAAGATTTAACGACGAAACTCGGATATAACTGGAATAGTGACCTGCCAATTCACCCTGATCAACGCCAAATTGCGTTTGTTGGTGATATTACTGATCGAGGCCCTCATTCATTACGTATGATTGAAATTGTATGGGAACTTGTCATAAATAAAAAAGTAGCTTATTACGCTCCGGGAAATCACTGTAATAAACTATACCGATTTTTCCTTGGGCGTAATGTAACAATCGCTCATGGACTCGAAACAACTGTTGCTGAATATGAAGCACTGCCTTCTCATAAACAAAACATTATAAAAGAAAAATTCATCACACTTTACGAGCAATCCCCTTTATATCACGTACTCGATGAGAAAAGGTTACTTGTATGTCACGCCGGAATTCGGCAAGATTATATAGGAAGACAAGATAAAAAAGTACAAACCTTTGTATTATATGGCGATATTACAGGAGAAAAACATGCTGACGGCTCACCTGTCCGTCGCGACTGGGCGAAGGAATATAAAGGACAAGCTTGGATTGTATATGGACATACACCCGTAAAAGAACCTCGCTTTGTAAATCATACAGTCAATATTGACACTGGCGCTGTATTTGGTGGCAAACTAACCGGGCTACGTTATCCCGAAATGGAGACCGTTTCCGTCCCTTCCTCCCTGCCTTTTGTCCCTGAGAAATTCCGCCCAATTTCATAACACCTCTTATTTACGTACCATCCATAAATTACGAGGGATTATCGTACCATTTAGGCGGCTCTCATATAAAAACTAGGTAAAGTAATGAAAAAAAGATGCAATAAAGTGCATCTTTTTTTCATTACACGGCATATACTGTCGCAGGAGGTGACAGAATGAAGAAAAAATCTTCTAAACAAAAAAGAAAATGCCCGCCTTTTTATCTGCCCATGTACGGAATTAACAACTGGTGCAGCATTCGAGCTGCAGCTTTAGAAGAATTGGAAGGACAAGAAGCTTCCCCCAAAAACAAAGCTAGACCAAAATATGTCTCTTTAGAAAATGCTGTAATGAGCCGCATAATTGATAATAAAAAAACAAAGATGCAGCAAAAAAACCACTCTCTTCCTACTCATAATGAACAGATTGTATCTTCTGAACAAACAGAGAAAAATACAGAAGAAAACATCCCTGTAGCAATAAATAAAAAAGCGGAATCAGAAATTCCAGCTGCTATTATAAATCAAGTGAAGAAAATAAAAGAAGCATTAGCACCATCCAATGATATACAAACAGAAAAAACTATCATAATTCAAACCCCTACACCTGAAAATACAAAAGTAAAAAAAGGGGGACGGTATGCACATGCAGAAGGACTTCACTCTAATGCAGAGGGTACAGCTTCACATGCAGAAGGGCTTCTTACACACGCAAAAGCTTCTTTCTCCCATTCAGAAGGATCAAAAACAAAAGCAACTGGACATAGTTCCCATAGTGAAGGAAGTGAAACGATAGCAGGTGGCTCTTATTCTCATGCGGAAGGTAAACATACAATCGCTTTAGGCGAAGCAGCACATGCAGAAGGAACCGCTACTATCGCTAACGGATTCTCTTCTCATGCGGAAGGTAATCATACATCAACAGCTCATTTTGCAGGTAGCCATATTATGGGACGCTTCGGCACAGCAGAAGAATCATATTCTTGGTTTATTGCAAACGGATCAAATGAAACCGATCATAATATCGGTGCAAAGTGGCTTGCTCATAATGGAGAAATGTATATTGATGGCGCTTCTTATAATGCAAGCGGAACCGATTTTGCACAAATGTTTGAAACAGCAGACAATACTCTTATTGATGTCGGTTATTTCGTTACATTTAGTAGCGAAGAAAAAATTCGAATCGCTACTTCAAATGATTCATTCATTTTAGGTATATCTAGTGCAACCCCCGCTCTTATAGGAAATAGCGGTGCTTTAAGTTGGCAAAAGCGCTACAAAACAGATGACTTTGGAAAACGCCAATATGTACATTCGGAATCGCAAGACATACAACCTCTTTTAAATACAAAATGGGATCCAGCTTGCAAATATATAGCAAGGAAAGATCGTACCGAGTGGCTTCCTGTCGGATTAATTGGACAAATGTTAGTACGTGATGACGGCACTTGCGAAACCCATGGATATTGCCGCCCAAATGACGATGGCATTGCTACAAAATCCGAAAGTGGTTTTTTCGTTATAAAGCGCACGGGTGAAAATCAAATTTTAATATTATTCCGCTAAGAAAAAAGGGAACAAAATTCTTCATTACAGAAGAATTTTGTTCCCTTTTTAATCATGCTTTAATACCTCTTGCATATCACTTGGAATCGTTGTAGCGAAAGACATTTCCTTCTCTAAAATAGGATGATAAAACGTCAAAGATGTACTATGAAGTGCTTGTCGTTTCATTTCATCCCTTTTTCCACCATATAAATTATCGCCAAGTAACGGATGCCCTATATGCGCCATATGCACACGAATTTGATGCGTTCTTCCTGTATCAAGCTCAAGCGATACATGTGTCTTATGATTCGCACTATCAATTACTCTAAAATGAGTAACTGCTCTTTGCCCATCTTCACAAACCTTTCGCTCAATAATGCTATCCGATTTTCGTCCAATCGGTGCATCAATCGTCCCTTCTCGTTCTATCATCTCCCCATGAACGATTGCTTCATACGTTCTTTTCACAGCTTTTTGTTGATGCTGTTTCGATAAAAGGTGATGTACGAAACGATTTTTTGCAATAAGCATAAGCCCTGAAGTGTCACGATCTAATCTTGTTACAATATGCACCGTGCTTGCAAGATGCTGTTTATCATAATGAGATAAGAGCGCATTCGCAACACTTCCTGATGGATGTTCTCTAGACGGAATCGTTGACATGTTCGTCTCTTTATTAATGACAAGAACTGCATCATCTTCATATACAATACATAAAGGGATATCCTCTGCAATCATCCCTTCACTTCTTTCCTCCACCGGAAAAAAGACACGTAATTCTTCACCAACTTGCAACTGATGACGGACACTCGTATGTTGACTATTTACTTCAATAGCTCCGCCGCGAAACTTTATATCCGTTAATGCGGCTTTAGAAATCCCTTTTGTTTTTAAAAATTCTCTAACTAAAGTTCCCTCTTCAGCCGATTCTATATCCCATTTCAATGTAAATCTGTTCAAATATATAAACCCTTTCTATTTATCTGCAACAAACGAGTCACGAACTCGTTTCCAGAACGGGAATGGACGGAAACGAACAAATCGTACTTTCTCGTTTGCAACGCGATACTGAATTGATTTCACATCTTGATGAACCATCGTTAAATGGTCCACCGTAATTTGTAAGTTCATTCCTGCAGCAGGCTTCAACACACATGTATGATGCTTTGGCAGTACAAGCGGCGAACCTACCGTACGAAACACACGGTTATTAATAGATGCCATTTCTGCAATTTGAATCGCTTCAATAGAAGGGTGAATAATCGCTCCACCAAGCGCTTTATTATACGCAGTACTTCCTGAAGGGGTAGAAATACAAAGGCCATCCCCGCGGAACGTTTCAAAGTACTCTCCGCGTATTTCCACTTCTGTTACTAATGTACCTTCTGCACTTTTTACAGTCGCTTCATTCATCGCCAAATACTGTGACTCTTTACTCCCATTCACATAGCGAATAATCACTTCTAAAAGCGGGTATTCCACCACTTGGAATGGCGTTTTAGCAATTGCAATTACTAATTTCTCTACTTCTGTCGGTAACCAATCTGCATAGAAACCTAAGTGCCCTGTATGTACGCCAACAAATGCTGTTTCATCTAATCGATTATAATAACGATGAAACGCATACAAAAGCGTTCCATCTCCTCCAACAGAAATTACAATATCGGGTTCCTGTTCATCCATTATAAATCCAAAATCTAGCAAGTATTCTTTCATCGTGCTTGCCAGTGTATCTGATGATTGATCTCCCTTTGACATAATTGTAAATTTCATCGCCCAACACCCTTTAGTTTATGATTCGGAATCTTTCGTTTCTTGCTTTCTTGAAAAAGCTTTCTGCGCTTCTTGAATTTCAAGACGGATAGAAGACATTTCTTCATCTAATAAAAATGCTGCTTCCGCTGCACGTTGCAAGCGTATTTTAATATCTTCAGGAAAACGTCCACTATATTTATAATTTAAAGAATGCTCAATTGTTGCCCAAAAGTTCATTGCTAACGTGCGTATTTGGATTTCTACCAATACTTTTTGTTCTCCTTGAATCGTTTGAACAGGATAACTAATAACAACGTGATAAGAACGATAACCGCTATCTTTCTTTTGCGTGACATAATCACGTTCTTCCACGATTTCAAAGTCATTTCGTTTTCGAAGATATTCTACAACAGGCTTAATTTCGTCAACAAATTGACACATCATTCGAAGACCCGCGATGTCTTGCATATCTTCTCTCAGCCGGTCTAACGGTACATTTCTCTTCTCCGCTTTATCAATAATACTCGCAACCGACTTTACCCTTCCTGTTACAAACTCAATTGGAGAATGCTCTGTTAACATTGCAAATTGAGTACGCATTCCTTTTAGTTTCACTTTCAGCTCTGCCACCGCTTGATGGTAAGGTGCTAAAAATTCTTCCCAATTTCGATTCATTTCAACCACCACCAAAATCAATCCATTTGCTTATAGAAATACCTTTTCTACAGCAGTTACTAATTCTTCTCCATAATTTGCATTACCTTCAATATTTTCAACTAAATATTCTACTTCTTCTTTTAATCCTTCTAATTCCATTTCAATGTCATTTACGCGAACGAACATTACCACATCGTTATTCATCGCTTCATGCATTGCTTCCCAGCATGTGTGCGGAATACTTACATAAATGAAAGATGATTCGTTTTCTAAGATATATAAAAATGATAAATTGTCTGAGTCTACAAGTACGTGATTACGCGTACTTAACTCCTTTACCTCTATTTCACTATTTTCCGCACAAAAAATAAGAGCATTCTCTCTCTTTTCTACGCTCTTAACTTGGATTTTATTTTGCATGCTCTAACTCCTCCATCTCAACTTCCTGTCTTACTTAACAGTATTATTGTATCATAACATGGACGCAAACAAATAAAACATTGAACCAAATTTGTGAAAAAGCGATAATGTGTAAAGAATTATTTATCAAAGGGAGTGCATACAATGAAACAAGAAATTGAAATTGAATTTAAAAATATAGTTACAGAAGAAGAATTCGTTACATTATGTAAATCGTTTTCTATTGAGGTATTTACGAAACAAGTGAATCACTACTTTGAAACACCGAACTTCTCGTTAAAAGAAGCTGGCTCTGCACTTCGTATTCGTCATAAAGAAGAAACTTATACATTAACATTGAAACAACCTGCAGAAGTTGGCTTGTTGGAAACGCATCAAGTCGTAACAGAAGACGAAGCAAGAATGATGATGGAAACAAACGTAATTATTTCAGGGGCTGTAATGGATCAACTACGCAAACTACAAATTCCTGTTTCTACTTTAGCTTATATGGGTAGTTTAACAACTGAAAGAGCTGAAACGTTATTTGAAGACGGAACGCTTGTCTTTGATCATAGTTTCTATTACAATCACGATGATTATGAAATTGAATTTGAAGTGCAAGATGAAGAAACAGGAAAAGCTGCATTTATTCATTTATTAAAGCAACACGACATACCAATCCGTCATACAAATAATAAAGTAAAACGCTTTTTCCTTGCCAAACAAAACAAAGCACGCTAAAGTGAAAATTCCACTAGTGAATACGTTCTACTAGTGGATACATCTCACTTTAAAAAAGAAAAGATTCTTTTACATCTGTAGAATAAGCAAAGAATGTTATGAAGGCTGTTTATTTGCCCTCCCTAACATTCCATTGCTACAATAGATATACATTTCATGGAAAAAGGAGTTTATAAAGGATGAGCAAGCAACCGATGACACCATTTGAAGCAATTGGCGGTGAACAATGCATTGCAATATTAGTAGACACATTTTATTCCTATGTCAGTAAGCACCCTGACCTATCTCCCATCTTCCCGGATGATTTAACAGAAACCGCTAGGAAGCAGAAACAATTTTTAACACAATATTTAGGTGGTCCTAATTTGTACACTGAAGAACATGGTCATCCTATGTTAAGAGCACGCCATCTTCCGTTTGAGATTACGCCAAAACGAGCAGAGGCTTGGCTATCATGCATGGAGCAAGCAATGGATGACACAGGAGTGCACGGTCATATAAGAGAGTTCGTTTTTGAACGTTTAGCATTAACTGCTCAGCATATGGTTAATACTCCAAACGAAACAGGTGAAATATAATGGATAAACAGGAAGCAAAGCATATCAATATGCCATCTCCTTCCGCATGTGAGCATAAGTCTGTAGAAGCATATTTATTTATTGATCCACTTTGTAAAGATTGCTGGGAAATTGAACCCTTTATTATTAAACTATGGCTTGAATATGGGAGATACTTCTCTATTCGTCATATTGTAACTGGAAAAGTGGACGGAACGAACGCTTCCTCACACAAATGGAATAAACCTGCTAATATTCGATTTGTGTGGGAAAAGACGACAAGTTTACAAGGTTTTTCATGTGATGGAAAAGTACATATGCAAGAGGCATCATCAACACCATATTTAGTTTCGATGGCAATTAAGGCAGCGGAGTTACAGGGTCGAAAAGCAGGTTCGAAGTTTTTGCGAAAACTCCAAGAATACATTTTCCTTGAAAATGTATCAAACCCAGACTGCGAATTATTACTTGCATGTGCAAAAGATAGCGACATTGATGTAGAGGAATTTAAAAAAGACCTATATTCCGCCAGCGCAAAAAAAGCTTTCCAATGTGACTTGAAATTCACAAATGAGATGCATATTACCGAAATACCTTCTCTCGTATTTTTTCATGCGAATTCAGATGAAGAAGGTATTAAAATCGCTGGAACTTATTCCTATGATGTATACGTACAATTATTAAAAGAACTTGTAAAATGTGAAATCGGGCCAGAACCATTACCGCCTTTAGAAGTGTTACTAGAAGCAACACAATTTATATCTTCAAAAGAAGTTGCATTTATATACGACTGTTCGCAGCAAGAGATCGAGCGTGAACTAAAAAAATTACAACTGAAACGAAAAGTACAAATGATTGACGTAAAATGTGAGCGTTATTGGAAATGGATAGCAAAAGAAAAAGACCTGGTGTAAACACCAGGTCTTTTTCTTTACGGCTTATAAAAATATTAAAGGGGATGGGAGAAATTTTCACGTTCAAACAAAGGGGTATATGTTTGTATGTGAATTCGTTCACGCTTATTATATTACAAGATTCGACGTCAGATGACAACCCCTTTTGTCGAATTTCACACTTTTGTCACATTCTAAACGTTTTCATTTCTGAATAAGCTATAAAAAAGCTCTTTTGGAGGTGTTCTGTATGAAAAAAACGTATATTTTACTAATTTTACTAGCTATCATCGTTTCTTTTTTCTTGTACATCCTCTCTCTACTACAAGCTTTCCCTAAAATTATCGCCTTCCCTCTTTTATTTGGAGTCATTGTCATCGCTCTCTCTTATTTCAACCATAAAAAACGCTTTAAAGGGTTTTAACTACAAAAACCAACTGCAAAACTGCCTTCTAATTTAGAAAAAAGAAGGAAATTCGTTTTATTCCCTCGACAAATATCGACAAAATAACATCCAAACAAAAAGACGAGGTAAATCCCTCGTCTTTTTATTACTTCTCTTCAAATAATAATGCTTCTAATTCATTTAATTTCTCTTCAAATACTTGTAGTGCTTCTTTTACCGGTTCTGGAGATGCCATATCTACTCCAGCCTTTTTCAGCACTTCAATTGGATAATCCGAGCTTCCTGCTTTTAAGAACTCATTAATGTAACGTTCTACTGCTGGTTGCCCTTCTTCTAAAATTTGTTTAGATAGAGCCGTTGCAGCACTAAATCCTGTTGCGTATTGGTATACGTAATAATTATAGTAGAAGTGCGGAATACGAGACCACTCTAAACCAATTTCTTCATCGATTACTAAAGCATCACCGAAATATTTCTTATTTAAACCATAGTAGATCTCCGTTAACATGTCTGGCGTAACCGCATGCCCCTCTTGTACTTTCTTATGAATAATATGCTCAAACTCTGCGAACATCGTTTGACGGAATACAGTACCACGGAATCCTTCTAAATAATGATTTAATAAGTATAGACGCTCTTTCTTATCTTCTGTCGTTTTTAATAAATAATCGTTTAGTAACGCTTCATTACAAGTTGATGCTACTTCCGCAACGAAGATTGAATAATCACCGTATACGTGCGGCTGCGTTTTTCTTGTATAGTAACTATGCACGGAATGACCAAACTCATGAGCAAGCGTAAATAAATTATTTACATTATCATGCCAGTTCATTAAAATATACGGATTTGTTCCATATGCACCAGATGAATATGCTCCGCTTCGCTTTCCTTTATTCTCATACACATCTACCCAGCGATTTTCATATGCTTCTTTTAAAATGTCAACATACTCATCACCAAGGACGTTTAAAGACTTTAATAACATGTCTTGTGCTTCTTCATACTTCACGTTCATTTTCACTTCTGGTACAAGTGGTGTATATAAATCATACATATGAAGCTCATCAAGTCCTAGTGCACGCTTACGAATATCAATGTAACGATGTAGCAAGTGTAAATTATCATTTACGGATTCAACAAGTTGATCATACACCGCTTCAGGAATATTATTATTACTTAATGCAGCTTGACGTGCAGAATCGTATTTGCGAACGCGCGCATTGAAATTATTACGCTTCACCGCTCCGCTTAACGTACTTGCAAATGTGTTCTTATATTTTCCGTACGTTTCATATACAGCTTTGAATGCATCTTCGCGTACACGACGATCATCACTTTCTAAAAACTGAATGTAACGACCATGTGTAATTTCTACTTCTTCTCCATCCTCACCTTTAATAGATGGGAATTTCAAATCCGCATTATTCAACATACCAAATGTATTACTTGATGCACTCATTACTTCAGATGCTTCTGCTAATAGAGCCTCTTCTGCTTCAGATAATACGTGCGGGCGTTGACGCGTAATTTCTTCTAATGCATGTTCATATATACTTAAGTCTCTATTTTCTTTCAAGAATGTTTGCAGTGTATCTTCTGAAATCGATAAAATTTCAGGCACAATATATGCTGTACTACTGGATACTTGTGAATATAAATTTGTCGCGCGATCATTTAATGCTTGATACACAGAGTTTGTTGTATCTTGATCGTAACGCATATGTGCATATGTATATAGCTTACCTAATCGCATTGAAATTTCATCTTCATATTGCAATGCTTCAAGTAAATTGTTCGCAGAGTCACCAAGTTTCCCTTTAAATTCAGTTAACTTCGGTAATAAATCTTTAATAGCTTGAAATTCTTTTTCCCATTCTGCATCCGTTTGGAAAATATCTTCTAATCGCCACGTACTTGATTCTTCAATCTCGTTGCGATCTGGTAATGTTTTTGCTGTGTTTTGTTCAGACATCCTTTAAGCCCTCCTTTAAATATCTCTACTTACATACAATTCGATTTTTTCTTATGTAATTCCTTCAGGATCAGTCTTTATTATATCCCCTTTTCCTTCTCTCATGTTGTACTTTGCCTCAAATAAAGATAAGGCATACGCTAAGCAAACTTCATCATATTTCATAACTTCCTGCTCTGTTTTTAACATAGTTATCCCCCTTATTTTTCGGTACTTATAAGTCCCTACTTTCTGCAATATACCTGTATAGCATAAAAATGTCATATATTCAGTAACCGCCACTTTCCATATATGCTGTGAAAAGTACGGGAGCATGCACCTTTTCGTATACTTTTTCACATAACTACACACATATTGAAGGGAAAGGCAATCCCCTACCATAAGCTCACCTACACACTTCATATATAGAAAAGCTTGCCATATAAATGGATTTGTTTGAAAAGCAAATGAAGACGGGAGCGGCACACCGATTTCAGAAGGAAAATTTGCTGGGGTACATTTACATTGATATAAGAGGCGTAATAATGACTTATGATTATAATTCCAAATAGGCAGAGCGTTTTGACGAAAATAGTCCTTTCGCTTCTTCCATTCTCGGTCTAATATTTCCTTTTGGAAAGGAACAGAAGAAAAGAGCATTTCAAAAGTAGTCGTTTCAATTGGTAAATATATAATATGCGAGAAAGAGACGCTTGTAGAAAATGAAGTGATAAATGCGCATTTCATAAATGATTTTTGTTTTGAACAGAAGAAAATAAGAAGTGGCTGAGGATAAGATTGTAAGGAGAAAGCCATAAGTGAGGAGAATTTCATCCAATAGGCAGATTGCTTTTTCAATTGATTTCCACCAATGATCCAAATGACCTGTATACCAACTTGCCAATACGAATAGGTTCGTTTGTACAACTGCTCTATAGAAAGATTTGCACACTGGTATTCAATCGCAATTTTTCTCCCTGCTCTCTCTATGAAAATATCTGGTCGTTGCTGAATCTCTGGAAGATAATGCTCTATATCTACATGAAAATTTTGCTGTTCGAACCACCTATATAACAATTCTTTACCATGCATATGATATATAGATTCTGCTTCATAAAATGCTAAACATGAATCCACTTTCTTATGAGCAAAATGCCACTTTTTTTGTTTCCCTAATTTCATTTGCACTTCCTTCCCACAAGCTATGCAAAAGAAGCTCTCCATTTTACGCATACGGTGTAAAAGCTCTTCATCATGATGATAGAGTAGATGAATTTTTTCTCCGTTTTCTCTTTTGGCGATAAATATCGGAATCACACCCTTTCAGCTCCTTATATTCTACAATTTGTTACAAATTCCTTTAAAAAAGAGATGTCCCAATTTCGGACATCTCTTTTTATAATAAAGGCGATAATAGGCGATACGTTGATTCAACAATTCGTCTATGAAGACGCCTTTTATGAAAACGATCGACATGAATTTCACTGGATTCTTCTAAATCGTCTTTAAAATCTTGAACAAGTTTTCGAATGCTATCTGTATCATATAAAAAGGCATTTACTTCAAAGTTCAAATGAAAACTTCTCATATCCATATTAGCTGTCCCAATTGAAGCTAAATCAGAATCGACAATGACAACTTTACTATGGAGAAAACCTTTTTCATATTCATATATCTTTACCCCTGCATCTAAAAGCTCTGGGAAGTACGATCTCGATGCGTAAAAGACAGTGCGCTTATCAGGCTTACTCGGCATTAACAAACGAACATCAATACCAGCAAGTGCCGCTACCTTTAATGCGGATAAAATATCATCATCCGGAATGAAATACGGCGTCGCAATCCAAATGGATTTCCGCGCTGAAGCAATCATGGCAAAATATAAATGTTTAATGGTTTCCCATTTATTATCTGGTCCACCTCCAACGAGCTGCACACCTCCCCAATGATCCCCCTCAACTGCTTTCGCTTGTAAATATTCAGGGGCTAGCACAGCCTCACCAGTCATATAAAACCAATCTTGAAGGAAAATAAGCTGTAAACTTTGTACAGCTTCACCACGCAAATATAAATGCGTGTCTCGCCAAAAGCCGAAGTACTTATCCTTCCCTAAATATTCATCACCAATATTTAAACCTCCTACAAATCCTTCATTTCCATCAATAATAACGATTTTCCGGTGGTTTCGATAATTAATCTTATCGTTTAAAATCGGAAAGCGCACAGGAAAGAACGGAATCATTTCGACACCTGCATCGTTTAATTCTGCAATATACGATTTTGATAATTTAAAACTACCAACCGCATCATACAAAAAACGAACGACTACGCCTTCTTTTGATTTTTGTATTAAAATATCTTTAATTTCTGTTCCAAGCTTATCATCACGCACAATGTAATATTCCATATGAATGTGGTGTTTCGCTCGTTTTAATCCATCTAAAATGGCCTGAAACGTTTCATCTCCATTTGTTAATGTTCTCGTTTCAGTTTGAAATGAAATATTTAAAGCGCCTAAGCGATCCGCTAAACGAAATAACAACTCTTGATGCTTATGATTGCGCAAAATCCGTTCTTCGTAATCTTCATGCCCCTTATATTGTAAAAACGCTTGTTCATCGAGCAGCGCCTTCTTTTGGAACATTCTCTTCCTCCGAAAGTTCTGTCCAAATAATAAATAAGCGAAGAATCCAAATACCGGAAAAATACCTAACACAATGAGCCATGTAAGTGTTTTAGACGGATGACGGTTCTCTAAGAAAATAACGCAGCCAATTAAAAATGCAGATACCGTAAATAAAATACTAATAATACCTAAAATCGAAACATCTTTTATCCCAATTACATCCGAATAAAATGCAACATCAATAAACATACGTAACGAAACAAATAATGCGAACAATAGTAAAACAAAGAAAATCAACTTTAACGTATTTTTCATCTCTTACCTCCTTACTAAGAAAGCTTTCCTATTCTTCATATAAAAAGCCGATTTCATACTACAGAAATCGGCCTACGTTTTAGCAGGAAAATTATTGCGAATTGTTTCAAGCGCATGCTCTTTCACAATTTGTTTCCCATACTCACTTACACGATGAATTGTTAAAGTTGATTCTTCTCCGTATTCTAAAACAATACTTAAAATACGATCAATTTCTTCTTCATCATGTAGCACTTCATCGAATTCCACATATACATAATAGCGGTTCTCAAATGAATATAGCTCATCTTTTATATCCTCAAAGATAAGACGATGACTTAATGAAATGACATCTTCAAAATCATTAAACTTAATTAAAAAGCCAAACGTACCATCTTCGTTAAAGTTTGTTCCTGCTTGTTCTTCTACCTCTTCCACTAATTCTTGCTGGAATAATGATTCAATACCTTCATCTAGAGGAATGTCTATAATTTTATCTACACCTATCGGTAGTTCTAACTTTTGTCCATCCTTTGAAAGCTCTGCTTTCGTGACAAGTACTTCAATCCCTTTATCGACTGCTTGCACTTGAATCCATAACGGCCCATCAATAAAGAAATCATCATGATCACGAGCTTCGTCCATCATCTCCCAAAAGAGCTCTTCACTTCGTTCGCGGTCGTACCAAATCTCTTCACGATTAAACCCTCTGTCCTCTATATCAATGTACGTAATAAAAAATTTCATCGTATGGTCATTGATTCTTTCAATATCCAAAATACAACTCTCCCTTCCTGCTTAGAATTGTTATGAAGGGATTCCCCACTCATATGACAAATCAATAGATTCTTGTACTCTCATTTTATGATAAGATTCTCCAGAATGGAAATAAAATCGATTTATTTTACAAAAATAGTTATATGCCTACCTTTATTCAACCATCTACACAAATATATCATTATAGCGATTTCTCACTAATAAAAAATTTGGACATACATTTCCACCTTCCCCCGTACACTGTAATAAAGTGAAACTGTTATTAGAGAAGATTATTTAGTCTCTCTCTTCACAACATACATATAGTTCGCTTATTAAAACATCATAAATGGAGGCAGACGAATGGACTTAGAGTTTTTAACATCTGTACTAATGATTGTCGGTATCGATGTTGTATTAGGTGGTGACAACGCAATTGTCATCGCACTAGCTAGCCGAAATTTACCTGAACCAAAGCGAAATAAAGCCATTTTGATTGGTACTCTTTTAGCAATCGTACTAAGAATTGTCCTTACTATACTAGCTGTCTATTTACTCGACATTCCATTTCTGCAACTGACCGGGGGCGTTTTACTTACATTAATTGCAGTAAATTTACTAACTGATAATAGCAACGATCTTTCTTCTATTCAAGGAAAAACAACTTTATTTCAAGCTGTGCGTACAATAGTATTCGCGGATCTCGTTATGGGATTTGACAACGTTATTGCCATTGCAGGAGCAGCTCACGGAAGATTTTCACTCGTAATAATCGGCTTACTCATTTCTATCCCGATTATTATTTGGGGCAGCAAACTCATTTTAATACTTATGGAACGCTTTCCATTCCTCATTTATTGCGGGGCAGCGATTCTCTCCTATACAGCAGGGAAAATGGTCACACATGAAGACCGACTTGCAACCTTTTTTCATAACAACCCGAGTTTCACTGCAAACATTCCGTACTTGTTTATTTTTACCATTTTATGCATCGGCTTTATCGTTCAACAAGTTCGATTACGCAATGTGAAACATTAAAAAAAACCTTCTACTATATAATAGGTAGAAGGTTTTCATATTATTATAATTAATTTACAAGACGCTGTGCTTCACGCAATTGGAACGTTCTTACTGTACGGGGTAAGAAGCGGCGGATTTCGTCTTCATTGTAACCTACTTGAAGGCGTTTCTCGTCAATCATAATTGGACGACGTAAAATCCCTGGATAGTCACGAATCATCTTATATAAATCTTGAAGTGGTAAAGACTCTAAGTTTACATTTAATTCTTGGAAAACTTTCGAACGAGTAGAAATAATCTCATCCGTTCCGCTTTCTGTCATACGTAAAATCTCTTTAATTTCCTCAATTGTTAATGGATCTGAGAAAATATTACGTTCTGTATAAGGAATATGATTTTCCTCTAGCCATAACTTCGCCTTTCTACAAGACGTACAGCTTGGAGAACTATATAATGTTACCATACAAAGCTCACTCTCCTTAAAGAGTACAAATTCTGTACTAATTACAGTTTAAATTTCTAAATCCAGCAATTTTTTGCGATACCTTGTCTTAAAACAAAGTGCAAAAATCGCATTTCATGTAAGCAACAACTTTTAGCAAACAACAATTACTTTTAATAAGTAACTTCTATAATCATTATACAATAGATTTTGCAAGAAATATACAGTAAATTTCCTTCTAATTGAGAAAACTCTTCCGTGTATTCCACTGCTATGTAACATGACCACACTTACATTAACTGTTCTTTAACACTAATCTCCAACCCTCTTAACGCTTGCTTTTCATAGATTTTTCATGTGATATATAATTATTTTCTCATAATCTTTCCTATGAAAAAGAGAACGTTTTCTTACCTTTTCCTGATAAATCAATTAAGAAATGTAAGACTATATAAGTGAGAATCAAAAAGAACATTTGTTCTCATTTTAACAAACATTCTCATTTATGTCTATACGATTTCTAAAATAAATCAATTATTTTTCTGACATTTCTTTCTTTTTTATCTTTTATCTCATACAATAAAAATACAGACAGGCAAAGGGGGAATTTGCAAATGATTGCTTTTTTTATTGATTTTGTCACTGTTGCGGCCCTCATCATCGGAATAACAGCATTGATTGGTGTCATTACAAATAGCATCGGTGAAAAACTCTTTGGCGGAAAAGAAAAGATGAAGTTTGTTAATAAAAGCTTGGATGTCCAATCCGGCTGGAATCAAGTTGGCGGGAAAGGCATTTATAAGAAACGTACGTATTAAAAAAAGCAGGCGGTTAGCCTGCTTTTTTTATTTTTCTACAGATGCCCACTTAAAGCTTAATTCGCCGCCATATTTGTGGATATATACATCTTTAATTGTTTCTCTTTCTAATATAGATCTACCACGTTGGAATACTGGTGCAATTGCTGCATCCTCAAATAAGATTTTTTCTGCTTTTAACAGGTCATTCCAACGTCCTTTTACATCCGAACCTTCTTGCTTTGCCTTTTTAATAAGGTCATCATACTGGGCATTAGAATAACTCATTTTATTTTGTGAACCATCTGTTATAAACATATCAAGGAATGTGATTGCATCAGGGAAATCAGGTCCCCATCCAGTAAATGAAATATCAAACTGTCCACTATCTTCAAGTTTTAATTTTTGTGCAAATGGCTGCATCTTAATTGTTACTGTTAGACCCGGTAAATTCTTTTCTAATTCTCCCTTTACATACTCACCAATTTTCTTAGATTCTTCATTATCAAAGTTTAAAAATTCTATTTCTATTTTATCTTTACCTAATTCTTTCTTTCCTGCTTCCCAGAATTTTTTAGCTTCCTTCACATCGACTTTTGAAAGTTTTCCATTTTCTTTTCTGAAATCCTGCTTATCTGGTCCCTTAACAAAATCAGATGGTACTAAACCGTAAGCTCCCTTAGAACCGTTGTTTAAAATAACCTCACCAATACCATCTCGATCGTATGCACTAGAAATAGCCTTACGAATATTTTTGTTAGCTAAAGCTGGATTTTTTTGATTAAAACGTAAGAAGAATACAGTTGGATCATTAATTGTTTTAAAATCTTGTTGCCCTTTATACTTATCAACTAATTCCGCAGATAAACCAACTCTGTCAATCGCATTCGTATTATACAAATTAACAGCTGCTCCTGTATCTTTTACAACATTAAAATTAACTTCTTCTAATTTCACTTCTTTTTGATCCCAATAGCTTGGATTTTTCTTTAATCGGAAACTTTGTTCATGTTTCCATTCATTTAATACAAATGGACCGTTATACAAAGTTGTATTTGCTTCCAAACCAAATTTTTCTCCCTGTTCTTTCATATACTTCTCATTTAATGGGAAAAATAGTGGGTACACCGTTAAATCAAGAAAATATGGAACTGGATTATCCAATTCAACTTCAAATGTATAATCATCTATCGCTTTTACACCTAATTGATCCGGTGATAGCTCTCTTTTATTAATTTTCTCTGCATTTTTCACATCAAGCATAATATATCCTGATTTCGCTGCCGTATCAGGGTTAACTGCTCTTTGCCATGCATATACAAAATCTTTTGCTGTTACAGGATCACCATTCGACCATTTAGCGTCTTCACGCAATTTAAATGTATATTTTTTACCATCTTCAGATTTCGTATGGGATTTCGCTACCCCCGGAACTAACTTATCGCCTTTCCCAAGTCGATATAGCCCTTCCATTGTATTATTCATAACTTTTGAAGAAGCAGCATCCGAGGCAAGTGTTGTATCCATTGTCGGAATTTCAGACACTTCTGTTAGATTAATGACTTGCTTCGCACCGCTTTTCCCGCTATCCCCTTTTGCGTTCGCTTGCGGCTCATCTTTTTGGTAGCTACATGCCCCTAACATCATGCTCATCGCTACTGTTGATACTACAAAAACTGGCATCTTTTTTTTCATACTTCCACCCTCCACAAAAATGTTAGCCCTTTCATTTTCAAACAAAAAGAAATATATATATGTTCTAATAATTCATATTATACACACAAATATATTTTTTGTATATTTATATTTCTATTTCATTAAAATTTTCTGTTAAAAAATAAACCTTTGTAAACGTTTCATATTGCTGTTTTTCCTTACTAAAGCGTTGAAAATAGTTATTTTTATATTTTTCTAAATTATCAGAGAAAAACAAAATTTATATCTCATAATACTTTTCGCATAATTATCCTTCTCTTTTTATCATAAAATAGCGCTCCCTTCATAATAAAGATATGTAGGTTAAAATGAGTGCAAAGGATAAGAAAGTATGTTACGATACACTTTGCTAAAAATAGATATCGGTAAAGAGGGGACGGACATGACAGCAATTCAGGCAAAAAACGGGCCTACTGAGAAACTAAGTTTATTCTTATTAACATGGCCTATTTTTCTAGAAGTTTTTCTATTTATGTTAATGGGGATCGCTGATACTTTCATGTTAAGTGCATTATCAGACGATGCTGTATCTGGGGTTGGTGCAGCGAATCAATATCTCCATATCGCTATTTTGGTACTAGAAGTCATCGGGAACGGCGCAGCTATCGTCGTATCTCAATACCTCGGTTCCAAACGTTTTATGGAAGCATCTAAAATATCAGCTTTAGCCGTCACATTAAATTTAGTGGTCGGACTCGTTATAAGCGCTGGTTTTCTTTTATTTTCAAAACATATGATGATGGCAATGAACTTACAAGGCGATGTACTCATGTATGCACAAAGCTATTTATCTATCGTCGGAGGAGCTATTTTCCTTCAAGCTATTATTAATTCATTAGCCGCAATTATCCGCGTACATGGCTTCACAAAGCAAGCGATGTTTATTTCACTTGGAATGAATATTATTCATATCGCTGGAAACTACGTACTCATTTTCGGGAAATTCGGTTTTCCAGAACTCGGTGTACAAGGGGCTGCCATTTCTTCTGCTGTCAGCAGGCTAATCGCACTTATCGTTTTCTTCTGGTTACTGTACCGCGTTATGGAATACCGTGTGAAATTACAATATTACTTCACCTTATCAAAAGAATACATCGGGAAAATTTTAAAGATCGGGATTCCATCTGCATTTGAGCAGGTTATGTATCAAGCTTGCCAAATTGTCTTCTTATACTATGCAACATACTTAGGAACAGAATCATTAGCGGCTAGACAATACGCTACTAACATCTCTATGTTTACTTATTTATTCGCTATTGCAATCGGTATGGGAACAGCAATTATTATCGGGCGCCTCGTTGGCGGTGGTGAAAAAGATGAAGCGTATGAACGTGTATGGAAAAGTGTAAAATGGGCAATTGGAGTCACTTTATGTATGGTTGCTCTCGTTATTACATTCCGCACACAATTAATGGGGCTATTTACAGATAATCCGCACATTATTACATTAGGTGCGTCAGTTCTTTTACTAAGTGTACTACTTGAAACGGGACGTACGATGAACATCGTTATCATCAATTCACTTCGTGCAGCTGGTGATGCAAAGTACCCAGTTTTAATCGGTGCATTCTCTATGGTGTTAATGAGTTTACCACTCGGTTACTTTTTCGCCTTCCATTTAGATATGGGGCTCATTGGTATTTGGCTAGCGATTGCTATTGACGAATGGACGCGTGCCATTATTATGTTCTTCCGCTGGAAAAGCAGAGCATGGGAGCGTTATGCACTCGTTACACCTGAAGAAAAAGAAGAGACTGTTTCTGTTCAGGTGCAATAACACTCGTTTAATCAAGATGAATTCATTGGTAAATAACATTTATATTCACTTACCAACAAATGTTAACAATACAACTGTTTATATAGTAGAAAAAGAGCCATCCTTCTGTAACGGAAGAATGGCTCTTTTGATTATTGATAAATCTCTTTATATTTCTTATATTCCGCTTCAGAACATAACACGAAATGTCCTGGGCGAATTTCACGCATTGTTGGTGCTTCACTACCATAATCATGCTGTGACGGATCGTATACAATACGTTTACGATTACGCTCATAATCTGGATCTGGAAGTGGAATTGCTGATAATAGTGATTTTGTATATGGATGAATTGGATTCGCATATAACTCATCACTTGTTGTTAGCTCAACGATTTGACCACGATACATTACGCCAATGCGGTCACTAATGTATTTTACCATTGATAAATCATGGGCAATGAATAAGTATGTTAAACCTTTTTCTTTTTGTAACTTTTTCAGTAAGTTTACAACTTGCGCCTGGATTGATACGTCAAGTGCTGAGATTGGCTCATCGGCAATGATAAATTCAGGTTCTACAGCAAGTGCGCGTGCGATACCGATACGTTGACGTTGTCCACCTGAGAATTCATGCGGGAAACGGTTTGCGTGCTCTTTATTTAAACCAACTGTATTTAACAGCTCATGAACACGTTCCATACGCTCTTTTTTGCCTTTTGCTAATCCGTGAATATCAATACCTTCTGCGATAATATCCCCTACTGTCATACGAGGATTTAATGATGCATATGGATCTTGGAAAATCATTTGCATTTTACGGTTGAACTTCTTCAGTTCTGCGCGTGATTTTTTACCATGTACATTTTCACCATCGAACAATACTTCACCAGCAGTTGCATCATATAAACGAATAATCGTTCTTCCAGTTGTCGATTTACCACAACCTGATTCTCCTACAAGACCAAATGTTTCTCCGCGGTAAATATCAAATGAAATATCATTAACCGCTTTGACAACACCACCACTCACGTCGAAGTGCTGCTTTACATTTTTTACTTCAATTAATTTCTCACGTTGTTTAGTCATGTTGTTCACCTGCTTTCATTTGAAGAATGCGTTTTTCAACGACTGCCGGCGGTTTTACTTCTGGAGCTTGCTCGTGAAGTAACCAAGTTGCCGCATAGTGTGTATCACTTACTTTAAATAAAGGTGGGTCCATTTCAAAATCAATTTTCAGTGCCTGTGGGTTACGTGGTGCAAAAGCATCTCCCTTTGGCGGCTTCAATAAATCTGGAGGCGTTCCAGGGATTGCATATAGCTCTTCTTCTGAACCATCTAAACTTGGCATAGATGCAATTAAGCCCCAAGTGTACGGATGTTTTGGATTGTAGAAAATTTCATCTACAGTTCCGATTTCAACAACTTTACCAGCGTACATAACTGCCACGCGATCAGCAACGTTTGCCACTACACCTAAGTCATGCGTAATGAAAATGATTGCCGCTTCTGTTTTTTGCTGAATGTCTTTCATAAGCTCTAAAATTTGCGCCTGAATTGTAACGTCTAGCGCTGTTGTCGGCTCATCGGCAATTAATAATTTTGGGTTACAAGCTAACGCCATCGCAATAACTACACGCTGTCTCATACCACCTGAGAATTGGTGAGGATATTGTTTTAAGCGCGCTTCCGGATTTGGAATACCTACAAGGTCGATTAATTCTAATGCAACTTTACGTGCATCTGCTTTACTCATTCCTTGGTGTTTAATAAGGCCTTCCATAATTTGATTTCCAATTGTCATCGTTGGGTTTAATGATGTCATTGGATCTTGGAAAATCATCGCGATATCTTTACCGCGCACTTGTTGCATTTCTTTTTCTGTTAATTTCGTTAAGTCACGACCTTCAAATATGATTTCACCGTTTTTAATACGACCTGGAGGATTCGGAATTAATCCCATTAACGCTTTAGAAGTAACTGATTTCCCAGAACCAGATTCTCCTACAATCGCTAATGTTTCTCCTTTTTTCAAATCAAAAGTAACACCGCGTACAGCTTGTACTTCACCTGCATGTGTATCAAAGGAGACTTGCAAATCTTTTACCTCTAGCAATGTTTTCATTTTTACTTCTCCCCTCTTTTACTTACGCATTTTTGGATCTAACGCGTCGCGTAATCCGTCTGCCATTAAGTTGAATGCTAAGATTAACATACTGATGACAACCGCTGGGATGAACATCATATGTGGATACGTTTGAATTGATTTATAACCGTCATTTACAAGAGAACCAAGTGATGCGAATGGTGGCTGAATACCTAAACCGATGAAGCTTAAGAACGCCTCACCAAACACCGCTGTTGGAATTGTAAACATTGTCATTACGATAATTGGTCCCATTACGTTCGGGATTAAGTGTTTTACAATTAATTGTGTATTTGTTGCACCTAATGTACGAGATGCTAATACATATTCTTGGTTTTTTAATTTTAGGATTTGTCCACGAACGATACGCGACATCCCTATCCAACCTGTAATTGCCATTGCGAGTGTAATTGACCATATACCAGATCCCATAATGATTACCATTAAAATAACGATGATTAAGTATGGAATACCGTTAATAATCTCCATAACACGTTGCATAATGTTATCTACTCTACCGCCATAGAACGCTGAAATACCTCCATAAGCAACCCCAATTACTAAGTCAATCGCTGCTGCTAAAAGAGCGATATATAACGATACACGTGTACCTTCCCATGTTCTTGTCCATAAATCGCGGCCAAGATCATCTGTACCAAACCAGAAATACTCTTTAATATCACGTTTTTCATATTGGTCAACGCCATATTGATCTGTACCGTCAAATGGTAGCCAATGAACATTTTCAATAACTGGAATTTTCGGTGGTAATTTCGCACGACCTAAGTCTTGCTCTTTATACGAATGCTTACTTACCATCGGTCCTAAAATTGCTAGTAAGATAATAAGCGCTAATAAAACTAAACCGAACATTGCCCCTTTATGTTGGAACAAACGTCTTCTTACATCTTGCCAAAACGTTAAGCTTGGACGGGCAATGACTTCATTATCAACATTATTTTGATTGGCTTGTTGAAATAAATCTGGAGATAATTTTTGTACATCTTTCATCATTTTTTCCCTCCCGCTAAACGAATACGAGGATCAATAATTCCGTATAAAATATCAACAATGAAAATAACTAAGATGAAAATCGCACTATAGAAAATTGTAGTTCCCATAATAACTGTATAGTCATTCACTGTAATAGATTTAACGAACTGTTCCCCTAGTCCTGGTACAGCATAAATTTGCTCAATAACTAATGTACCTGTAATTAATCCTGCAACCATTGGTCCTAAAATTGTTACAACTGGAATTAACGCGTTGCGAAGTGCGTGTTTGATAATGATAACGCCTTGGCTAATTCCTTTCGCTTTCGCTGTTAAAATGTAGTCAGCTTGCATAACTTCAATCAACTCCGCACGAGCGAAACGTGCAATTGTTGCGATAACTGCCATCGATAAAGCGATTGTAGGCATTACTGTAAACTCTGGTCCTTTCCAGAATGCTACTGGGAACCATCCAAGTTTTACCCCTACGAAATATTGTAGTAATGCGGCGAATACGAACGATGGTACCGACATCCCGAGTACGGAAATAATTGTCGCCCCATAATCGACCCACGTATTGTTACGAAGTGCCGCAATGATTCCTAAAATTAAACCGATAAATGTTCCTAATATAATCGCTTGTAAACCAAGTTGTGCTGATGGTCCAATGCGATCCACAATCATATCTGTTACTGGACGGTTATCATATTGGAATGATACCCCTAAATCACCTTTTGCTAAGTTACCTAAGTAACGTGCATATTGAACTGGCACTGGATCATTTAAACCATATTTTTCAAGAATGATTTCTTTTTGTGCCGGTGATAACTTCTCCTGGTTTTTAAGCGGAGAACCCGGAAGTAATTTCATCAAAAAGAAAGTCAGTGTAGTAATTAAAAATAATGTCAAAGCCATGTACACGAAACGTTTTAATACATAACGTCCCATAGTCAAGCACCTCCCCGTTTTTCTCAAAAGCAATAAGATAGTTTAAAATATTCTTACTTTTATTTTTTAAAAATAAGAGCACATGCCCATCATAGGCATATACCCTTATTCATGATGGAAACCATTTTTAGTTTTTGAGTTCAACCCACTTATAGCTAAATTCCCCGCCATATTTATGTTCTAATAGACCTGTAATAGATTGGCGTTGTAAATAAGCTTTTCCTGGTTGATATACTGGAGCTATCGCTGCATCTTCAAGCAGTTGTTTTTCTGCCTTTAATAGAGCATCCCAGCGAGCTTGTACATCAACTTCTGTTTTTGCTTTTTTAATTAAATCATCATATGCTGGATTTGCATAATTTACTTTGTTTTGTGCATTACCTGTCGTATACATTTCAAGGAATGACATTGGATCCATATAATCTGGACTCCATCCCGCATATGACATTGCATAATCTCCACTTGCTTCAAGTTTTAATTTTTGTGCAAATGGCTGCATTTTAGTTGGAACTGTTAAACCTGGTAAGTTCTTTTCAAATTGGCCTTTTAAGTACTCTCCGATTTTTTTCGCATCATCAGTATCAAAGTTTAATAGCTCTAACTCTACTTTGTCTACACCAAGTTCTTTTTTACCAGCTTCCCAGTATTTTTGAGCTTCTTTAATATCCTCTTTTATAAGCTTTCCGTTTTCTTCACGGAAGTCTTTTCCATTCGGACCTTTTGCTAAGCCTTTCGGAACAAAACCATATATACCCTCTGAACCATCGTTTAAGATAACTTTTCCGATATTTTCACGTTCAAAGGACATTGCAATTGCTTTTCGGATATTTTTATTTGCTAAAAATTTATTCTTTTCATTTAAGCGAATAAATTGTGTAGATGGTCTCTTAATCGTTTTGAAATCAGCATCTGATTTGTATTTATCTACAAACTCTGATGTTAACACTACACGATCAATTGCTTTCGTTTCATATAAATTTATAGCAGTTGAACGATCCTTAACAATATTGAAGTTTATTTCCTCAAGTTTTACTTCTTTATTTTCCCAATACGTTGGATTTTTCTTAAGTTGGAAACTTTGTTCATGCTTCCATTCATTTAATACGAATGGACCATTGTAAAGTGTCGTATTGGATTCTAATCCAAATTTCGCTCCTTGTTCTGTTACAAATTTCTCATTCAAAGGATACAATGTTGGATAGACTGTTAAACTTACAAAATAAGGAACAGGGTTATCTAATTCCACTTCAAGTGTATGATCATCAATTGCCTTTACACCAAGTTCTTCAACTGGCAATTCTTTTTTGTTAACTTTCTCCGCATTTTTAACATCAAATAGTATGTAAGCAAACTTGGCACCCGTGTTGGAATCTACAGCTCTTCTCCAAGAATAAACGAAGTCTTTCGCTGTTACAGGTTCACCATTAGACCATTTCGCATCTTCACGTAACTTAAATACATACTTTTTGCCATCCTCTGATTTCTCATAAGATTTAGCGACACCTGGAACAAGTTTATCGTCTTTCCCCAGACGATATAATCCCTCCATTGTGTTATTCATGATGTTAGAAGATGTTGCATCTGTCGATAACGTCGTATCCATAGTTGGAATTTCAGCTGTCTCAGTTAGATTTAAAACTTGCTTATTTGAGGATTTTTCTTTTGCGCCTGCTTTATTATCCTCTTTTTGGTAACTACAAGCCCCTAACATACTGACTGTCAACGTCGATGCAAGTATTAACGGTATCTTTTTCTTCATGTTGTGTTACCTCCCCTAATTGCACTTCCTGTACCCTCACTTGTAAAAAAGTAGAATTGAAAGAATAATCTCCAAGTTTCTACAATTTTCATTATACATATAATATAACAATTGTGAATATAGTTTTTTGTTTTTTTGTTAAAATTTTTAATAAAATGTTTATTTTTTAATTTTTTTGTAAAGGGATACGTTAACATTGCTACTATCATCTTGAAATCAGACCTTTAATTGCGTATAATTTTCAAAAAATTAATTCTAGTACATATTATAGCTTTTATAGTATAATAATTCTAGTAATATTTTGACGGAGGGGAACATTTTGAATAAAGTTTTTTTTCATACTTGTATACTAATTTTCATAGCGATAATCGCTTCTAGTATTGGCGCATTCCTCGTTTCATCGCAATTTTTGTTGAATTTTGTCAACATCTCGTTTTATATCGCACTATTTTTTATTCTTATAGGCGGTTTTTTATTCATATTTCAAAATGGATTTTTTAACGTAACAATTTACGCTTTCCAAAGAGTATTTGGTACGAACAAAAAAATTGACTCTTTAATTGAAGAAGTAGAGGAACCTACCGATAAGAAAGAACGTATTTATAAAACATATTCATTCAAATGGACGTATCCAATTTGCATTACCGGTATCGTTCTTGGGCTGTTCTCGACTCTCATTAGCTTTACTATTTTGATGTAGTTTGCAAACACTATCCCATATGATATAATAATCAGCAAAACATTTTGTTATAAAACTTTAGTTCTTTCATATTAAAAGAGCTCAGGTAACAATAAATAAATTTATATGTATGCGATGATAAAGAAGAGTACATATTGAGGCAATTTCAGAGAGCTTGTGGCTGGTGTGAACAAGTAATTGTACAATGTGGAATGGGCTTTTGAGCACCAAACCGAACCGAAAGTAGTAGGCTTTGGCGTTATATCCAAACGTTATTATGGATTAGAGAGATTTCACAGTAGTGAAATAATTAGGGTGGTACCGCGGTCCATTCGTCCCTATAGTTTTTGGGATGAATGGGCTTTTTTGTTTGCCTTCTCTTCCCCCATCACGCATTCAAATTTAGGAGGAATTACTTATGTCAGTTATCTTTTCTGGTATTCAGCCGAGTGGAACGATTACACTTGGAAACTATTTAGGAGCTATGAAGCAATTTACAGAGCTTCAAAATGAACACGACTGTTATTTCTGTATTGTAAACCAACATGCGATTACAGTACCTCAAGATCCCGTACAACTTCGTAAAAATATCCGCAGTCTTGCTGCACTTTATGTAGCATGCGGTATCGATCCTGAAAAAGCTACTTTATTTGTACAGTCAGAAGTGCCAGCACACGCTCAACTAGGATGGATTATGCAATCAGTTGCTTACGTTGGAGAATTAGAGCGTATGACGCAATATAAAGATAAAGCATCAGGTAGAGATTCAGTTCCAGCTGGATTACTAACGTATCCACCATTAATGGCTGCTGATATTTTACTTTACAACACTGAAATCGTACCTGTTGGTGATGATCAAAAACAACATATGGAATTAACACGTGACCTAGCAGAGCGTTTCAACAAGCGCTTCCGTGAAGTATTCACAATTCCTGAAATTCGCATTCCAAAAGTAGGGGCTCGCGTTATGTCACTAACAGAACCTACGAAAAAAATGAGTAAATCTGATCCAAATCCAAAATCAATGATCAGCATGCTTGATGAACCAAAAACAATTGAAAAGAAAATTAAGAGTGCCGTAACTGATTCTGAAGGTATCGTGAAATTCGATAAAGAAAACAAACCTGGTATCTCTAACTTATTAACAATCTACTCTTCATTCTCTGGAAAAACAGTTGAAGACATCGAAGCAATGTACGAAGGCAAAGGATACGGAGACTTCAAAGGCGACCTAGCACAAGTAGTCGTAGAAGCAATTCGTCCAATCCAAGACAAATATAACGAACTAATCAGCTCACCAGAACTAGACGAAATTCTAGACAAAGGTGCCGAAAAAGCAAACCGCGTTGCATTCAAGCAACTACGCAAAGTAGAAAACGCAATGGGACTAAGCAGAAAACGTAGGTAACATAAAAAGCGGAGGCGACTGCTTAGCCCTGACGGCTAAGGTTCTTTCCCACAGAAGGTGCTTTTTACCTTCTCGTGGGGAAGGTTCTTAGACGCGAAGGGCTAGGAGCCGGAGCTAAGTTGTACCAATTAAAAAAACCGCCAATTGGCGGTTTTTTTAATTTACCTTTTGCTCGTTTTCCATTTCCCATAACTTTTCAAAAAATGGCTGTCCTTTTACGAGACGCTCGCATAATTGTTCGTGCTTCTCAGACCAGCCTGTTTTCGCTTCATCATACAGTTTAGCCCAAATATCTTCAAATTCCATATGTTGTACCATTCCGTATGCTGATGGATCCCACTCTGTGAACCAATAGCGAATTTCTGCTGTGTTTTTCGTTGTATGTAATTGATCTAACGCCATAAATAATAATTGTTTAAGCTGTCTTTCTTTACGAGTTAAGCCATTCATAATGAAAGGTGATGGTGATAAAATATGATGTTCTTTTTCCATTTCTTCTACTTGGAACTCATACTTTTCTGCTTGTACGTTTTCTACCATCTCATATACCATCTGCTCTTGGCGCGGTATAAGTCTGCTCTTTCGAATTGGCACATTGTAACCAATTGTGTCGATCGCAATAATTCCTTTTCCATCTGTAACTACAAAGCAATACTCTTGCTGCAAACGTTCATGATTTTTACGAATATAAGCCTTATGATGTACGTCTTCCAACATTTTTTGCGGAAGCTCTAACAATTCGTCCTCGATGTAATGATATAATGTGGAATCTACTTTTAATAATGGCACTTGATCTAATAGTTCAATCGTATCATCTTTTCGCCATTCGTAAAAATGACAAACGTTATACCCATTCTCTTCACCTTCAAACCAATTTACCCATACATCATGTAGATATAACATTCACTACCCCTCACTTCACTACTGTTTGTATCAATCATTATGTTCAATTTTTCTTAACTTTATTCCACCTAAGGAAATATATTCTAATTATTATTTTTTCTTCTATTAATACGAAAAAAACAGGAAATAGAGCTCCTGTTTTTTATATATGAAATGTATTTGCTTTATTCAATATTTCTTTCGCATCTATAGATAATAAAGAAAGTGTATCTTCTCCTTCAAAAGCTACACAGTCTTTGACAATATGAAATCCAAGTGCATAGCCAAGCATCTTCGGGTAAGAATGAAGTCCATTTAATAAGATGTCGTGCTCCCTTGTTCCTCGTTTTATACTTATTCTTTCATGTACAACATTTTTCCAATAATACATAGCCTCTTCCTTTGAAAGATACGTCGTCCACGGTGCATTGTATTTTTCTGAATATCTTTCCGTTACTGCTTGCTCAGCTAGCCCTTCCATAATCATCGTATCAAGCAATGTATATTCTGTTTCTTTCGTCTCAATTTGATGTAACCTGCATATGTGGTGATATTCATGCGCCAATAAAACTTTTAATTCTTCTACCGAATTCCGTCCACATACGAATAAGAAAATAACGTGACGCATAGATAATCCAGCCCTGCCGTTATACTCTTCTTGTACAGTTCGATTATAAGAATCTGATAATAAAATAAAGACAGGGACATCTGGACCTTTTAACCAACTTTTTAGTTTCTCATACTCCGCACGTAACTCTTTCCAAATTTCCTTTTTCTCTAACTCTTTAATTTCCTGTTCTCCTCGCATAACCGGGCGATACATACCTTTAGAAATTAAAAAGCGATACAACCTTTCTTTTGGCAGCGGGATATACTTCGTAAACTTCTCACAAAGCTTTTCTGGCCGTCCATAATATAGATGTAACCACTCAGCTGTTTCAATAACCCCCATCTTTATCCCTCCTTTTTCTTATGTATATGCAAAAAGAGAAAAAGACGTAAAATAAATAAGGAGTTTTTTCGCAATATATTGCGAAAAAACTCCTTATCCCATCTATTATTTATACGATTTAAATACTAACACTGCGTTATGACCACCGAACCCTAGTGAGTTACTTAATACTGCATTTACTTCTTGTTGTCTCGCTTTATTCGGTACGTAATCTAAGTCACATTCTGGATCTGGCGTTTCATAGTTAATTGTTGGAGGGATTACTCCGTCTGTAATTGATTTAATCGAGAAAATCGCTTCAACAGCACCAGCCGCTCCTAATAAGTGACCTGTCATTGATTTCGTTGAGCTAATCGCTACTTTATACGCATGCTCACCGAACGTTTCTTTAATTGCCATCGTTTCATACTTTTCATTCGCATCCGTACTTGTACCATGCGCATTAATGTAATCGATATCTTCTGGCTGTAGACCTGCATCAGCTAACGCTTGACGCATTGCACGCACGCCTCCTTCACCACCAGGAGCCGGCATTGTAATATGGAATGCATCACCAGTTGCACCATAACCAGCAATTTCCGCGTAAATGTGAGCACCACGAGCTAATGCGTGCTCTAATTCTTCAAGAATTAAAATACCTGAACCTTCACCCATTACGAAACCGCTACGATTTTTATCAAATGGACGGCAAGCTGTTGCTGGATCTTCATTAAATGTTAATGCTTTCGCTGAGCTAAATCCTGCGAATGCCATACTTGTTAACGGCGCCTCTGCTCCGCCTGTAATCATTGCATCTGCATCACCGCGCTGAATTGCTTTAAATGCATCACCAATTGAGTTTGCACCAGATGCACAAGCCGTTACAGAACAAGTGTTAATTCCTTTTGCTCCTGTTGCAATCGATACTTGGCCTGCTGCCATATCTGGAATCATCATCGGTACAAAGAATGGGCTCACGCGGCGCGGGCCTTTCTCAGTAAAAATCTTAAATTGTTCTTCGTATGTTTCCATACCGCCAATACCCGAACCAATCCATACACCAATTCGAGGTCCGTTTTCTTCTGTAATTTCAAGCTTTGCATCTGCAACTGCCATTTTCGCTGCTGCTACTGCATATTGTGTAAAGCGGTCCATACGGCGCGCTTCTTTTTTATCAATATATTTCTCGACTTCAAAGTCGTTAATTTCTGCTGCTACTTTTGCTGGAAACAGTTCTGGATCAATTCTTGTAAGTCGTCCGATTCCAGATACACCCTTTTTAATGTTTTCCCATGCTGTTTCAACATCTGTACCGATCGGTGTAACAGCCCCTAGTCCTGTAATTACGACCCTCTTTTTTTCCATACAAAATACACTCCTTTTTTTCTCTCAGTCCTTATTTACCCCAACGAAGAGCGACTGCTCCCCATGTTAATCCGCCGCCAAAACCAACCAATATAATTAAATCACCATCTTGAATACGTCCATTTTGCAATTCTTCTACCATTGCAATTGGAATTGAAGAAGCTGATGTATTACCGAACTTCTCAATTGTCATACTCATTTTTTCTTGTGGTAGATTTAATCTCTCTCTTGCGGATTCCATAATACGAATGTTCGCTTGATGTGGTACTAAGAAATCCACATCTTCTTTCGTAAGACCAGCTTTATCTAAAACGCGAAGACAAGAATCACCAAGTTGACGAACGGCAAATTTAAAGACTTCTCTGCCATTCATCATAACATACTCGTCTTGATAAAGATGCTTACCGCCACTTCCGTCTGCTCCTAATTCAAAGGATAGAACGCCTTTACCTTCTGAAACAGCTCCCATTACGATAGCACCGGCTCCGTCCCCAAATAGTACTGCTGTATTTCGATCGTTCCAGTCTACAATTTTAGATAGTTTATCACTACCAACTACTAATACATTTTTATAAGTTCCCGTTTGAATAAATTGCTGTGCTGTAATCATTCCGTACATAAAACCAGCACATGCTGCACTTAAATCCATTGCAGCTGCATGCTTTGCGCCAATTGCTTCTTGAATGACACAAGCTACTGCTGGAAAAGCACGATCTGGCGTTACTGTTGCTACTAAAATAAGATCGATATCCTCTCCGCTAATCCCTGCGTTTTCAAGTGCTTTTTTAGAAGCCTCTACGGCCATATATGAAGTATCTATTGTATCATCGGCAATGCGTCTTTCTGCAATTCCCGTTCTCGTACGAATCCATTCATCGGATGTTTCCATTATTTTCTCTAAATCGTGATTTGTGACTACTTTTTCTGGCACATATCTTCCGATCCCTAAAATGCCCACGTTCACACCGCAGCCCTCCGTTTTATATCAATTATTATGACTTGGTACTAATTTTAAAACATAAATGTATTTTTGTCTAGAATATATTTCAGCTAAAACATAAAGCTAGCGCATTATTCACTTTATTGTTCATTAAAAGAAACAGAAAAATACCTTTCCCTGTCTTTTCAAAATATAAAAAGGCCCGAACCGCTTATACTTACGGTTCGGGCCTCTCTCCCCTCAAAAAAGAAGGGTTTTATTCTTGATCTGCTTTCCCAAGCTCATATGCTTCGTTCATAACTTTCATCAATAACTCTAACACCGGCTGCGCTTTCTCCATATCAAGCGCAATTCCATTATCATCTAAAATGGCCTTTGCTTCTGGTAAATGCTTCATTGCGATTTGTAAAAATTGCATGCTTTTCTCATTCATATTACGTTCTTCCTCTCCATTAAAACTTTCACATACATAGTGTAACACGCTCGCTATCCTTCGTATAACTCTTTATATTTTTTCATATGTGCCAATTGTTTATTTAAACCGTATTCTAACGGGGTATTTCTTTTTATCGAAATAACCTCTACAGCTTCATCTCTTTCTTCCTTATTCTCTTTATTTACTTTATCCTCTGCACGTAAAAGGTTCATACCTTTTTTCCATAATGACTTTTTACCACTAAGTAAATTGTATATGCCAAGATACTCCTCGTTCATTCCATTTTCCCATAAGCATTCACATACATCTTCAACGTATAGTAAATCACTTCCGTTTTCCTCACTCGCATAAAGGCACTCTTTCTCACCAAGTTCTGCTAAAATAAGCTGATGATACATCATAAAAGATGGTTGCCATGGTCCATATAATGTAGGAACTCGAAATACACTATATTGTACCTCTCCTTTTTTTAATCCTTCTTCCACTCTTGAAAATAGACGTTTATTTTCGGATTCATCTGCGTTTCCTACTTCAATAGAAGAAATTAGATTTAACTTCACTTTATGCTCTTCACACAGTCTTATAATTCGCTTTAAATACTGCAATATAACTCTTTCATTTCGAAAGCCGCTTTGTTGATTTGGTTCATACAAACAAAAGTAAACTGTATCGAACTTCTCTCCTTCTACTGATTTCCAGCCATCTTCATCTCTTATCGAATAATACGTAAATAACGCATTTCGCCCAATTAACAATAACTTCTCTTCATTAATTTTTTTCATATTCTCGAATTCATCAAAATCAAGACCGTACACTTCTACTTCTTCTGCAATCATTTTATTCACAAGGTGATAACCTACAAATGTAAGTGCACCTATAATTAGTACGCGCTCCATACCACCAACCCTTTCTCCTTGAAACAAATAGCTCCTCATTTATGTATATGGGAGCTTCACAATTCTTCTTCATATTTTTTAAAGAAATCAGTCGTTTGCCTAACCATTTTATATTTCACATCTTGCAGATGGAATAAGACAGAAGTATCGCATTGATTAAATTGCCTCATTTTCTCGTATTTACGTAACAGCTGTTTTCTTCCTCTTTTTTCTTGTGTTGATACGAAAACTTTAACAGGTACACAAGACGGAAGAAGCGTAAATGATTTCTTATTTATTTTTGATTCTAATTCTTCTTCTTTGGAATCATACGCCAAACTTAATTCCTTCACGAGCCTCTTGTAAAAAAACTTATGCTCTTTCTCAAACTCCACATACTCTGGTAAATCTAAACACGGATTTAACATAATGACAGAGCGTATACATTCAGGGTATTTGTTCATCATTTCAAGTGCTACAAGCGCACCCATACCATCTGCCATAATGTGCATTTTCGCATTTAATGTCTCTTTTCTCAATACAACATCATATAAGCGTTTTGCTAGACGAACAGATTGGTCGTTTCCCCAGTGTCTTCCGTATAAATTAGAAGAAAAGACCGTGTAGCCTTTCTCAATAAGGCCATTTAAAAAATAAGATCTACCCGCATGCTGTGTCCATAAACTTGTACCATTCTCAATAAAGTAGTTGTAATCACCAAGAAGCATGACAGAAAATCCATTTGGCTTCTCCGGTAAATAAATGACGCATGGTTCTTTTTCTAAGTAAAAAAAACGTTCCGTAATACTCATTTTTCCCCCGCCTTATTTTCTAAACGTATAAAAGTACTCTTTTATAATGTATGAACGGAATGCAAATTTGCGTTGAAAAATCTACAAATATTTTTCTATATTCTTTTTTCAATTGTGTTACAATAAGGACAGATTGAACGAATAGAGGTGTAAAATATGCGTTTCATTTGGGCATTAATTTGGTCGTTCTTGCTTGTACATATGATGAGCTATGTAATCGGCTCTATGACTGGCGGTACATACGATTTTAACCAAGCGTCTATTTTCTCAGTTGTTCTTGCGGTATTGGTACTAGCAATTGCAGCTGCAATTCCAAACGAGCCAGTAGAACAACACTAAAAAAAGAGTCCGGATTTTATCCGAACTCTTTTTTATTTTACTTCACATAAACGACTAACTCATTATTTGCTACATCAACAACTACATGACTATTGTCAGTAATCGTTCCTGCAATTAATTCTCGTGCTAATTTTGTCTCAACTTGACGCTGTACATATCGTTTTAACGGACGAGCTCCGTACATCGGATCAAAACCAGCTTCTACAACAAACTCTTTCGCAGCTTCTGTTAATTCTACCGTAATGTGACGATCATCTAAACGACCTTGTAATTCTTTTACAATTTTATCAACAATACCTTTAATTTCATTCGCTGTAAGAGGCTTGAATAAAATAATTTCATCGACACGATTTAAAAACTCTGGTCGGAAATGCCCTCTTAATTGTCCCATAACAAGTTCTCTTGATTCCTCTTTAATTGAGCCATCTGCTTCTAAACCATCTAATAAATGAGCAGATCCAATGTTTGAAGTCATAATAATAACCGTGTTTTTAAAGTCTACTGTACGACCCTGTGAATCTGTAATGCGTCCATCATCTAACATTTGTAATAAAATGTTGAATACTTCTGGATGTGCTTTTTCAATTTCATCTAACAAAATAACGGAATACGGTTTACGTCTTACTGCTTCTGTTAATTGACCACCCTCTTCATATCCAACATATCCAGGAGGTGCACCAATTAAGCGTGACACAGCGTGTTTCTCCATATACTCAGACATATCAATACGAATCATTTGCTCTTCACTATCGAATAAAGACTGCGCTAATGTTTTTGCAAGTTCTGTTTTACCAACACCAGTCGGTCCTAAGAAGATGAAGGAACCAATTGGACGGTTCGGGTCTTTAATACCAGCACGCGCACGAAGAACTGCATCTGATACTAAGCTTACCGCTTCCTCTTGTCCGATTACACGCTCTGATAGAATTTGCTCTAGGCGTAATAATTTCTCGCGTTCACCTTCAACGAGTTTTGCGACAGGAATACCAGTCCAGCGTGAAACAATATCAGCAATCTCTTCTTCACTTACTTCCTCACGTAATAAACGATTTTCTTGTTTATTATGCGCGCCCATTTCTTCTGCTTCTTTTAACTCTTTTTCGATAGCAGGGATTCTCCCGTGACGAAGTTCCGCTGCTTTATTTAAATCGTAGTTACCTTCTGCTTCTTCTAATTCACGGCGCAGACGCTCCAAATGTTCACGTAAGTCACGAACTTTGTGAATATCTTCTTTTTCTTTCTCCCATTTCGCTCTCATACCACTTGCAATTTCTTTTAAATCCGATAATTCACGTTGCAATGTTTTTAGACGTTCTTGACTACCAAAGTCCTTTTCTTTTCCAAGAGCTGCTTCCTCAATTTCTAACTGCATAATGCGGCGCGTTACTTCATCTAATTCTGTTGGCATAGAATCAATTTCCGTACGAATTGTTGCGCATGCTTCATCAACAAGGTCAATCGCTTTATCTGGTAAGAATCGATCTGAAATATATCGATCTGATAAAACAGATGCTGCTACAATCGCGCGGTCATGAATATTTACACCGTGATAAATTTCAAAACGCTCTTTTAAACCACGTAAAATGGAAATTGTATCTTCAACAGTTGGTTCTTCTGCTAATACTTGTTGGAAACGTCTTTCTAGCGCTGGATCTTTCTCAATATATTTGCGATATTCATCTAGTGTTGTCGCCCCGATACAATGCAGTTCACCACGCGCAAGCATTGGTTTTAACATATTCCCTGCGTCCATTGCGCCTTCTGTTTTACCAGCGCCGACGATTGTGTGCAGTTCATCAATGAATAATAAAATGCGGCCTTCACTCTTTTTAATTTCATTTAATACAGCTTGCAGACGCTCTTCAAACTCACCGCGGAATTTCGCGCCAGCTACAAGTGCACTCATATCTAACGCAAAGATTGTTCTATCTTTTAATCCTTCCGGTACGTCCTTTTTCACAATACGCTGCGCTAATCCTTCAACGATTGCTGTTTTACCAACACCTGGCTCACCAATTAAAACCGGGTTATTTTTCGTTTTACGTGAAAGGATACGAATGACGCGGCGAATTTCACTATCACGCCCGATAACAGGGTCAATTTTCCCCGCTCTTACTTCCGCCACCAAATCACGACCATATTTTTCTAACGCTTCATAAGTTGCTTCTGGATTTTGACTAGTCACTCTTTGATTCCCCCGAACTGTCATTAAAGACTGTAATAAGTTATTTTTCGTAATATGAAATCTTGTGAATAATTGGTTTATATCGCCTTTTTCTTCAGAAAAAGCAAGCAATACATGCTCGACTGAAATATAGTCATCTTGTAATTTCTCTGCTTCTTTTCCTGCTCTTACAAGTAGTTGTTGCAGAGCACCTGTTATATATAATTTGCCTGCTTCTGCACCGCTTCCCGTTACAGAAGGCTTTTTCTTAATTAAACTTTCGGCGCCTTGTTTTAACGCTTCTATATCGACATTCATTTTTTGAAAAATACGTACTGCTAACCCATCTTGCTCTTCTAATAATGTAAACAAGAGATGAACAGTATCTACTTCTTGATGATGATGAGATACCGCTAAAGATTGGGCACTCATAATCGCCTCTTGTGTTTTTGTTGTCATTTGATTTAAGTCCATCTTTACAGTCCTCCAAATGTTTGACTTTCTTTGACCTTTGATTTGATTATACGCCAACTGACTTTTTTATACAATAATTTTGATTATGTATTTTCAAACTTATTATTGGAAAAAGAAAAAGGGAGCATGCATGATACGACTGAAAAATATACGGTAAATGAAATTATAATGTGTGATGACAAAAAAGCCGCAATAACGATTGCGGCTTCTGTTACGGTTTTCTTTTATATGTCCACTGACGGTTATGATTCGTATTATCTGGAAACTTGTCACCGGCAGTTAACTTTACCATTTGCGGATCTTTCACCATACTTCCCGTTTCACCAATTTCTACGTAAATGCCATCATTCGGCGCTTTTTGTCCAGAACGAAACCTGCGATTTTGTCCCATTTCCATTCTCCTTCCATGACGTCTTTGCCTCATTAGTATATCCATTTTAAAAGAAAGCTTTTCTGTCATGTTTAGGAAACAAGTACTACATTTCGTTCTTGTACATATACATGAATGACACAAGCTTAAAGCAGGGATTCCCTTCCTATTTGTAGAAAAAAAGAAACCAACCTACTATAGGCCAGTTTCAAAGGAGAGTCAAACATATACGAGAAGATTACATGTTCATTATAAGCATCATCATACGAGCAATGTAACCCTTTTCACAATTTATACATAATGAAAGAAACATTGTTTGAACTTTCTAAAAAGATGTTGACTTTTCTTAATTTCCAGCGAGAAATAGTAGACACCGCAGCACTTTGCGACGTAAGATGGATATATAGTGAACTTTCCATCTTTAGTGATCTCACCCAGTCTAACCTCTTATTTCTGCATATTAAAAACGGAAATACAGATAAAAACAAAAAATTATTATAAGAGGTGAAATTATGAACAAACAACATTTAATCGCATTAGACTTAGACGGCACATTATTAACAGACAACAAAATAATTTCCACTCGAACGAAATATACAATTGCAAAAGCAAAGGAACAAGGACATATTGTCGTTATTTCAACAGGACGTCCCTTCCGCGCTAGTTATGATTACTATAAAGAACTTGGTCTTAATACACCAATCGTAAACTTTAATGGCGCTTACGTACATCACCCTCTTGATTCAAAGTGGGGAACACATCACTCTCCTCTTGAGCTAGCAACAGCCCAAGAAATTGTCCGAGCTTGCTTTGATTTTGGCGTAAAAAATATATACGCTGAAGTAATGGACGATGTGTATGTTCGTGAAATTGATGAAGATAAAAAACATATTTTCGAATTCGGTTCTCCAAAGATTTTTACAGGAGACTTATTAAATATTTTAAACGATCATCCAACTTGCTTATTAATAGACGCACATGACGAGCATTCCAGTGCAATTCGTCAACACTTAACTGATATGCATGCTGAAGTAATTGACCATAGAAAATGGGGCGCACCTTGGCCGATTATTGAAATTGTAAAAAGTGGGTTAAATAAAGCTGTCGGATTACAAAAAATTTCTAGTCATTACAACATTCCACAAGAACGAATTATTGCTTTCGGTGATGAAGATAACGACTTTGAAATGATTGAATTTGCTGGTCACGGCATCGCAATGGGGAATGCAATTCCTGAATTAAAATCACTCGCAAACCATACGACGTTAACGAACGAAGAAGATGGTATTGCACTATATTTAGAAGAGGTTCTTGGGTTGTAATCTAAAAATTCCCTACTTATAGTTTCTCGCCAAACGCTCATACTATGATTAGACGCAAAAGTCAGCGCGTCGATTGTTTTCAGCTAAATAAAGGGGGTTTTTCGAATGGGTAAAAAGAACAAATCAAAACGTTTTATCCAACAAGGAGCCGATGCTGTTATGAAGCATGATGCAAGATTCCCGTACCGTGGTACATTAGCTGAGGCAGAAAAAGCGAGAAGCAACTCTTCTTTTGGAGGGGTCTAAATGGGGAACTTACTATTCCAACAAGCTAGAGATGCTGTTGCAAATGCCGTATCTTGTTCAAGCGGTGCTGAGCAACAAGATCTCGTATACAGAGCCAAAAACGCTTTGCACTCTGCTTACGCAAACTCTTCAACAGCTGAAAAAGTTCAGCTACGCGAAATGCAGGAGCAGTTGCAAAATATTACGAATTTACATTAAAAAAGAGGACCAGCTTTGGTCCTCTTTAATCTTTTCGGAACAGTCCAAACACCCCAACAGTTTGCAGTACGTTTGTAAATGCACCTGGGTCCACTTGCTTAATAACCCTCTCTAATTCATACAGTTCGTAACGCGTAATAACAATCATTAACATTTCCTTATTTTCATTTGTATAAGCACCTGTTGCCGGTATAGTTGTAATCCCCCTCACTAAGCGTGAGTGAATTGCCTTTCTTACATCTACCCCATTCTTCGTAACAATTAATGCTGTAATCTTCACATGCCGCGTATGAATCGCATCGATGATTCGCGTTGACACATACAAAGTCACCAAAGTATATAATGCTTTTTCCCACCCATACACATAGCCAGCAGCAATAATGATCAGTGCATTAAAGAAGAAAAAATACGTACCGACAGGCTTATCTTTTATTTTGGATAAAATCATGGCGATAATATCTAAACCACCTGTAGAAGCCCCCCACTTTAACGCAATCCCTACTCCAATTGCCGAAATAAGCCCTCCAAAAATTGCATTCAAGATGATATCATTCGAAACAGCTCGAACTGGGATAATTTCTAAAAACAACGTCATAAATATAACGCACAAAAAACTAAAAAACGTAAAAGCTTTCCCAACCTTTTTCCACGCTAAAATAACGACAGGAATATTAAATAAGCTAAACAATACTCCTGTAGATATATGAATAGATAAAAAATCTCCTAGTATTTGTGATAATAATTGAGACAATCCAGCAAAACCACTCGCGTACACTTTCGCTGGTGTTAAAAATAAATTCATTCCAATCGCATTTAATAAACCTGCAATGATTACAACGATTAACTTCTTTATAAGTTCGGTATAATTCAACTTCAAATCCATTTCTAATCCACCTTTATTATTCATGAATGCACCACTATACATAGTCTTTACGAAAAAGGAAATGATAAACGTACAACGTTTAGAAATGGAGTTGATACATATGCCACATACGAGTGATAACGACAAAAAAGCACGCGATAATAATGCAAAACGCGCACAAAAAAATGAACAAGAACAAAAGAATATAGAGCAAGGTAAGCGTGCCTATTCCAAAAAGACCGATCACCTTTAATTCCATCGTACACCGACATATTGTCGGTGTACTTTTTTTACATTTTACAGGAAAAAAACATTAAAAATTCACTTCATGTTCACTTCTATATTCTACAATAGCGATAACATATTCGGATGAGGTGTTAGCGTGAGAGGGAAACACATTTTCATTATTACTGCACTAATAAGTATATTAATGCTAGCTGCTTGCGGACAAAAAAATAGTTCAGCTACAGTCGCTACAGCAACAGACTCAACCATTACGAAGAGCGACTTCGAAAAGCAGTTGAAAGATCGTTACGGAAAAGACATGCTATACGAAATGATGGCACAAGACGTTATTACGAAAAAATATAAAGTATCTGATGATGATGTGGATAAAGAAGTACAAAAAGCGAAAAATCAATACGGCGATCAATTCACAGCAGTATTAGAAAACAATCGTTTAAAAGATGAAGCTGATTTCAAAAATCAAATTAAGTTCAAACTTGCTATGAATGAAGCAATTAAGAAAAGTGTTACAGAAAAAGACGTGAAAAATCACTATAAACCAGAAATTAAAGCGAGTCACATTTTAGTAAGTGACGAAAATGAAGCGAAAGAAATAAAGAAAAAACTAGATGCTGGTGCTTCATTCGAAGAATTAGCAAAACAAGAATCACAAGATCTACTATCAAAAGAGAAAGGCGGAGACCTCGGATACTTCAATTCAGGTACAATGACACCTGAATTTGAAACAGCTGCCTACAAACTAAAAATTGGTCAAATTAGCGATTCCGTCAAATCACCAAATGGCTATCACATTATTAAACTAACTGGTAAAAAAGATTTAAAACCTTACGATGAAGTGAAAGACTCCATCCGCAAAAACTTAGAAGCAGAACGTATTGCCGATCCTACATTTGGTCAAAAATTATTACAACAAGAATTAAAAAAGGCAAATATTAAAATAAACGATAGTGAGTTGGAAGATACGTTTACTCTTGCACATGAGCAAGGAAATTAAAAAAGCACCACCTTATATTTTACAAATATAAGGTGGTGCTTTTTATTTACTTTATTTCTTAAAGTACGTCCAACCTTCTTCTTGGTAAACCTTTTCTTCCTTCATCAACTTACCAAGTGCACGCTTAAATGCAGCTTTACTCATATTGAAACGTTCTTTAATATCTTCTGGGTGGCTCTTATCCCAAAACGGCATTGCTCCGCCTCGTTCTTCCATATATGCATAAATTACAGCAGCGTCATCTTCCATTCCTTCTTCTTTACGAGGAAGAAGTGAAATGTTAATTGTACCGTCATCTTTCACGTCAATAATACGGCCCGTTACACGCTCACCGATGCGGACTTGTTCTTTTCTTTCTGTGTGGTGTAAGAAAGCACGGAAATGCTCATCCGTTAGTATGAATGAACCAACTTGAAGCGAACGATACACACGTCCATTTACGTTTTTATTACGCATAGATGGCGTCGCATCTACGATAATTTCTTGCATATCACTGTCTCTTGCCGGAAGAGCGATAAGGCGATCACGATTCGTTAATTTTAACGTACAATATAATTCGTCTCCAACCTCTGGCCATACTGGCATATAAATCGGGAACTCATCAGCTGGGATTAGTATATCTTTTGATACACCAATATCAACAAACACACCTAAACTAGGAATAACTTCTACAACCTTTACCCAGTTCCAATCAAAAGTTGTAATAAGCGGCTCCTTCATTGTTGCTGAAACACGATTTTGGTGATCAAGGTATAAGAATACATCAATCGTATCGCCTTCTGCGATTTCTCCAGCTACTTCGTTTTTATGTAGGAAAATTTCTTCTTCTTCATTCCCAACCATATATCCGATTTCCGTTTCGCGTAAAACAGTTACCTGTTCAATCGATCCTATTTGCAAATACATATTTTTTAATTCCCTTCTATATATATAAAATTATCTTTTTTATCATTCCAAACAAAAGTTAATTATAACACGATTCTTTCTTTATTTGTCCAACTGCCTAAAATTCACTATAATAAAATGAGGTTACATCATTATAAGTATGAAAACACTTAAGTCTAAGCTCGTTTTCAGCTATACTTTAGTATGTACAGTACATAAAAAGATTAGAAATTTATTTGGAGGTGCTAACTATGGCAAAAGACAGTTCTTTTGACATCGTTTCGAAAGTAGAATTACCTGAAGTAACAAACGCAATTAACATCGCATTAAAAGAAATCCAAAACCGATATGACTTTAAAGGAAGTAAAAGTGATATTAAATTAGAAAAAGAAGTACTTGTTTTAACTTCTGATGACGAGTTCAAATTAGACCAAGTAAAAGACGTTCTAATTTCTAAACTTGTAAAGCGTAACGTTCCAATTAAGAACTTAGATTACGGAAAAGTTGAGGCTGCTACTGGTAACACAGTTCGCCAACGCGCAACACTTCAACAAGGTATCGATAAAGATAATGCAAAAAAAATTAACAACATCATTAAAGAAATGAAATTAAAAGTAAAAACACAAGTACAAGATGATCAAGTACGTGTAACAGCGAAAAGCCGTGATGACTTACAAGCAGTTATCGCAGCAGTTCGCAGCGCTGATTTACCGATTGACGTACAATTTATTAACTACCGCTAAAAAGAAAAACTCCTCTAATTAGAGGAGTTTTTCTTTTTGTCATGTAGGAACAATATGACAAGGACAAGCGGGTATTTGCGGTGAAAATTGCTGAGCGAACAGAGTCTATTCATACGAATATCTTACAGGTGACCGCAAGGAAAAGACTTCTTAGGACGTTTCCCTTCAACTTGAATCACTTTCCTTATCAATTGAATCCTAAACCAAAGTCACCACAACTACCTCCATAAACCAAAATCTCTCTCCCTAATTAAGCGTAACAATTTATGAGTATAAGAATATTTTCCACCCTTCAATGTAATGTAAAATTAATAAGGGATCTTATTTTGTGAAAAAAGTTAATTATAAAAGAGTTAGAAGTGGTTATTTGAAGAAATTAATATTATGTTTTTTATTGGCTATATTCTCTCTAAATATTAAAGGATGTTCTAATAATATGACTACACTAAAGGATAAATCTAATTGCATTCACAAAGCTTGGTACAAAAAACCTATGTTATGTAATAATTTAAAGAAACACTAAATAGTTGATGATAAAGGTCATAAAAAAGACACTTTAAGTTGCCTTCCTCTTACTTGAACCATCTTAATTTTAATATGGAAGGAAAAGAAGTATAAAGTGTTAATAAGGATGCAGATTTCAAAATAGAAAGTACGTTAAGTAAACTTTCATTCAAAAATTCATATTAAGTAATAATATTTTAGAATCAAGTTTATAAAAAATATTAAGAGGTTTATAAGTGTAAAACCTACAGGAACTTTTCCTGTGGGTTTTATTGTACTATAAGTATTTATTTAGCAATTATGTTTTTTGAAATATTCTTCTTTAATTATTTGTAATTTTTTTTCGTTTTTTGTTAATTCAAATATAAATAACGCTTTTTTCATGTTATTGGCAACTTTTTCTTTATTAGATTGTTTAAGCTTTAATAAATTCGAACCTTTTTCATAGTATAGTTCACCCAATAAGTATAAAGTATTTAGATTAATAGCTAATTTGATACCCTTATCAATGTATTTTTTTGCTTCTTCATATTGATATGTGTAACTTAAACATTTTGCTAAATTATAAATGATTTTCAATTTAATTTCTTTATCTCTAGGAAAATCTAACTTATTAAAATTATTTAAACATCTTTTTAATATATTAATACTCTCTTTATATTCTTTATTTTCTGCATGAAATATAGCCATTGTCTGCATAATATCTATTTCTCTCTCTGTTAAAAAATCAATATTCGTTACTGTTATTTTTAATGCATTATTTAAAAGAGTTAAAGCCGTTTTTATTGAGTTATTCACACGATATATAGCAATTGCTTCATGCCATATTAGAAATTGTTTATCTTCTTTTATTCGAAAATTATTTAAGTTTTTTTCTTTTGTTACTATTTCATAAAGCTCTTTATATTGATGTTGTCTTATGCAATCCTTCATTACGCATTTTACATTTTCTATATATTTAAATTTTTTGTTTTGAGTTAGTGCAAATATATTATTTGGATCAATACCAAGTCTTTCTGATAATTGATATAACAATATGCTAGATGGATAAATCACACCTTTTTCGATCTTGCTAATTTGACTTTGTGAACATATTCCATGACATAATTCGGATTGTGATATATTTTTTTTAATTCTGAGTTCTTTAATGGTAATACCCAAATCGTAAAATTCCATTTTCCCTCCTACTATTTAGTACTGTATTAGTATAAGAGTATTCTCTAAATTTTAATGTAATGTAAAATTAATATAGTTGCAACGATTGTTTATTCCAAAGGTCTTTTCCTCCCACTATAAGAAGCCTCCCCTTCTCTTTTCCTATCGGTGTTGACAAAAAAACTGGCTAGGAAGAAGACTTTCTCCCTAACCTGGAAAACTTCTCTCATTAGAGAAGTTTTTAGATTTATTAAGAGCAACACCATATCGCTTTATCAAATGATTTTTCAGGAATGTATACTTTATCATTTTCGATTTTGTATTTAATATTATTTCTCTTCAGAATTGCTGTGTCAACAGAATGAACACTATCGCCCCACCGAACAAATTCCCCATCGTCACCGTTGTCCCAGAAATACAGAATTACGAATACGATAAGAAGACTCAAACATATAGCGAACAACTTCTTTCCCCTCAAACATCTCACCTCATCACGCACTTTTAATTGCACACAAAAGAGAATGTTCCCTTATTTCCGTCTCTTTTTAACCACAATTAAAAAAGCAATAAACAATACGTTCACACCGACGATTAAAGAGATAAATAACCAATTCACACCTGTTTCTTCATTAACTTTATACACATTTGATTCTTCGCGCTTTAAAACGAGATAAAACTTTCCTTTTTCTTCTCTTATAATTTCATCTTCTAACAATCCTTTTAACTCTTGTTTTTCACCAATCACACTTACAGGTAAAGCAACCTTTTGTGTTTCTTTCGTATTATTAATCGCTACTAATGTCACTTCATCTTTATACTTCCGTTTCAGTATACTCATTCCATCTTTATCATATAAAAGTTCAAACGTACCACGCCTTAGAGATGGTCTCGTTTGTCTAAGTTCACCAAGTTTCGTTATGTGCTGCATAAATTTTTCATCTGATTTGAAATCCATTAACCGTCTATTATCTGGAGTATCCCCTCCATCTAATGCGATTTCAGTTCCGTAATAAAAATTCGGAATACCTGGTGATGTTAATACATATGTAAGAGCTAGTTTCAAACGAGATGGTGGATAATTCATATTCTCTTTTGCAATACGAGCAAATCTTTTTGTACCTTGATTATCTAAAAATGTAACGAATTCCTCGTCTTTTTTACTCACATCATATAAAGATTTTACCGATACGTCCACTTTGGAAAACGATTCTACTATTTTTTCGTTGTATTCAATATCTTCTTTTGTCATAACACGAAAATCTTTCTTTATCACTTGCATATCTTTTTGCACGCCATCCCAGAAAGCAGGTGACTTTTTTTCACTATGCATTACATAACTTGCATCTAAATCGGCTTCTTTGATCCACCATTTCATCGAGTCGATTACTTGTTGTTCGTTTTCTCTAAGCGGAAATTGAAATATAACTTTCATTCCCCTTGCATGAGCTTCTTTTACAAGTTCTTTCACATCATTTTCTGTTCCGAAATGTTCATTTACCTTTTGAAAATTGCGCACGTCTAACCCATCGTACTTTCCACTTTCAAAAAGGGGTGAAAGCATAACAGTGGTAAATCCCATTTCTTTTATGTAATCTAGTCTCTTGATAATCCCTCTTATATCTCCACCCTGATATCCTTCTAAATTTCCAACTTCTAACTGTTTGTCATTTTTAGGTTCTCCATTATTAAAGCGATCAATCATAATGGAATATATAACTTCGTCTCTCCACTCTCTTTTTTCGTCTGCAAACGTATGTATTGGTACAAATAAGACGACAGCTAAACAAAAACAAATGAATAGTTTCCTAGTCCGTATTTTTCCCACACGCATCCCCCATATTTTTTAATTGTAAGAATATTATACCAATTATCCGAACAAATCGCATATGTTGATTTCTTTCTCCTCAAAATACTTCATGTTAGATTTTATAACATGAAGTATAAATTTTTCTGAATTTTTAGTTGATTTTTATATTTATTTCGAATATGATATGAAACATAACAAATTGATGTTATTTTTTCTAACATTATAGGAGGAGAGAGAATGAATACGGGAGATACGGTTTTTATGTTTGTAGCGACAGTAATGGTCATGTTAATGACACCAGGATTGGCACTTTTTTACGGGGGCATGGTTCGCAGTAAAAATGTACTCAGTACAACAATGCATAGTTATAGTGCAATGGCTATCGTTTCAATTCAGTGGATTGTAATTGGTTATTCTTTATCATTCGGACCAGATTGGCACGGACTTATCGGTACACTCGATTGGTTCGCTTTAAACGAAGTTACCTACGCACCAAATCCAGACTACTCATCTACTATTCCTCACAATTTATTTATGATGTTTCAACTCATGTTCGCCATTTTAACTCCAGCTTTAATTTCAGGTGCATTCGCCGAGAGAATGCGATTTTCAGCTTTCCTTATTTTCATCCTTCTATGGACAACGATCGTTTACAATCCTGTTGCTCATTGGGTATGGGGTGTTGGCGGATGGCTAAGAGAACTTGGCGCGTTAGACTTCGCTGGTGGTAACGTCGTTCATATCACATCTGGTGTGGCTGGTCTTGTATTAGCTATTTTCCTCGGAAAACGAAAAAATATAAACGGTCCATCTCCTCATCATTTACCATTTACGATGCTTGGTGCTGGCTTACTATGGTTCGGTTGGTTCGGCTTTAACGTCGGAAGCGCATTATCTTTAAACGACGTAGCTTTAACTGCATTTATTAATACAAATATAGCCGCCGCTGCCTCAGCATTAACTTGGATGCTTTCAGAATGGTTCTTCCAATCAAAACCAACTGCGATGGGAGCTGCTTGCGGAGTTGTTTCCGGTCTAGTCGCAATTACACCAGCTTGCGGGTTCGTTACACCTTTCTCCGCCCTTCTTATCGGAGCAATCGGCGGTATATTATGCTTCGGAGCGGTCTTTTTCTTAAAAACAAAATTCGGATACGACGATACACTTGATGCTTTTGGATGCCATGGCATTGGAGGAACTTGGGGCGGTATTGCGACAGGACTATTCGCAACTACTACTGTAAACGGCGATGGTGCTAATGGATTATTTTACGGAAACGCTACTTTACTTTTTAAACAACTTGTAGCAATTGGAGCAACCTATGCATTTACAATCATAATGACGTACGCCATTATTAAAGCAATTAACTTCTTCCTCCCTGTTCGCGTCGATGAGCACGAGGAACATATGGGGCTTGATATTTCGATGCACGGCGAGAAGGCTTATGAGTATACAGAGCGAGTAAACTAAAAAAGAGATGCAATCTATTAGTAGTAGATTGTATCTCTTTTTATTAGACTTGTCGGCGGCATACCCTAGTTGATATATTCGTGAATATATCAGCGATTTTTTGGATATATCGACGATTTTTTAAATATATCAGCGATTCTTCCAATATATCGACGTTTCGACACAGGATATCGATTTACCAACAAATTCTGACATGACCTAAACGTAAAATACCCCCGAGTAACTTTACACACAAAAAAGACGACCGAAATCCGGTCGTCTTTCCCTATTTATTTCGGAGCATTTCCTACATATTGCGTAATATCAACATTTAACGCTTGCGCCAAACGCATACCGTACTCTTGATCTGCACGGAAGAAGTTACAAACAGCTAGTAATTTCGTACGTTCATTTACGTCTTTTAAGTCATTTGTTAAGTTTGCAATTAAGTTTGCTTGCTCTTCTTTAGAGAATGAACGGTAACGCTCACCTGCTTGCTTGAAGTCATTTGGTTTGTCAATTTTTTCACGAGATACATAGCCTTCTACTTTCATAGTTGAATCGCGGTAAGTTGGGTCTTCAACTGGATTTTCAGTATGACGACTCGGTTCATAGTTGATTGTAGATGGGTTTTGATTCATTTGCATCGCACCATCACGTTGTTGGTTATGAACAGCTGCGTATGGGCAATTCACAGGAATTTGTAAGTAGTTTGCCCCAAGACGGTAACGCTGTGTATCTGGGTAAGAGAATAAACGACCTTGTAATAATTTATCTTCAGATGGTTCAATGCCATTTACAGTTGCGCTTGGAGAGAACGCGACTTGTTCTACTTCCGCAAAGAAGTTTTTCGGATTACGATTTAACGTCATTGTCCCTACTTCAATTAATGGGAAGCGATCTTCTGGCCATACTTTCGTTGGATCTAATGGATCGAAATCTAAAGAATCCGTTTCTTCTAGTTGCATCACTTGTACGTGTAAATCCCACTTCGGATAATTTCCTTTTTCAATTGCATCGAATAAATCGCGAGTTGCATGGTTGAAGTCTTTTCCTTGTACTTCTTGCACTTCCTTCGCACTTAAATTACGTACATCTTGCTGCGGTTTCCAGTGGTATTTAATATAAACGATTTTGCCTTCTGCATTAATCCATTTGAATGAATGGACACCGAAACCTTCCATTTCACGATAGCTTGCTGGTGTACCATAATCAGAAAACACCCATGTCATCATATGTGTAGATTCTGGACTTAACGTCATGAAATCCCAGTAACGATCTGGCGTTTGAATATTTGTATCAGGTGCCGGTTTTAAAGAATGCACCATATCAGGGAATTTAATTGCATCACGAATGAAGAAAACTGGTAAATGGTTACCTACGATATCGTAATTTCCTTCTTCTGTATAAAATTTAACAGCGAACCCGCGTGGATCACGAGCTGTTTCCGGAGAACCTTGACCATGAATAACTGTCGAGAAACGAACGAATACAGGTGTTTCAGTTCCTTCATTTTGTAAAAATGCTGCCTTTGTATATTGCTTCATGCTATTTTTCGTTACGAATACACCGTGAGCACCTGCACCACGCGCATGCACCACGCGCTCTGGAATACGTTCACGATCAAAGTGAGCCAGTTTTTCTACCAAATGATAGTCTTCTAATAATACCGGTCCACGGCGACCAGCTGTGCGAGAATTTTGGTTATCTCCAACTGGAGCACCTTGGTTTGTTGTTAAGCGATTATTTGGATTCATCTAGGGGGGATCCTCCTCTTTATTTCGTAGTAATTACTATTTATTTATAATTATTATAAACTAATTATTATTCAAAACTAAATCTTTGTCAACTATTTCCTTCATTTTTTTGGAAACAATTTCAGCTAAGCATTCGATAAAAACAGATTGTGCATTCGGCATATTTGGTCTAAAATATTTGGCATTTAGTTCATCCGTTACAACTTTACATTCATAATCGTTGTCATATAAAACCTCTAAATGCTCTGCCACAAAGCCAACTGGACAATATATGAAAGATTCATATCCATGCTCTTTATATAAATCTTTTGTTAAATCTTGCACATCTGGTCCAATCCATGGATCTGGAGTATTTCCGGCACTTTGCCAACCAATTGTATAGTTTTGAATGTTTGCAGCTGCTGCAATCAAATCCGCTGTATGCTGCAATTGCTCCACATAAGGATCACCTGCTGCAATAATTTTTTCTGGTAAACTATGTGCAGAAAAAATTACGACAGTCTTCTCTTTATCTACAATATTAGTAAACGTCTCTTTTATTTGATTTGCCCAATACAAAATAAATTTCGGTTCATCATACCATTGTTCAATTGGTTCAATAACAGGCCCACCGATTTCTTTTGAAAGACGAATAGCACGGTCATTATACGCTTTAATGCTAAAAGTAGAATAATGCGGCGCTAATACGATACTAATTGCCTGCCCAATTCCATCGCGCTTCATCTCTTCTACAGCATCTTCTATAAATGGAGCAACATGTTTTAAGCCTAAGTAACAAGTAAATTCATACTCTGTAAATATGTTATTCATTGCATCTGTTAATTTATGCGCTTGCTCTTTCGTAATTTTTGCAAGTGGTGAAATTCCGCCAATTGCTTTATAGCGACTAATTAAATCTTGGAGTGCTTCTTCAGATGGCTTACGCCCATAGCGAATATGTGTGTAATACGCTTCTACATCATCTAATGATTCTGGCGTCCCATACGCCATTACGAGTAAACCTATTTTTTTCTTTGTCATCTATATAACACCTCAATTTTATAAATGAGAATCTTTTTCAAGAACATTTGTTTCCAATTATAACAACTAATAATAAGTACGTCAAAATAATTATTATAAATAAGTATTATTTCTAATATGATTTTAAATTTTATATGACAATTCATTTAATAAAAAGCGACTTACATAAATGTAAGTCGCTTTTCTCCTATTCTTTAATATTTACCCCGTATTCTTTAAACCAAACATGAATTTGCGCTAAATGAGCTAAAAGTTGCGGCCCAGTCATTAATTGACCAAACCAAGGCGTTTGAAATGCACTGCCGCCTGACTCAATTAATCCACTCAGCTGTTCCTTATCGAATAGTTCGTGTAAAATCGAGCCTTTATCTGTTAATAAATCTTGTAGCCATACTGTTACTGCTTTTGTGTAGTGTGGATTATGTGTTTTCGGATACGGGCTCTTCTTTCTATATAAGATGTCATTTGGAAGTAACCCTTCTAACGCTTTACGCAATAGACCTTTTTCGCGGTTTTTATACATTTTCATTTCCCAAGGAATATTCCACGCATATTCGACAAGTCGGTGATCCGCAAATGGAACGCGTACTTCTAAACTTGCACCCATACTCATACGGTCTTTTCTGTCTAATAATGTTGTCATAAACCATACCATATTTAAATAAAATAATTGTCTTCTTTTTGCTTCAATTGGGCTTTCTCCCTCTAAAATAGGAACTTCTTGAATGGATTCTTCATAGCGCTGTTGTACATATTGTTGTAAATTTAATTTATTTCTCCATTCTTTCTTTAGCAATTGTTCACGCGCTTCTGTAGAACGCATCCACGGAAATACACTCGATTGTAAATCATCTTCTCTATAAAACCACGGATATCCACCAAATATTTCGTCTGCACATTCCCCAGATAAACCGACGACAAAATCTTGTTTAATTTCGCGGCAAAACCATAATAATGACGAATCAATATCTGCCATACCAGGTAAATCACGAACGAGTACTGCTTCTGTTAAATACTGTGCTAATTGTTCATTTGAAATGACGCAGCGATGATGAATTGTTTGAAACGTTTCAGTCATCAAATTAATAAATGGTGCATCTGAATTTGGCTGAAACGTATTTGCTTTAAAGTATTTGTCATTATCTTCGTAATCAACCGAATACGTGTGTAATTGACCTTTTCCTGATCTTGCGTATTCTTTCGCAGCAATTGCTGTAATCGCGCTCGAGTCTACACCACCTGATAGAAAAGTGCACAGTGGTACATCAGAAACGAGCTGCCTTGTAATCGCATCTTGTAATAAAAAGCGTGTTTTCTCTACTGTTTCTTCAAAGGAGTCTTCATGCTTTTTACTTTCCACATTCCAATATCTCCATATACATAAACCGTTCTTTGAAAATGTCATCGCATGACCTGGACGTAATTCTTTTATACCAGCATAAATACCATGACCTGGTGTTCTGGATGGTCCGAGACCGAATACTTCTGATAAACCTTCTAACGTTACTTCTGCCTTTACATCTGGATGTGCTAATATCGCTTTTAACTCTGAACCAAATAGTAATCGTCCACTATCGTATTTATAAAATAGCGGTTTTACACCTAATCGATCTCGTGCAATAAATACTTGTTCTTTCTGTTCATCCCATACCGCAAACGCATATATACCGTTTAAATGATCGACACATTCTTCTTTCCATTCAATATACGATGCTAATAGTACTTCCGTATCAGAATGACCTTTGAACGTATATCCTCTTCTTAAGAGTTCCTTTCGAATATCTTCCGTGTTATACAGTTCGCCATTATAACAAATTGCATAATTCGTTTCGTCTTTTAAACAAGTCATCGGCTGTTTACCACCCTCAGGATCAACAACGATTAACCGTTTATGCCCAAATGCGACATTGCCTTTAATCCAAACTTTATTATCATCTGGGCCACGCTTCGCTAACGTCTCAGCCATCTTCGTAACGGTGGCCCTTTCTCCTTCTAATGAGCGTTTATAATCCACCCATCCTGTAATCCCGCACATATAAATCATCCTTCCATCTTATTACTTTTCCTGAACGTGCAGTAATCCCCACTCTAAAAGTGCGGATCAAAAAAATGACAAACTTGACGATAACCTACTATCCACATATGGAATAGCATTTTCACTCAGTAAAACGTGTTTTATTGTATGCCCACCTATGTCTAGATGTGTCTAGTTATAAAGAATGCACGAACTGTCTATAACAGGAATAACTACTTTTCATAAAGGAGAAATCATGTATGATACAACGTAAACATATTTTATATAACCAGCCCCGCGCTCATACAGTCGGTAATGTAGAATATATAAACAATGAATGGATATTCTTTGATGACGAAAATGAGGAAGCATTTTTATTAGAAGATATTGCCGAAGATGGATTTGAGATTTTATATAACAACAACTGGCTACCAGCTCGTTTCTATGAACAAGATATATTACAAATCGCCAACGAACAGCACCATTTGCAAAATGGTGAAATGATACGTATTCGTAAAAAATTACTTCTTAGCTATACAGAATGGCTTGAAGAATTACCTGACTCTGTCTTTGCCTTATTAACAGAGGCATTGCAATCACTTCACTACTCTTTATATGATTGCATGTATTGTCATAATTATTTATCTTTCTTACCGAAAGAGGAAGCACGTGCAGGAGTAAATATTCTATTGTTCGATAATGAAGAAATGATTTGTACACTGCAGCACCATTTCGTTCGTCACGCTACGTCAAATAAAAATATGTTTCGTTTTACGAAAGTAAACGGAGAAGAGTTGCATATTGATGCGACATAAAAATAAAAACCACCTTATCTCCCAAACATTTGAGATTATAAGGTGGTTTTATTTTTATTTGAATACGTACCAGCCAATCGGTAATTTTAGTCCTAAGTATAATACCGCTACTAGCGCGACAATAAATAAGCCCCAAACCGCCCCTGTTGGTTTGTTTTTGCTCATTTTCACAAGAACCATTTCCATTCCACCGATAACTAAAATACCAGCTAACATTTTTAAGCCATACCACATGTGCATGCTACCTGTTGCTGTCTTTACAATACTCATGTACAACATGAAGCCTGTCACAATAATGATAATGTACATTAGGCGAAGCCCCATATGTACACCTTTCCCTTTTCTCCCTGCTGAATAAAGTGAATACGCCACAAAGAATAAAATTAAACCTAACGCCCATGCTGTAATATGCATATGTACCATCGTATCCCTTACCTCCTCTTTTCACACTTTTTCACTCTATATGATAACATGTTCATTTATTTTCAGGAAATGTTTCGCTTTTTTACATTTAAATGATATAATATTTAGAGTATTTACAAACTTCTTGTAATAACAAAAGGGGGAACAATCATGATTCAAACTAAGGATATTATCGAACTTACAGACACATACGGAGCAAATAACTATCACCCACTTCCAATCGTTATTTCTAAAGCAGAAGGCGTTTGGGTAGAAGATCCTGAAGGAAACCGTTATATGGACTTATTAAGTGCATATTCTGCAGTAAACCAAGGTCATCGTCACCCAAAAATCATTAACGCTTTAATTGACCAAGCTAATCGTGTTACGTTAACTTCTCGTGCTTTCCATAGCGATCAATTAGGTCCTTGGTACGAAAAAGTTGCGAAACTAACTAATAAAGAAATGGTACTTCCAATGAATACAGGTGCAGAAGCTGTTGAAACTGCAATTAAAACAGCTCGCCGCTGGGCTTATGACGTGAAGAAAGTAGAAGCAAACCGTGCTGAAATCATCGTTTGTGAAGATAACTTCCACGGACGTACAATGGGTGCTGTTTCTATGTCTTCAAACGAAGAGTACAAGCGTGGATTCGGCCCAATGCTTCCTGGCATTATCGTAATTCCTTACGGTGATTTAGAAGCATTAAAAGCTGCTATTACACCAAACACAGCTGCATTCATTTTAGAACCAATCCAAGGTGAAGCAGGAATTAATATCCCACCAGCTGGTTTCTTAAAAGAAGCTCTTGCAGTATGTAAAAAAGAAAACGTTTTATTCGTAGCAGATGAAATCCAAACAGGCTTAGGCCGTACTGGTAAAGTATTTGCTTGTGACTGGGACGGTATAACTCCTGATATGTACATACTTGGTAAAGCTCTTGGTGGCGGCGTATTCCCAATCTCTTGCGTAGCAGCAAACCGCGACATTTTAGGCGTATTTGAGCCAGGTTCTCACGGTTCTACATTCGGTGGTAACCCACTTGCATGTGCTGTTTCTATCGCAGCTCTTGAAGTGTTAGAAGAAGAAAAATTAACAGAGCGTTCTCTTCAATTAGGTGAAAAATTAGTTGGGCAATTAAAAGAAATTGATAACCCAATGATCACTGAAGTTCGCGGTAAAGGTTTATTCATCGGTATCGAATTAAACGAGCCAGCTCGTCCTTACTGTGAACAACTAAAAGCAGCTGGTCTTTTATGTAAAGAAACACACGAAAACGTAATTCGTATCGCACCACCTCTAGTAATCTCTGAAGAAGATTTAGAGTGGGCATTCCAAAAAATTAAAGCGGTATTATCGTAATAATAAAGAGGTTGTCCTACATGTTAGGACAACCTCTTTATTTTTATATTGATTTATACTAAAATAAAATTGTAATTTTCTGTATTTACATTCTGTAAAGGAGGTACGATATATTGTTATTAAGATATGGCAAACATATTAACTATTTAGCTACGTCTTTTATTTTAGTTACATTCTTTGGCTTCCTACTTTCCACAACTTTGCTTAGTCACTACTTAACTTCTACTACATTCACACTACTGAAAGCATCATTTTGGACTGCTGTTATTCTTACTATTATTGGATTTGGCCGAGAAAAAAGCGCACTTACGGTTATACTATTGGGCATTTGCACGCTTGCATTTATTGGTCTTTACACTTTTTCCGTTATCGATTATCTCTATAACCCAAGACCATAAAAAAAGCTATCTTCGATAAGATAGCTCTTTTTTTCATTTCACTATATTTCGCAAAGTACCAATTCCTTCTACTGTAATGACCACTTCATCACCAGCATGCAAAAACTTCGGTGGTGTGAAACCTTTTCCGACACCAGCCGGCGTTCCTGTTGCGATAATATCTCCTGGTTCTAACGTCATTCCTTTACTTATCGTTGAAATAATTTCTTCTATTGAAAAAATCATTTTATTTGTATTTGAAGTTTGTCTTACTTCCCCATTTACTATCGTTTCAATGTGTAACGCATTCGGCTCACTAACCATTGATTTATGAATTAAATACGGTCCCATCGGACAAAATGTATCGAAACTTTTTCCAAGGAAAAATTGTTTATGCTTCCTTTGAATGTCGCGAGCAGTTATATCATTTATAATGGTATAACCAAAAACATGCTCAAGCGCTTTTTCTTTTTTTATTTGTTTCCCTCGCTTACCAATGATGATAGCTAGTTCGCCTTCATAGTCTAGTTCATTTGTTGCGTGAGGATGACTATTAATTTTTTCATCCATTCCAATAACTGTCGTTGGCGCTTTCGTAAAGATCATTATATTTTCTGGAATGGACTCTACTCCGCCCATTTCTATCGCATGCTCACGATAATTTTTTCCAACGCAAAGAATATTCTTCCTTGGCCTTGGAATGGGTGCTAATATTTTCACCTCAGTTAACGGATAATACGCCGTTCCTTCATTTTCCTTCGTCCAATTTACAATATCACATATTTTTTCAAAACATTCGGTTCCTCTTTCAATACACTCTAACATTGTAATAGGGATTGTAACCTTTTCTCCCTTTTGCCTTTGCGCTTCCCTTAAGTGCAATACCTTTTCTCTCTCTTCATCTACAATACCTACAAATACCTTTTCTTCTTTTTTCGCCGTTACCAAACGCAATATTTCCACTCTCCATCCTAAAACTCATACCTTTTAATTGTATTCGCATCTGCAAGAAAAAAACCTTCTCATGCACGCTAATTTTTACAATATTCTTCGCATATTCTATTCGTTACTCCTTTATCATTTGGCATAAAATGTAGAAATTTTACTTTTTTTAGCGAAGACGTTTCTTTTTTATGGGATTTTTGTATAATATGTACTACATATATACTAAAAATTTCATTTAGAGATGGAGCCGATTTCAATGTTTGAGCAAGCGATTGAAAAAAAACGTGAAAAAATGATTTATTTTGCTGAACGCTATGGAATGACTTCTCAAAAAACAGTAGATTGTAGCCAAGAACTGGACAGGCTCTTAAATGCAATTTGGCATGTACATACGGATTTTAACACTAATCAAACACTCGATACACACACGCAATAACGTGTGTGTTTCTTTTATTTCAAAAAAATACACATTTTATTGAAAACGCCCATACAATAGTAGAAAAGAAAATTTTAAAAACGAAGGGTGTTTTGTATGCCAGCTATGGTCGGACATATTCGTATCGTCAATATTGGATCAAGTGGTATTTTTCATATTGGGGATGTATTTGCAATTAGGCCTATTAGTTATTCACGTGCTTTCGCCGGGGCCGGCTCTTTTAACGTTGGAGATAACGTTTCTGTCTACAATTATCAAAGCGCAACGACTGTTAATGATTCAGATATCGTTGATCAAGCGATAATTGGTTCAACTTAAAGGAGGCGATTGTGTTGAACTTTTATGTAAACCAAAGCATTATCATCAATAGCATTAAAATTGATAGTATTACAACCTCTTCCGTATTCCAAATTGGTACTGCTGGAAGTATTAAAGCTCTATCTAAATTCTCAAATACTGGCGGATTTACAGAGCCTCTTCGCCCATTACAGTCGAAAGGACAAATTATTTCTATCAAACCATCAACTAGTTCTTCTTAAGACATCCTTGTCATAAATATATAGCAGGAATATATTTACCCTCCCTATTGAAAAGGAGGTTTCACAAATGAATCAAGATATATATACTTACTTACACCAACTTCAGCAAGCTCTTCAAACACAACAAGCAGTCATCCTGAATTTGGAAGATCAAGTGCGCCAACTCCAAGAAGAGCTTAACGAATTAAAAAATCGCCCCTCCTCTTCTATAGGAAAAGTGGAATACAAATTCGATCAATTAAAAGTAGAAAATTTAAATGGTACTTTAAATATTGGTTTAAACCCGTTTTCAGCCAAAGGACAACAAATTGAGGATTTTCAAGTTGATACAGAAACTTTGAAGGTCAATCCTGAAACTGACACCAATCCAGATTTTTACCAAGGAATCCTTCAAGAAATGCATCGTTACTTAGATGAAGAAGCATATAATCGAATTCTCCATTTTGAACAAGAAGAGAGAACACCGCTCGATGAAATGTACCGACAAATGATGGTTGATGACATAAAAAAACAGATGGAGCATAGACTTCCTTATTATTTATCACAAGCGCAATCATATGAAGGGATTTCAACAGATCCAGATTATTTACGAGATATCATTATTCAAGCAATGAAACATGATATCGATAAAGCCTTCCTCTCTTTTATTCAACACATACCGGGCAATTTCCGAAAGGAGTAAGTATGTATGAACCTTAACGTTGTCAATCGTGAATTAAAAGTCGGACAGATTAAAATGAACGGTGTATCGTCATCCGCACTCTTTTTAATTGGAGATGCGAATCTCCTCATTCTATCCTCTATTCTTGATACACCGTTTGAAACTGTAACAGAGGGTCCGTTTGTACCGTTAGTAACAGACGTCCCTCCTACTCCAGGTTAAGGAGGCTGAGAAATTATGTTGCATCATGTGTCTGTTGTCCAAAATGTTTCTATTATTTCTTTAGGGATTACTGCCGTGTTTCAAGTGGGAGACGCAAATCAAATGGAATTAAAAAGTAGGGCTCTTGCCGTCCACAGGGAATTTCCTTGCTATATAAAAGACGAAGGTCGCTTAGATGCATTTGAAATTTTTACAGATGAACACATCACAATCCCAAAACGTTCGACAGATGTAAAACTAAACATTGTAAATGAATGTCCCTTTATTGAAGTGAAGGATGTTGAATTACGAACACTTTTAAATTCCGGTTGCTTTCAAATCGGAAATGTTGATTATGCTTTCAATAACTCTCGTATTATGCAAATCCGCCAATATATTACGGATGAACCTTCCGCTCAATAATTCATATAGTAATTAAAAAGCTGAGTAAAGTAGGTGGATGGTATGCCTTCTGTTGTTGGAAATCTCGTCGTTCAAAACAGTAATGGCTCTTTCAATTTAGGAGATTTTTATAACGTGTCTCCGAAAGAAAACACGAAAGCGTATAATGGATCTGGAGCTTCTAACGTTGGATTTGTCGTAAATACGTTTAGTGGTGTTAGTGCAACAAATACGTTCGATTCTGATGTGGCCGATCAAGATCAGATTGGAACAGCATAAAAAAAGTAGGAGATATCTCCTACTTTTTTCTTCTTTCTACACGAAATTACAATTTTATTTAAATGATAATCCTTTTTCCTCTAGAACCGCTCTCAATTTAGGTAAAGATGCGGGTCCCATACCATGTAGTTTTAATATTTCTTTCTCGCTATACTTTGAGAGTTCTTCTACAGTATAAATTCCGTGATGCTCTAGCGCCCTTCTTGCTGGCGCTGAAAGAAGAGAAAGAAAACCTTCTTTTGGCATTTTCTCTTTCTCACAGGTTGGGCAAATTGGACAATCGCTACTTTTATAATACTCATGTCCCTTTTCACAAGTTCTTAACGTTTTTTCCGTTGCCATTTGCAAGTCCCTCTATTCTTCAACTTTTATAACGTGATTGCCATCAAAGAAGTATAAACATTTCTCTTTTACAGGATGTTGTAAGCTTTTCTCGAGTGCTTTTGCATATAGCGAAAGCTGCACTTTATATCGCTCTTCTAAAATTGGTTTCGCTTGATCGAATCCACCTGGGAACTTCCCTTCAATCGTATCCGTTTTAAAGTCGATTAACGTGATGCCATCTTCCTCTTCAATCATACAGTCGATAACACCTTGGACAAGAATCGTTTCGTCGCTCTTCCCTTGCCAATCTTGATATGCTTCTTCTGCTGCAAGCATCATCGTAAAGGGTACTTCACGCTCAACACTTTTCGCCGCTAATACCCTTTTACCTAGGTCACTGTCAAAGAATGAAATGACTTTTTCAATCGTAATTTCTTCCGCCTGCTCAAATGTTAATAATTCCTTATTTACCATTCCAGCAATTTGCTCTTGAAGAACTTCAATCGTAATCGGCTTCTTCAAATCAACATGTTGCATAACAGCATGGACTGCTGTTCCGCGCTCTGCGTATGTTAGCCCTTTCTTCTCCATAAAGCGTGGACGTGTTTTAATTGGCGCACGTAGTTTTTTAATAAAGGCGTTATCGCTACCTTCTTCAGATTGATAATTTCTCTTTATTTCTGTAACAGATTGCTTCGCACGATGAGATGTCGCTTCCTCATATCCATACTTCCACATTAATCTATCGTACACTTCTTCTTTCCGTTCACTTTCTAACGGAACAGCCTTTTTCTCACGAAGTGCTTCTAACAACTCTTGCTTCTCTTCTTGAACTGGCTCTGGTGCAAGTAACGTGTTACCGTCTACAACTTCTACTTTCCAGCTAGTGTCATACCCATAAACTTCATCTGGAATGCTTCCTTGTCCTAATTCAAGAAGCATTTCACTATCACGATGTCTATATAATGAAGGTGCAATCCAGTCTAAATAACAAGATGCCCCGGCACGTATATGATCTGGTAATAACCATTCACTATGCTCCCTCGCATCAAGCCATTTCTCCATTTCCTTAGTTGCATCTTTCACTGTTCCGATTAAAATTAACTTCTCTTTTGCACGCGTTAATGCTACGTATAATACGCGCATTTCTTCCGCGATTAATTCCATTTTCATTTTACGCTTAATTGCTAGTTGCGATAATGTCGTATATTTAATTCGTTTACGCGGATCAATGAACTGCGAACCGAAACCGAAGTCTTTATGCAGTAAGAAACGTTTCATTAAATCTTGTGTATTAAAACGACGACCAAGTCCAGCTACAAATACGACTGGGAACTCAAGTCCTTTACTTTTATGAATCGTCATAATGCGAACGACGTCTTCTTGTTCACCTAAAGCTCTCGCTGTACCCATATCATCACCGCGTTCTAAAATACGCTCAATAAAGCGTAAGAAGCGGAATAACCCTCTAAATGATGTTGCTTCATATTGTCTCGCGCGGTCATATAGTACACGCAGGTTTGCTTGCCTTTGCTTTCCAGCTGGTAAACCACCAACGAAATCGTAATAACCTGTCTCACCGTACACTTTCCAAATTAAATCAGAAAGTGACTGTTGACGCGCGAATTCACGCCATCCTTGCAGTAAGTTATAGAACCACTCTAATTTATCATGTAGTTCTTGCTCTTCTTCAAGTGGTGCCCCTTTTAAGAATGAGCTCATTACTTCATAAAACGAACCTTTCTTTCCGTGAGCACGAAGCGTCGCAAGTTCTTCATCATTTAATCCAACGATCGGTGAACGAAGCACTGCTGCAAGCGGAATATCTTGCATCGGATTATCGATAACGCGGAAGACGTTCATCATAATATTTACTTCTGTCGCTTCAAAGTAACCAGTCGCAAGATCAGCGTATACTGGAATTCCTTGCAGTTTTAACTCTTCCATAATTTGCGGCGCCCACGGCATGGAGCGAAGTAAAATAACGAAGTCGCGGTATTGTACAGGGCGCATACTATCCGTTTTACGATCATACACTTCATAACCTGAATCGACCATCGCTTTAATGCGCTGCGCCATAAGACGAGCTTCAAGCTGTGCCTTTTCTACTTCCGCACCTTCTTCACCGTCTAGTACTTCTTCTTCCGTTTGCTGAATACATAATAGCTCAGCCGCTACATCTTCACCTTCTGGGTAGCTAGCACCTAACTTTAATTCAGCGTCAGCATCGTAATCGATTTCCCCAACTTCTTCGCCCATAATTTGTTTGAAGATGAAGTTCGTGCCTGCTAGCACTTCATGACGACTACGGAAGTTTTTCGCTAAATCAATTTTCATTCCGCCGCCCAATCCTTCTTGCGTGAAACGTTTATATTTTCCTAAGAATAGTCCTGGTTCTGCTAATCGGAAACGATAAATCGACTGCTTCACGTCACCTACCATGAACAAGTTTCCTTCACTCTCTGAGTCTTTCGTTACGAATTTAATAATCGATTCTTGTACGAAGTTCGTATCTTGATATTCATCGACTAATACTTCAGCAAATTTATTACGATATTGAAGCGCTACTGCTGATGGCTTCATTTCACCATCTTCACTTTGTTCACTTAAAATTTGTAAACAGAAATGCTCTAAATCTGTGAAATCGACCATGCCTTTATCTCGCTTCATCGCTTGGAAACGCTCTGTAAATACTTTTACAAGCTGTACGAGTTTTTCTAATACAGGATGCATATCTTGAAAATCTCGCAAGAAACTTTCAGGTCTGCGGCTAAATAGCTCTTCTTGCAATTTCTTTACTTCATCTTTCGCTTTATTACGAAGAGAGTCTACTTGTTTTACAACATCCTCGTTGTAATCACTTTTCTTAATCCGTTTTAACGTTTGCCACGATACACTTTGCATCGCTTCATACACACTTGTCCATGACTCACGAGCAGCTGATGATAACGTTCCAAGTAAAGCTAAGTCTGTTTGCAGGGTTTCAACGCGAGGTGCTGGACCGTCAGGATGCATTGCAAGTTCAGTCGCTTTACGAATATGCGCTTCCGCCGTTTCAATCTGGAATTTCACATCTTCTAATAAATACGAAGCATATACTAAATCTTCAATTGTCTTTCCTTCCACATCGTATGCCTCTACTAATTTATCAAGCCATTTTTCCGGATTTGGATGTGCTCTTGATTCTGTATGAAGCGCTAAAATCATACGCTGTAAATCATCGTCACTACGGTCACTCGTATAACGATCAACGAGTTCAAAGAATATCGCATTATCTTCAATTCCATACTCTTCTTCTAATATGTCATCTAACACTTCTTCTTTTAATAATTCGTTTTCTGTTTGATTCGCAATGCGGAAACGAGGATCCACATCAAGCATGTAATAGTATCCTCTAATGACTTGTAAACAAAATGAATGGATCGTCGAAATAGAAGCTTTATTTAATAGGCTCAGCTGCTTTCTTACGTGCTGAGATCCTGGTTCATCAATTAATACTTTTTCTAACGCTTCTCCGATTCTATTTTTCATCTCTTGCGCCGCTGCATTTGTAAATGTTACAACGAGCAGGCGGTCGACATCGACTGGGTTTTCTTCGTTTATAATCTTTTTAATAATACGTTCAACTAATACTGCTGTTTTACCTGATCCGGCTGCTGCTGCTACTAAAATATCACGTCCGTTCGCTACAACGGCTTTCCACTGGTCATCTGTCCATTGACTTCCTTCTGGTTTTTTAGGCCAATTTTCTATCATTCTCCGCCAACCTCCTCTCTAATTTTCTCCATCGCTTCACTATCTTTCATATCTTTTAACGTACGGAATTGATTATCTTCAAGTGATTCATCGAACTGACAAACCGATTTGAAGTTACAGAACGTACACGCCGCTTTATTCCCCTTTTTGTAAGGAGCAATATCGATTACACCTTCTGTAATATCTTTTCCGATATTTTCAAACGTATGGTGTACGTATTTTTGGAGTACGTTAAACTCTTGTTCACTTGCAATGCTAGAACGCGCACTAAAGCTACCGTCTTTTTTCAAACCAGCAGAAATAATATCTGAGCTTCCTGTTGAAAGTTTGTTATCCATTAAACGAACAACGTCAGCATCTCCTAGTACGAGCCCTTTCATTTTGAATTTCTTTAAAATTTCCTTTTCAATTTCTGCTTCAGATGCGTCACCTTTCACCTCAACGATTGGGTTATGAATGTGGAAATACAATACACCAGCTGGTGATGCTGTGCCGCCTTTTTTCATCCACGTCTGTGCATTTGAAGTAACAACATCTAAATACGTTAACATTTGAAGAGCTAATCCGTAATACACTTCCGTTAAGTCTAACGCTTTTGAACTTGATTTATAGTCAATAATACGTAGGAATGTCCCGTTTTCGTCTTCTGCCTTATCAACACGGTCAATACGACCAACTACTTCCATCTTCACACCATTTGGTAATGAGAATTCCATCGGCGGAAGTGATCCTGTACCGCCCATACCGAATGGCACTTCTAAATCAACTGGTACGAAACCGCTCGACTTCGCATGTTCACGCAGAATAATTGACGTACGGAAAATAATTTGTTGTAGTTTTTGTTTTAAATAGAAATGACGATTTGAGCTTAATAAAATTTGTCTTTGTAATAACGGTGCAATTTCTTCTATTACTACAGCAGAAAGATGTTCACACTCTTTTATTGATAAATCCGCCCAAGTACGGTTCTCACGTAATAGCCTGTCTGCAATTCTCTTCAGCGCTGCATGGAATAATTCCCCGATATCCGGCGCATCCAATTTGAAAATATCACGCTCTCTTAATGATAAACCGTGCTGCGCGAAATGAGCGTACGCACAACGGTTAAATAGTTCCATACGAGAGACGCTTCCCTTAATTGTATCTCCGTATAAATCTCTACTTACAACTGTGCTTAATTTCTGCGCACGATTTCGGTAGAATAAACTTGATAGCACGCGGCTACTTTTTTGCTTCCATTCATCTGAAGTGACGTAGAAATTATATACATCCCACCAAAAGTCTAAATTCCCTTCAAATCCATATCGTTTCCACGTTTGAAGTTGCTGCATAACATATGACAACGTTACTTCTGGCGTTGCTACGTATGAAATTTGTTCCGAACGTGATAAATCATTTACGTCATTCGTAATAAACGATTCTTTCACATCAGGGAACATTCTTTTTATTTTCTTAATAAAGCTAGACGCAAGTAACGTCTTTCCTTCTTCGTCTGCGAGCGGACAGGAAATATATAATTTCTCAGTTGCTCTCGTTACCATTTGGTACATAACGAACTGTTCTTCTAATAAAGTTTGTCTCGTCGTTGGTGCTAATTCAATTCCTGCCGCACCAAGAACATCTCTTTCCTCATCAGAAAGCATACCTTCATCCATAGGTGCTGCTGGAATGACACCTTCATTTACCCCAATGACGAATGTTGCTTTCACATTTGATAACCTAGAACGATCAATGTTAGCAATTAACACTTGGTCTAATGACGGCGGAATGTTTGCGAATTGAAGCGCCTCAAGACCTGTCGACATAATGTCTGTGAACATAGAAAGTGACATTTTCTCTTCGCCAAGCATCTCAACGAACGTATCAAGAAGACTCATTACTTCTTCCCATACTTGCTCATGATCTGTCGCAAATAAGAAATCGCCGCTCTCTTCTGCACGAATACGTAATGCTTCTAGTTTTTTCGGAACATCCAGCTCTTCTAAAAATAAGTAAACAGCTTCACACATTTGCATAACTGTTCCCGCACGCTTCAGTCTTTTTTGCATACGAATAACAGGCGTTCTTACAACGTCGCGCAATCGATTTATTTTCTCTTCCATTTCACGTTCACTGTCTGTAATCATCCCGTTCGTATCGTCAAGAGAACGATAGCGTCGATACATCCACGGATCCTCAGAAATCCATCTCTTCCCTTGTACACCGTACGCTAAACAGTAGTTTTCAAACTCATCCATCTCTTCGCGCATTGCTTCTTTTCTTACGTCTAATGGATATAAAAGCTCTGTTTTCACGCAGCGAAACACTGCATCATAACGCCAATTCCCGCTAATAATCTCGAGTGCTGACCGAATGCATTCTACTAGCGGATGATGTGACATCGGTCGTTTTTCATCGATGAAGTGCGGGATATTATAATCTGTAAATAACGTTCGCATCACATCGTAATAACTTTCCCCGTTACGAAGAAGAACTGCAATATCGCGGTAACGATAATCTTCGTCCGCCACAAGTCTACGAATTTCACGAGCAACACCTTCTACTTCAGCTCGCAAATTAGCTGCTGTACTAATCGTTACACTCGCTTCACCGTGAAACTTTTCATTTGGACGTGCTTCGTAATGCGTTTCTAAATGCGCTAATGCTTGCGAATGAAAACGTGGCTGTTCCATAAGCGGAATCGTTTTTTCAATTTCTATCTTCTCTTCACGTGCTACTTGTTTTATTTTTTCATACGTTAACGTCGTTTCATAAAATAGATCTAGTTCATTTACTGGCTGTGCTAACGTCTTTTCATCTATCGTTAACGTAATCGTAACTCTCGCTCCGCAAATCATAAGCTGTCTTACAATTTCTAGCTCTTGCGGTGAAAACGAATGAAATCCATCTATATAAATTTCAGCCTGATTTACATATTCAGACTGCGGAAGCTTTTCGACTAGCAATTGCAGGTAGTCTTCTGAATCTAAATATTTTCCGATTAAAGCACGCTCAAAATCATCATATAGTAATTGTAAATCATACACTTTATTCGCTAATAGCTTTTGTTCGGCACTGCTACTATGTGCATCTAATTGTTGCCACATTTCATATACGTTAGATGGCGTCACGTTATATCGTTTAAACTCCGCAATCATGCTGCCAAGATGTTCAAAAAAACCGTTTTGCTCCGCTGCCTTTTGGAACACCGATAATCCATCTTTACGAGACTCTACAATTTTACGAAGTAACATATGTACGCCCGCTTCATCAATGTGAAGACGACTCGCTCCACCAACTTCTTGCAATACCTTCCACGCTAACCGTGAAAAACTAAAAACTTGTGCCCGAATAGAACCTCTAACATCCTCACTACCAATTAACGCCTGCTGCGTTTGGAATGTCATCTGTTCTGGCACAAGATATAATATTGTTTTCCCTCTTGGACGCTGCTTTAACTCTTCTTGCACTTCGTGTAAACAAAGTGTACTTTTTCCACTTCCCGCTCTACCAATCACAAATCGAAGTGACATGTAACCCCACCTTTCACTTACATAACGAACGTTAGTTTGCTACTATAATTGTATTATAGGACACGAAAAAAGACAAACAGAGTAGTTTGTCTTTTTCTATACTTCTACCTATTATATCAACCTTTTGAAAAATTCGTTTGCACCTCTTGAAGTGGCCAATATCGTAAATCAACTTTACCGACAACTGTATCAGCTTTTACAAACCCAAAGTGTCTACTATCCCAACTCCCGAGGCGATTATCACCTACCACAAAAATATATCCCGGTGGCACCGTTTTTTCTTTCGTTAACTCTTCTAGTTTAAAATCACCTGTTAGTTGTCGTCCATCTATCTCTTTCTTATACGTTTCTAAATAAGGTTCATCCACGAATTGTCCGTTTATATATAGTTTATCATGCTTATATTCAATTTGATCCCCAGGTAAACCGATAATTCGTTTTACGTAGTCCTCTTTTTTATTCGCATGAAACACAACAACATCAAACCTATTCAAGTCCCCCACTTGATAACTCACCTTATTTACAACGAGCATATTGCCATCTTGTAATGTCGGCATCATTGACTTCCCCTCTACAACGTACGTTGAAAAGAAAAACGTTCGAAAAAATACAGCTAATAATACACCAATTAAAATTGTTCGTATCCACTCTATGCCTTCTTTTTTCAAAGTTTTCTTCATCCGCTTCTCCCCTTATCCTTTAATCATGAAGCTTTCCTTTACAAAGAAGACTATTCTTAATGTAGTTCTAACTTTACTTCAATTTTCTTACCGACATACCATAAAATAAAAATACCAATTGCTACAATGACTGATTTCACTGGATTATGAATAAATGACATTAAATCATGACCGATATACGTTAAAATAAAAATCATCACAAGCTTTCCGAACGCAAGCGCGAGGCCAAACTGCTTTACACTTATGCGAGATAAACCAGCGACAACGTTTATAAGCGCAGACGGTGTAAACGGAAAACAAAATATGACGAAAATCGGTGCGAACCCTTTCCTTTCAATCCATCCCATTGCCTTTCGTACTCTCTCATGCTTATTTACAAAAGAAAAGAAACGACTTCGGCCAAAATGGCGAATAATGAAAAAGACAAGTAAGGCACCCATTACTGATCCAAGCCATGAATAAAGAAAACCGAGCCAAAATCCAAATGCAACAGCATTCGCCAATACAAATACGATGAGTGGCAATGCCGGAATTAGCGCCTCTATCATCGGTAAACCAATACCAAGAAGTGGTCCGAACGCTTTATAACTTTCAACAATATGATCCATATTTTCTGGTGAAAAATACTCTTTGATTGTCTGAAAATCCATTCTACACTTTACCCCTTTACTCTAAGTACTACCTCTACTGTATCATTGCTTATATAAAAGAGGAAATGGTAGATACGACATATGGAGATGTAATTATTAAGTTTCCATATCTTTCATTAGAATTCCTTCATTATTATGCTATGATAATCTATCAATATTCGACAGGACGTGTCGTACGTTTTGTTATTTAGGGAATGGCAGTTTTTTTGCATGTGCGATTTCTCCAATATATCAACTTACCAACAAATAAAAAGGATGGGAGTTCCCCATCCTCTCACACCTCGTCTTCTTTCACAAAATACACTTTCTCATATGCTGGTCTTAATCTAGATTCTTCATTTTTATCAATCTCTTTAAAGCAAGGGTTCCCTTGTTTTTTCCTACGATCTTCATATTCAGTACGCAATTTCGCTGTACGATTTTGTTGATTTTCAAAACTAGTTTTAGATATCTCTAACTTCACCGCAAAGCCATTTATAAATCTAATAATAAGGTTTCCATCTTTTAATTCTTTATTACTTTCAATATAAAAGTACGACAACCACGAGCACTCTTTTCTAGAATAAGAATAGGTAGGGAAAAAATAAATTTGATCGGTCGGACTAATGGCAATCGGCGCTTTATGTGTAATATGAGTTAACTCTTTCGTTCCTTCTTTTCTGCCTAAAAAACTAGAACCATGCTTGCGGCAACTTCTTTCTATAATATCTAGAGGCTTTTGAAATACGAAAAAAGAGTCTTGCACTTCAACAACTCGCGTAACAATTTTCTTTTCACTGAGAATTACAGGAAGTAAGGCCATTGTATTTTTATTAACAACGTAGTTTTCGACATAGCGTTCCACTTTACTTTCCATATTCCACTATCTCCTTTTTCCATTTATTTTAGCAGCTGCATGTATAATTTTAGCATCTATGAAAAGGAAATGGCTTACAGATTCCGCTTTTTTACAATACTTTATCATTTATCAAATTTCTTTTAAATTATAAAAAACAAATATAGTGATTAAATAATAAAAATCCACATAAACTGTATTTATACTATTAATAAATATTTACAATTGCTTCCTCATTTCGTATCATTACGACAATTAACTTTGCTATAATTAAAAGAAAAATCCAATATATGGAGGTCCACTATGGAAGAAAAAGAAATTCAACCCACGATTCAAATGAAAAATAGTAGCATAGTGATTGTGAAAAACTCAGCTAGTATTATTTTCGGCTTATTTTTCCTACTACTATTCTTTGCAAAACCTTTTCGTAAATCGAAATGCTCTGAATGTAAAAAACGCGAGAAGAAAAAAGTTGAAAAAGAAGAGTAAAAGGCCTTCCATTTTTGGAAGACCTTTTACTCTTCTTCATCCTCAAAAAAACCGACGATTTTTTCTTCTTCATATTCATATTTTCTTCCAAGATTCTCTGTATCTCTTTTAATTTGTAAGAGAACTATATATCGCTCCTCATCCAAAACAGAAGAATGCGATTTCTTCAAATCAATTAAGGTCACTTTATCATGTTCATACGTTTTCGCATATGCTTTTATCTCTTCAATCGTATTGTGTAAGTCTTCTTTATTTCCCCTGCGAACATCGAGTATTACTTCATTTGTATACCTCTCGATCATATATATCCCCCGTTTTCCCCTAATATAATCATTATGCTCGTATATGACAACAAAAAAAAGGATGGCAGCAGCCATCCTTTTTTCCATAATAAACTATAAAATTATAGTTTGATTACGTTTTTAGCTTGAGGTCCACGGTTACCTTCTTCGATTTCGAAGCTAACTTTTTGACCTTCTTCTAGAGATTTGAAACCTTCAGTTTCGATTGCAGAGAAATGTACGAATACGTCGTTTTCGCCTGGAACTTCGATGAAACCGAAGCCTTTTTCGTTGTTAAACCATTTTACTTGTCCTGTTACTGCCATGATTATTTCCTCCTAAGAAAATACATTTTTAATTTTTTTAGTTTTCCTATCTAAAAAAAGAATCCACACATTATCAAATACGAAACATAAACTAGTTCTCACATACTTTTTCTCGTTCGTTTTCAGCACTTGATAATATATGGATTGCTTAATTTAACTATTCAACTGACATTATCATAGCATATTTAAAATGAAATGTACAATCTTTTTTAAAAATAGAATTTCTAATTTTTAGTATTTCTTTTAAAATATAATCATCTCTATTCCAAATAAGGAGGAATTCATGACAGCCAAAATCCCTAAAAAAACATTAAAGAAAATTGAAGAGGATATTGAAAATAATAATCTTGGTAAGGCAAGAGATAGACTACATGGCCTCATCTCTACATACCCGAATGAATTATATCTTCGAAAACAACTTGGAGACATTTATTATAAATTGCAATATCCAGAAATGGCTGGACGTTACTGGTATTTAGAGGAACATAAAACAGACATTATGCATGAATCATGTTTATTATTTGAAAAATCAATGGGAAATGATCCTTATCATATTTCACGTGCTTTAAAATTCAAAGGAGATTCTATCCATATAAAGAGGTTAGATAAAGATCAAAATTTATCTTTAGTACAGAAAACAGTAGTAGAAGAATTAGTTTATGAGTATCAGGAAACATGGCAAGATAAGTTGGTCCCACTTAGCTGTCTAGTATTTCTTGCTTTCCTTCTTTTTTCTGCCATTGTTGGTATATTCACTATATGGAATTGGATTTTTTAATTATAGGAGGAATTTTTACATGTCAAACTACGCTAACGAAGAAAAACTAACTGGCGGAAACGTCTCAAACGTATATCGTTCTGAAAATACTGTGCGGCGAGAATTGAAGCCAGACAGTGCAAAAATTCATAAGTTATTACAGCATCTAGAAAACAAAGGTTTTCATCATGCTCCAAAGTTTTTAGGTATAGATGAGAAAAATAGAGAGATTTTATCTTTTATTGAAGGAGAAGCTGGGAATTATCCTTTAAAAGAATACATGCGGTCTAATGATACGTTAAAAGAAATAGCAAAGATACTTCGCCTTTATCATGATGCTGTAAGTGACTTCCCGTTATCCGATGATTGGAAAACGATGGATCATACTCCAAATAACATTGAGGTTTTATGCCATAACGATTTTGCCATATACAATATTATTTTTAATCAAGAAAAACCAGTAGGCATTATTGATTTCGATGTTGCTGCTCCTGGACCAAGAATTTGGGATATCGCTTATACGCTGTATACTTGTGTACCTTTAAGTAGAGTGTATTATACAGAATCGGGTGAGGCAGTTCATTATGAATCGGCACAACATGCTGACTCTATAAAAGAAAGAGTGAAATTATTTGTCCAGTCCTACGGTAAAAGTATGGACGAAGATTACTTAGGAATGGTGCTACTACGTCTAGAAGCGTTATGTACATATATGAACGGAAAAGCACAAGAAGGCGACTTAAATTTCAAAAGAATGATTGATGAAGGACATCTGGAGCATTATGAAAAAGATATGCAGTTTATTCGTGAGCATAGAGCTGAGTGGATTTGATACTATTGTCTTTTTTGTCGGTAAGTCGATATATTAGAAAAATCGTTGATATCATTTCATTTACTCTCGCATCTCAAACAAAATAACAAGAGGCACCCATTCAAAAGGTGCCCCTTCCTTTTATTTCGTAAACTGTGCTTCTTCGGTGGATCCTTTTAATGCTGTCGTTGATGAAGTACCGCCTGTAATAACTTGTGCTACTTCATCAAAGTAACCTGTTCCTACTTCTCGTTGATGACGAGTTGCAGAGTAGCCATGTTTTTCTGCTGCGAATTCTGCTTGCTGTAGTTCAGAGTACGCTGCCATACCGCGCTCTTTATAGCCTCGTGCTAATTCGAACATGCCGTAGTTTAATGAGTGGAATCCAGCAAGTGTTACGAACTGGAACTTATAACCGTAAGATGCGATTTCTTTTTGGAAGCTCGCAATTGTTTTCTCATCTAGTTTTTGTTTCCAGTTAAACGAAGGTGAACAGTTATATGCAAGCAATTTCCCTGGATGCTCTTTATGAATTGCGTCCGCAAATCGTTTTGCATCTTCTAAATTTGGTTCAGATGTTTCACACCAAACGAGGTCTGCATAAGGAGCGTATGCTAAACCACGTGCAATCGCTTGATCAAGACCTGCTTTCGTACGGTAAAATCCTTCTGGTGTTCTTTCTCCTGTAATAAACGCTTTATCAACAGGATCTATATCGCTCGTAATTAAATCTGCCGCATCCGCATCTGTTCTTGCAACGATAATTGTCGGCACTCCCATTACATCTGCAGCAAGGCGTGCAGAAATTAAATTACGCACCGCTGTTTGCGTTGGTAGTAATACTTTTCCGCCTAAATGACCGCATTTCTTCTCTGAAGATAATTGATCTTCAAAATGCACGCCAGATGCACCTGCTTCAATCATACCTTTCATCAGTTCAAATACATTTAATTGTCCGCCAAATCCAGCTTCTGCATCTGCTACAATCGGCACGAAATAATCTGTATCACCACTTCCTTCCATATGCTGAATTTGATCCGCACGTTGAAGCGTTTGATTAATTCGTTTTACTACAGCAGGTACACTGTTCGCTGGATATAAACTTTGGTCTGGATACATATGGCCAGAAAGATTCGCATCAGCCGCTACTTGCCAGCCACTTAAATAAATTGCTTTTAACCCAGCTTTTACTTGTTGCATTGCTTGGTTTCCTGTTAATGCACCAAGTGCGTTAATGTAATCTTCCGTATGAAGCGACGCCCAAAGCTTTTCAGCACCGCGGCGAGCTAACGTATGTTCAATATCAATTGACCCGCGCAGGCGAATTACATCTTCTGCCGAATATGGACGTGTGATCCCTTTCCAGCGATTATCTAGTTCCCAGCTCTCTTGTAATTTCTCGATTCTTTCGTTTTTCATTTGTTCCATCCCCTTTTCACTTTTTATAAAATTTCATAACCCGGTAATGTTAAAAATGGTACGAATTCATCATTCCGAACGAGATTTGTAAACAACGTTGTCGCCTCTTGGAATCTCCCTTTCTTAAAGGCTTCTTTACCAATCTCTCTTTCTATTTTTGCTAATTCTTCTTCTTTTAGCTCTTCCACTAGTTCAAACGTAATATTACGGCCATCATTTAGTTTTCCACCTTCATGACGAATCCATTGCCATACTTGTGCCCTAGAAATTTCGGCTGTTGCCGCATCTTCCATTAAGTTATAAATTGGTGCTGCTCCCCGTCCGCTTAACCAAGATGCAATATATTGAATGCCTACACTAATATTCATACGAAGGCCTTCTTCTGTAATCGTTCCCACTGGCACTTCTAGTAAATCTTTTTCTGTTACATGTATTTCTTCTCGTTTTCTAAAAATTTGATTCGGTGTTTTCATAATGTGATTAAATACTTCCATCGCGACTGGTACAAGTCCCGGGTGGGCAACCCAAGTCCCGTCATGACCGTCTAAAGCTTCACGCTCCTTATCAGCACGCACTTTTTCAAAAGCAGCTTCATTTGCTTCCGGATTATTTTTAATCGGAATTTGCGCTGCCATTCCTCCAATAGCTGGTGCATTACGACGATGACATGTTTGAATTACTTTCAAAGAATACGCGCGCATAAACGGCGCCGTCATCGTGACTTGTGCTCTATCTGGAAGTAAAAAGTCGTTATGATTACGGAATCCCTTTAGAAAGCTAAAAATATAATCCCATCTTCCGCAATTTAATCCAGCAGAATGATCTTTAAGCTCATACAAAATTTCATCCATTTCAAACGAAGCGTGAATCGTTTCCAGTAATACCGTTGCTTTAATCGTTCCATTTGGAATACCGATATATTTTTGAGCAAATACGAAAACATCATTCCATAACCTTGCTTCTAAATAGCTTTCCATTTTCGGTAAGTAAAAGTATGGCCCGCTTCCTTTTGCTAAAAGAGCTTTCGCATTATGGAAAAAATAAAGTCCGAAATCTACTAAGCTACCAGACATATTCTTCCCATCAACTTGCATATGTTTTTCTTCTAAATGCCATCCTCTTGGGCGCACAATTAATACTGCTGTTTTACTATTCAAACGATATTCTTTTCCGTTTTCATTTTTATGTGAAATCGTTCCCTTTACTGCATCTCGTAAGTTTATTTGACCTTCAATCGCATTTTCCCAAGTTGGTGAATTCGAATCTTCAAAATCCGCCATAAAAAGATGTGCTCCTGAATTTAAAGCGTTAATAACCATCTTTCTATCTACTGGTCCAGTAATCTCTACGCGGCGATCCTCTAAATCTTTTGGCAATTTAGCAATTGTCCAATCCGCTTCACGTATGCGCTTTGTTTCTTCTAAAAACTTCGGAAACTCTCCTGCATCAATTCTCTTTTGTTTCTCCGCACGCTTTTGTAAAAGTTCTATGCGGCGCTCATTGAAATTTTCATGTAGTTCCTTTAAAAAACTAAGCGCCTCAGGTGTCAATATTTCGTTGTACGCTGATAACATTTCTCCGACGAGTGTAACCCGTGAAGTTTGCGTCGACATATTAGCATCCCCTTCTTAAACTGTTTTATAACAGATTTGATTTTATGTTTTATATTATATAACAAATCTTCAGAAAAGGAAGTTTTTTTTGAAAATTTAATTGATTTTTTATAAAACTGTATTCTGCCACCAGCATTACACATAAAAAAAAGGCCAGTGTTATACAACACTGACCCCTGTTTATTAAAGCGCTCTAAATAAGAACTGCGCATATTGTTCACGTGTTACTTTCATGTTCGGAGCGAAGTTACCATTCCCATCTCCTACTGAAATACCATTTGAACCTACTGCATTAATTGCATTTTCTGCCCAATGTCCCTTTGGTACATCTTTAAATCCTGCTGGTCCTTGTACCTTTAATCCAAATGCTCTCGTAAGAACTTGCGCCATTTCTGCACGTGTTAACGTATCTTTTGGTCTGAAGTTTCCTTTCTCGTCACCTGTAAAGATACCTAATTCTGTTACTGCTAACACTTCGAAAGGAAACATCGTTGAGTTATCATCAACAATATCATTATACGGGCTTTCTAATTCCTCATCTTCACCAAATTCTTCATCAAGATCCAGTGCACGATAAATTAAAGCGGCTACCTGTTCACGAGTTACGTTATGTCCAAAACCGAACACACCATTTCCATAACCAAGCATAATTTCTTGTTCTGCTAAAGTTTGAATTGCTTCATAAGACCAATGTCCTGCTGGTACATCTTTAAAGATTGCTTGACTTGCTTGTTGTGGCTTTGCAGCTAATTCAGCTTTTGCTGTAGTCCCTTCAGCACTAAATGCTATTCCACCCATAATTGTTAAAGCTGTTGCTACTTTTAAAATTTTTTTCTTCAAAGTACTCTCTCCCTAAAAACATATTTTTTTCTAATATAAAGAATTAACGAAAGCGTAACAATACAATTCCCATGTGATTTTTGTCTAATTTATGAACTATATTTCATATACTTTTATTTACACTCTATTAATAATAAAGTTACTAAATCTCATATTTAAACAAGAAAAAGTTACTTTATTCAATCTCTTCTTATCCACTAAATTCCAACAAATAAACTATGAACAGAAAATTGATATACTTATAAATAATATAAAACAAGAAAAAAGCGTGGGATTTCCGCGCTTTTTTCTTGTTTTATATTATATCGATATAATTTAAATGTCCTTATATTTTAACTTTCATTCATAATCTTCATCTTTTACAGGAAAATAAAAAACAGCTCTATTTAAAAACGTTGCATATTGCTCACGCGTTACAACTTTACTCGGTTCAAAATTCCCATTTCCTGTCCCTACTATGACATGATTAGACTGCAGTGCACTAATCGCATTTTTTGCCCAATGATTATTTGGTACATCTTTAAATGTATGGTTCTTCTTCATCTCAAATGTAAATGCGTTTGTAAGAATTTGCGCCATTTCTGCGCGTGTCACTGGTGCGGCTGGTCTAAAGTTTCCTTTTTCATCACCTTTAAAAATACCATGCTTTGTCAATACTAAAATTTCATCTAAAAACATTGTTGCCCTCTCAGAAATATCTTTGTATGGATTTTTTAAAGGTCCTTCTTTTTTCAAATTCAATGTACGATACAGTACTGCTGCTACTTGTTCTCTTGTTACATTATCACCTACACCAAACTTACCATTTCCATAGCCTAACATTACTTTATTGTATACTACGTCCATTATATCGTCATATGCCCAGTGGTTTACTGGAACATCATCAAAAACAATCATTTCTGGATATTCTTCTGCTTTTACGTTTGGAACATTTGTACTTACAAACAAGCCGCCCATAATAGTTACCGTGGCCATTATACGTAACATGTTCTTCTTCATTGCCCTCTCCCCTTTATCTCCATTTGAAAAAACGGAAAATAATAGACTGAAATCCTTCCCAATATTACATATGTTGCCTTTGCACCATTTATGCAATATATTACATTTAAAAAATCTATTATTGTGAAAATCACTACTAAAGGAGAGCCAATTCGCTCTCAATTTCAATTTTTATACCGAATTGTACGCAAATCATTTCTCTTTCCTATGGTCATTTAAAGGTGTTTCTATACATTAAATATTCTACTTTTTTCAAAAGAAATCCTTCACATTTTAAAAGTTCATTTTCTAGACAAAAAACGCAAATATATGTTGTTACTCCCTATATATCGACGTTTCGATAAAGGATATCAACTTAGCTGCAAAATAAGAAAATAATAACCTATCTACTAATAAAAGCTCATAATAAGCGGAAGATATCTCTTCTACACATTATGAGCTTTCTCTTTATCTATTCCATTTTCCCTGTAGCATTATCAATTGATCGTTGTAAAAACTTCGCAAATTGCCCACGTGTAACGAGCATTTCAGGCTGGAACTTGCCATCTCCCGTTCCTACCGCTACTTTATTAGACTGTAATGCGCTAATTGCATCCCTTGCCCAATGGTTTTCTGGTATATCTGTAAATGTATGCGGACTCTTCGCTTTCAACTCATATGCTTTCGTTAAAATTTTTGCCAATTCTGCACGAGTCAGTGTATCTTTCGGACGGAAGTTTCCATTTTCGTCGCCTTTAAAAATACCGATATTTGTTAAATGTAAAATTTCGTAAGGAAACATTGTTGACTTCCCGCTAATATCCCCATATGGATTCGCATCAAATACACTTCTTTTTAAACCCAGTGCACGATGTAGTACTGCCGCTGCCTGTTCGCGTGTTATATTATCTTCTGTCCCAAACTTACCATTCCCATAGCCATACATAATGCGATGATATACTAAATTCGTAATTTCATCATATGCCCAATGATCTGTTGTTACATCATCAAATTCTATCATAATATTAGGACCAGATTTTTCGATAACATCTGTATTTGCAGACACACCATTTGCACCTACAAATATTCCTCCCATTAAAGTTAACGATGTCGCTACCTTTACTAGCTTTTTCATCACTCTCATCTACCTTTTCCTTTATTTTCCTATCTTTTATATTGTACAAAAAATAAGAAAATTATCAATAGAATATGATCTAATTATTTACAATTATGAATACATTTTTTCTTTCACCGCTATTTTTTCATCCTTCGTTTTCCGAAAAGTAAAGGCCATTCCTACAAATATAAGGATAATCCCTACTACTTGCATACTAGTCGGTCTAAATCCGGTAAAGACTGTATCTAATAGTATCGCAACAGCAGGATCCAAAAATACTAATACAGAGATCATTCTAGTCGATAAATCTCTTAAACTGTCAAAAAATAAGTAATATACAAATCCAGTATGTATAAGACCTGTCGCTGTAATCATCATCCAGTTCATCTCTGTTAATCCTTGAAACTTGCCAAAATCTACGAATGGTAGCAATAAAAATATACCTAAAAATGTTTGTAAAAATGTCATCGCATATGCGCTCGTATGCCGAATTCCTTTTCCTAATAAAGTGGTAAAAGCATAAAATAGTGCTGCAAGAAGTGCCCATACCATGCCAGATGACATAAGTTTCTCAAGCGATACATTTCCATCTACCCCAGCTACTAAAACTGTACCGATAAAACAAATAGCAATAGACAAAACAGCAAACATTGTAAGTCTCTCTTTAAATACGATACTACCAATCATTAATACGATGATTGGTGCAAGATGATAAACTGAAATCGCAATTGTAATCGACATAACTTCAAACGCTTTAAATAGAAATACCCAGTTGAAAACGAGAAATACACCGCATGCTAATATTTGTACAACTTCTTTTTTATTCCATTGCTCACTTTTATACTGCCCTGTTACGAGCCAACATAATGCTAAAAATATAGTCGCACAAATGCAACGAACGAATACTAATTCAAAAGACGGTAAACCCGTTTGAACAGAAAAGAATCCAATTGACCCGAAAATAGACATTGAAAGGATCATTTTTATAGCCGGCATTGATTTTTTATTGTACAATCTTTCTCTCCTCCTACAATTACTCTCTTATAAACTAAAAATTGTAAAAACATTACATATTATTATATATTACAATCGAAAAATTGCAAAAAAATTAGAATATAACGAGCGACATCACACAAAATTTTCATAATAAAAAATCATCCTTTTGTATTCCACAGGATGATTTTTTATATTTATTGAGAGGACTCTCTCTATATAAAGACTTACATATACTCTACTATTTTTGAAGAGTAAATTGGGAAACTATCTGTTTTAGTCCTCCTGCTACGTTGTGCAGATGTTCAATTGAAGCCGAGATCTCTTGAACAGATTTTTCTTGCTGTTGAATAGACTCTTTTACCCTATCAGTTCGATCAGATGACCTTTGAGAAATTTGCGCCATGTCTTCTGTAGAAGCAGAAATCTCCTCACTACTCGCTGCAATTTCATCTGTAGACATAGATACCGTTTGAATTTGCTCAGATACTTGCTGCACTTTTTCTGTAATTGTTCCAAATACTTTTTCTGTATGCATTACTACTTGAGTACCTGCCTGTACCTCATTATCTACTTTCCCCATCATATGTACCGTATGGTTCGTTGTTCCCATAACTTGAGTAATAAGCTTCTCAATTTGTTTTGCAGAATCACTAGATTGTTCTGCTAATTTTCGTACTTCATCTGCCACAATTGCAAATCCTCTACCACTTTCCCCAGCACGTGCAGCCTCAATTGCGGCGTTTAATGCTAATAAGTTAATCTGAGAGGTAATACCTTGCATAACATCAATGATTTTAACAATTTCTTCTGATTGTTCTTTCATAGTCTCTACTTGTTTCACACCGCTATGTACTGAATTTTGGATTGTATCCATCTGTTGAATCATTTGTTTCATTAATTTGTTACCACTCTCTGCATCTAATGCTGATTGAGCAGACAATTCATTTACAGAGGATGATGTATTCACTATGCTCTGCATTCCTTGTGTCAACTCTTCCATCGCACCCGCGGTCTGTTCCATTGCTTGCATTTGACTCTCTGCACCATTGGCAACTTCTTCAATATCCATAGTGATTTTCTTTGCTGCACCGCTAGATACCTCCGATGCAGATACTACTCCGTCTGCATGTTGGAATAAAAGCTGAATATTATTCTCTACTTCTTGCATATTTGTTCTTAGCCCTGCAATCATCTCGTTAAAATCACTTACTAGTATACCTAATTCATCTTTAGCATTATAATCGCCATGTACAGTTAAATCTCCCTCTTTCGCCCTTTCCATCATACGACTAACCGTTTGTAAAGGAGCAACTATAAGCTTGCTAATAATATAACTTACTATACATATAATGATTGTAGTAACTACTGCAAGAATGATAAAGGTAATAACGGACCGATCTATCATTTTTTGAGAATCTTTAAATACTTGATCAGCTAAGTTTGAAACATAAGTTTCTAAATCTATAGCATAACCAGCTAACTCTACTCCCTTCGGTTTTAAGTCCTTTTGAAATTCATTTACCATTTGAGATTCATTTGTTCCCTTCGCTTTGTCAAACAACTTCTTATATGTCTCCATATAACTTGGCAAAGATTTCTTCATCTTCTGAAACAGCTCATCCTCTTGCTTACTTAAATTAACGCCATCATCATATTCTTTTAATAAAGAATCATATTTTTTAAGATCTTTTTCAACATTACTAATAATTCCCTCTTTATTTGCCCCCTCATTTTGTGACGTTGTAATTAATTCTAGCAAGTTATATTCTAGTGAATTTTGTGTACGAAGCATTCCTTCTAATAAAACTGCAGAATTTTGATAATCATCTACTACAATTTCTGTATCGTGCTTGATCTTATTAATAGAATTAATTGCTACACAGCTCATAATTGCCATGCCTAAAACTGCTAATGAGATAAGTGACAATAATTTATATTTCACTTTTAAATTTTTTAAAAAATACATTTTTCCACCTTTATTCCTTTATATATAGATTTTTAGAATTTTATAGCTTATTATTTACAAAATCACAATAAAAAGCAATGATAAATATTCCCAATATCAAACTTATATCTCTATAAAAAAAGAAGTAGCATAATAGCTACTTCTTTTTGCTTTGTTTCTCATATTGTTCAAACGTATGAATTCTTTCGAAAATTGGTGGATGTGTGTATAAGAAAAACTTCACTAACGCAGGCGGATTTACTTGACTTAAGCTCGTTTTTGATAAATATTGAAAAGTTTTCACACCAGATTTCCCGTCCTTCGTCATATTTAAAGCGTATTGATCTGCCGCTCGTTCTTCTATACGAGATACATAGTTTGTTGCTGGTTGTGATGCAAAAGAGAGAACAGAAGAAATTAAGAAAAATAAAGGTAAAATTGAGAAACATGCTACTTTTGAAATTTGCAGCGTATCTCCCCATTTTCGAATACACATATTTATAATACGACTAATGAGATACATCCCTATAAACGATAGCAACACATAACTCGCCACGCCCCAATATATATGTTTCATAACATAATGCCCCATTTCATGAGCCATTATAAATAAAATCTCTTTATCTTTTAATTGCTTAAGCGTTGTATCCCACATTACAATACGCGAGTTAAGCCCTATTCCTGTTACATATGCATTTAACGCATTCGTTTTTTCCGACATATTTACTTCATATACATGTTTAGCTGGAATATCGGCTTTGTCTGCCATCTCTAAAATTTTCGTTTCTAATTCTTTATTTTTCAGCGTCGAGAAGTCGTTATAAAGTGGATCAATAACGACAGGCTGTATGAATGTTAAAAAGATTGTAAATGGAACAGAGAGTGCCCACCCTGCTAGCCACCATCTCTTCGGGAATTTACGGATAAGCCATAACAGAACGGTAACTACGATTAACATAGTCGCATAACTCTCCCAAAAACCGATAACGTGATCTTTTATCCAGCTTTGTGTACTTTGCGTTGAAATGCCGTAATCAACGGATACTTTTCGGCTAATCCATTGCATTGGCAGGGCAAGAACTGTTGTAAGTAATGATAAATAAAAGAAATAAATCGCAACTTGCAGGACACTTATTTTCGTCGTTTCCTTCGACCATTTCTCAAACTTCTTTGAAATACCGAGCACAAGCACAAATAATAAAATAATCCATTCAAGAGGCGTCGCTAAAAAATACAGTAAATTTTTCACGCGCGAATAATCTTGGCTTAGCGTAAGCTCTCTTGCATTCATAAACGTTTCTGGATCTGCACTCGTTCCTTTATACATGTCCGGAATAAGTTCATGATTCCATCCAAATAAATACCAGTATATAAGCAATGCAAACCCAACGTACAAAAAAAGCGACCACCCAATAACCTTCCTCACGCTATTCCCTCCTCTATGCTGCCTGTCTATTATTATTGTAAGTTCGTACATGCTAAATTAGAACAAGCTTATTACGCGAATTGCTCGAGAGCCTTCTATTTACATAAAAAAACTCTTCTACAAAAAGAAGAGTTTTACCTACCTTTAGACACTTTCTTCGGTTCATAATTTGGGATAAGAAACGCACTTACAAACCAACATATGAAACCAGCGCCTTTTATATAGCGTATATATTCATAGTCTTGAAAAAATAAAGTCGTTACAATAAGCGTAAAAAATCCAATTAAAACTAGTACGTATCCTATTTGCTTCTTAGAAAACATAACGTGCCTCCTTAAGGAAGTACATCCATTAACAAACTAAAATCTTGTAAAGAAAAAGAACTATATTTCATAATACCTTGTACAGCTAATAGTAAAATAAGACCGGTCACACACATATAATTAATACTTTCTTCACTCTTTTTTTCAGCAACTATTCCGCCACTTATACATAAAATCCCTAACAAATGGAGCGCTAAATACATGAAGAAATAAGCTTCCTCCCAGCGAAGAATAACATTGACTGTCGTTATCAGCACAATACTAAGCAAAATCAAATAAAAAAACTTATTTGATGATATTGTTTCATTCATATAATTTTATACATCCCTTTCAAATTTAGAATTAATGATGTTTCAAAGCTATAAAGTAAATGATTGTTTTCATACTATAAAACAAAAGGAAAGCCACTATTACTTTCACGAATACTTTATGAACCCACATATACTTCTCTTCATTTTTTCTGAAGATGCGCTTCATCATTTCTTCTACAATTAGACCAAATATTAGTAAACCCCTTAATACAATAAGAAGAGAAATAATATTTTCTTTTACATGAGTACTAGAAAATAAGTAATACTCTGGAAACACAATCGTATCTACTACAGGTTGCACCCAATGACAAACGCTTTTATCACAAATATCTGTAATAGACGTAGAATCTATAATGTCTTTCAATATTTTTCAATCGTCTTCTTCATCTCATTTACTCCCCACTACGTCTGAAAAGCTTTTTTCCTGCTCTACATATATAGCTGGCATTTCTTTACTCCAATATTTGCGGTTAACAAATAAAAAGATGAGTACTAAGTTTAATCCTGTTATAAAAATAATAAGTCCTGGAAAGAACGTCGTATAATTTGAGAAATCTGCAAAACTCATTATCTCTTCTTTATTTATTAGAAAAGAAACACCGATTACAAACGCATTGTTTAACATGTGAATAGCAATTGGCATGAGTAAGCTATTCGTACGAATATATACGATTGATAGTACAACGCTAAATACAACTGCGCCTAGGAAATCAACGTGTAACAATGCAAATAATATTGCTACAACAATGATCGCTATACTCGTTCCCCATTTTGCTGCAAAGCGTTGCAGTAAAAATCCCCGAAAAACAAATTCACCAATAATTGGTGCGATGAATACGACCATAATAATTTGATATACATATCCCCCGGTACTATCTATAATCGGTTCACGTAATGCATTCATAATAAATGCTGGTGTAATCCATGCAAAACTATACATGTACAAAATAAGATATCCATAACTAAACACGCATAACATAATCGTAATGTATAAAACTTGCACCAGGTTAAATGTTTCATTTTTATTAATAAATAATGAAAATGAAACACTGTGTTTTCTATACTCAAAAAAAATCCATGTAATCGGAAGGATATAGAATATAAGAATATTTATAAAAGTAGAATTTTGCATATGAAATGTATTTTCTATCAATGCATTACTGGCTCTTACAACTAACGTTAATAGTGCAAATACAATTAAAAAATATCTAGCTCGCATCGTTTGAAACGGATTCACACTCATCTCCTCCCCTATGTTACTTTTATCATATCATCTGATTCTTAATTTTTTGAGAAAGAAAACCTTAAAATTTCCTTAAAAATTCCATAAGTTACAGAAAGATGATATGATATTCGAGAAAATTAGGAGGGATTTTTTATGTATCAAGCAAATATTTTGCTCGTTGATGATGAAACAGCAATTTTACAATTACTAACTACCATTCTTGAAAAAGAAGGTTTTTCTCATATTACAACTGCAACATCGGCTGAAATAGCATTATCTCTCACTGAGCAAAATGATTACGATTTAATTCTTTTAGATGTCATGCTTCCTGGACAATCTGGTTTTGATATTTGTCCAATCATTCGCCAAAAAACAGATTGCCCTATCTTCTTCCTCACAGCTAAAACATCTGATTTAGATAAAATATCTGGATTTTCACACGGTGCAGATGATTATATTACGAAGCCATTTAATCCACTTGAAGTAGTAGCTCGTATGAAAGCACAACTCCGAAGACATATGAAACAAGCAGTACCACACGAACAAAAAGCACACTCCAGTTCATTTGGCAGATTTGCAATTGATCAACATTCCGCAGAACTTACAGTAAATGGACGTATTGTCGAATGTTCCGCCCAGCTATTTCAGCTACTACTCTTCTTTTGCGAGAATCCGAACTACGTATTTTCGAAAGAAGAAATATACGAAAAAGTTTGGGGAGCACCTGCCTATAATGGCGATGATAATACCGTAATGGTCCACATTCGAAAACTACGTGAAAAAATTGAACAAGATCCAAGTAAACCAGAATATATAAAAACCGTTCGCGGACTTGGCTATAAATTCATTACAAAGTAGGGTGACGATATGAACTTTAATAAACGACTTATTATCCAGTTTATCCTGCAACACGTATTTGTTTTAGTTACATTACTAATTGCTGTAGTAGCTGCTTTCACTTATTTAATTTTTCTTGTTACTAGCACTTCATATGAACCGAACATTCCAGATTCTGATAATTTTATGATTGCAAGATACATCTCTTCAGAAGATGGCGATATTTCGTTAAAAGCTGAAGTAAAAGACTTAATTAAAGAAAAAAATGATTGGATTCAAGTTGTGGAGGAAAACGGAAAAGTTCTCTATCACTTTAATACGCCAAGTGACGTACCAACATCTTACACGAAAGCATCTTTATTCTCATATATACAGAATCATATAGAAAATCCTTATACATTTACATATTGGGAAATTGAATTAGAAGAAAAGAACGTACTCGTTATTTACGGCGGTATGTTAAAAAGCAATGCATTACTGAAAACAATCAAGAAAGAGCACCCTTCTGTATCTACGGATTCGTTCACATTAACGGAAGAAGAACAGCAATTACTTTCTAAAGAAAAAGCAACACTTCAAATTTTTAATAGTAAGGGCGATGAAGTATTCTCCTATCCAAATGGAAAGAAAAAAACATTTTCTGTTATACAAGCCGCTCTTAATGAAAAAGAACCGTGGAATCATAAAGAAAACACGTCTAGCTTTTACGACACAAATAGTAATCATCTTCTTGTTGTAACTGCTAAAAATGAGCACTACTACCCAGATGATGAAATAGACGATGTATTTACTAAAAAGTTTCTAATCGGATGTGGATTAATCCTTCTTATCGTATTTGTTTATTTAGTCATTCTTTCTATTTGGTACGGTAATAAATTCGGAAAACCGTTATTACATGCAATGCGCTGGCTTAAAAACATCGCTGGTGGAAAGTACGAAGAGCCTGTTAGTAAAAAAGGGAAACCTATTAGGTTCAGGAAATCTGGTAAAGAAAAATGGTCATTCCGCTTATTTAGTGATGTTACAAATTCACTAGAGCATCTTTCTATTACACTCAAAAAAAATGATGCAATGAGGCAAGTACTACAGCAAACACGTGAAGAATGGATTACTGGTCTAACGCACGATTTAAAAACACCACTTAGTTCTATATACGGCTACGCATTATTACTAGAATCCAATCAGTACAAATGGACCGATCGTGACATTCAGCAATTCGGCAGCGTTATGAAAGAAAAATCTCAATATATGACTACATTAATTGATGACTTAAGCTTAACGTATCAATTAAAAAATAACAGTCTTCCTGGGCAGCACGTGAACATTGAAATGAATCAATTCGTCCAAAAAGTATTATTACAATTTATTAATAACCCGACACTTGAAAATCAAAATATTGAATTCGTACCAAGCTCAAACAAAATTCAATATTTCATTGAAGAAAAATGGTTCCAGCGTATTATCGAAAACTTACTCGTAAACGCTGTAAAACATAATAATGAAACGACTAATGTCATGGTAAAACTTTCGCAAAACGCTACTTCATTTTCACTCTCTATTTCAGATAACGGAAAAGGAATGGATGATAAAACAAAAGAGCTTCTATTTGAAAGGTATTACCGAGGAACAAATACAGAAGAAAGCAACATCGGAACTGGACTTGGCCTCGCCATTACGAAACAGCTCGTTCATGCTCATAACGGAACGATTTCTATCGATAGCGAACTTGGAAAAGGAACGACAATTATACTTGTGTTCCCGTTTCGTTCGTAGAAAAGGCGCTATATGGCGTCTTTTCTTTTTTCTTTTCTGGGAGAGTTCAGCGGTAAATGAAATTATATCGGCGCAACTCGAATTATATCAGCGATTTTTCAAATATATCAGCGCAAATCAAAATATATCAGCGATTTTCAAGATATATCGACTTACCAACAAAAATCGACAATACTAACCTACTTCCCCTGCTATACAAATTAAAAATAACCTTCCATAACTCACTATGAAAGGTTACTCCATATTTCAGCTATTTCCCTACTAACACAAATACATTCTCATCAGGCGCTTCCATTACCGCAACATGCCCTGATTCTGTTGGAAATGGTTCGCGAATCCATTTTACATCTTTATTATCTTTTAAACTTTCATACACTTGTTGCACATCTTCTACTAATACTTCGACTTCCGTAAAATTAATATCCGGATGATTACTTATTACTAACTCGGAACTTTTCTCATCTGGAAACTTCAATCCTATTAACGTCCAAATAGTCCCTTCTTCTAATTCTCTTTCTATAACCCAGTTTTGCTCCATTCCCATTTCTTTATAAAAAGAAACTGACCTTTCTATATCCTTCGTATGTATAGATACGCATTCTAGTTTTTTGAACATCTTCCCATTTCCCCTTTTATAAAAAAGCGAACCATTTCTCAATGACTCGCTCTCAATCTGTTATTTTTTCTTCACCGGTATCCAAAGTTCTACTTGAGCAAACTCACTCTTATCTTCATGGCAACGCTCATCATATAGTTCAAACTCAGTAACGCCGCAATGTTCATATCCTGAATGCGGGAACCATTCTGAGAATACTGCATTCCACGTTTGATGAATAGACGATACCATTTCTTCATGAGGAACTTTCGGCGTTGTAAATACAGCATATGTCGCTGCTGGGAAAGTACGCTTTGCAACTTCATTTGGTACATTTTCAAAGTCTGTAACTTCCATTCCGATAATATAAGTGAAGTCTCCTGTTTCTAAATTAAAATCAGTACATAATCCAAGCTCTACCCATTGGCTCGTATCTTTACGATTCGGAATCGTCGTTCCAAGACCTTTTTGTAAATATTCTTGCCAAAATGCTGGGATGTCTTGATGGTTCTTCCCTTCTTTACTTGTCGTCTTCAGTTCATAACCCGCCATTAAAAATTCTGGTTTATTTACAATACGATATTCCATTTGTATGCCTCCTAAATACGGATTTAATTTTCTTTGCTTTACATTCACGCTGTAATACATCGGCGTTTCAATTTCTTGCTTTCGATATTCACTCGGTGTCATTTGAAATAATTTTTTAAAGGCTCTCGTGAACGTTTCGTGAGATTGAAAGCCATGCTCAAATGCGATATCAATAACTTTTTCATCCGTATGAGAAAGTTGATAAGCAGCCCGGGCTAACCTCCTCTTTCGAACATACTCCATTACCGTATCACCTACTAACGCCTGGAATACACGATGAAAATGCGACTCAGAAAAACCTGCAATACGTGCTAAATTACGCAGCGTCTGTTTTTCCATTACATCTTCCTCAATATAATCAATTGACCTTTGAATTTGTGCTTCATAGCTTTCCATCTCTGTTCACCCGCCTTATATGTATTATGATAAAAGAGAATCTTATCCAATTCTTGACGTTTTTTACTATAATTCCAAAAACAAATGTAACTTTTTTATATGTATTTCGTTGTTATGTATGAAGGGAGGGAAATGTAGTGAAACATAAACAATCATTAGAAGAAATTTACTCAGAGCATATGCAAGATTTATTTCGCTATCTTCTCTCCCTAACCGGAGATTCCCACTGTGCGGAAGATCTCATGCAAGAAACATTTTACCGAATGCTCGTCCATATTGACTATTATAAAGGAGAAGAAATTAGGCCTTGGTTATTTACAATTGCCTACAACGCCTTTATCGATTGGTATCGAAAAGAAAAAAGATATAAAACAACGACAATTGCAGAATTCCATTTACCAAACGTACCAAGTACAGAGCACTCTTATTTCGTAAAACATGAGATTGCTAGTTGGTTAGACAGTTTATCTTCTCTTCCGCTTGAAAGAAGGAATGTCCTATTACTACGAGATTACTACGGATTCTCGTATAAGGAAATAGCAGAGATGACTGGTCTCTCACTAGCGAAAGTGAAAATTGAATTACACAGGGGACGAAAAGAAACGAAAAGCATAAGGGAGTGATAGAGATGGGTTGTACAGAATTTAAAAAACTATGGGAGAAGTACGAAAACGGAACACTCACACGTGATGAACAAGAACTGTTAGAAAGTCACATTGAAACATGTGAAGAGTGTGAAGCTTACTTAGATGAGTTGCTTTCAAAGAGTGAACCGATAAAGAAAAGACTACCACCACAAAATCTGAAAGTCCCGTTTTGGAAAATAAAATGGAAACAACGTTGGCAAACCGTTAGTTTTGTCCTTGCTGTTTGTATAGCAATCTATTTTGCCGGTCATTTTTCATCTTCTCTTTACTTCTATAATATGAAAAAGTTAGTCGAAGTAGATGAGATTCCAGCACTCGCACTAGAAGCAACAATTCCAAATAGTCGTTCCACTGGAGGCAGTGCAAAAATAAAACCCTTTTTTCGTACAGAAAATGAAATGAATTTAGTTAAAACTGTTGGCAAAAAAGAACTTCCAATTGGCACAGTAACAACGCGTAGTTTCTTATCATCTGTAACTGACACAAATCAATCTTGGGCAAATAAACCCTATTCAAAAAAACTTTCCTTTGTTCACCCGAGAATCAAGCAAGATGATCATTTGAAAGAAATATCTAAAAAAGTTTGGGATACACTTGGAAAGATACATGAGGGCACCGTTGCAGAAGTAGCGATATCTTTTGACAAACCTTACACTTTACAAGAAGTAGAATCCCTTTTATATAGCGTATTTGAAGCACAAGAAATGCCGCCCAATCCTTTATGGTATGCTTTAGACACAGGGCAAGAGAGAATAGATGAGGAAGATTTCATCCTACATGGCGGAGAGGTTATCGGATTTCCAGAACATATAAATCTCCCTGATAATGAAGCAGAACGACCGAAGACAAAAGAAGGTGAAGTAATCGAAATGATGCGTATTCTTTCTACACATAAAGAAACTGTAAGTAAAACTACTCGGACTCCTGAAAAAGAGCTGAACTTAGATAAGCGCTATCCGTATGTAAAAGATAACGGCGTAAAAGTATATGGCATTGTCATTACCGGCCCGTCAAAAGAGTTATTAAAATTACAAAACTCACCGCACGTTCGTTATGCGACTCTTGGGGATATTGAGGTTTGGAATTGGTCTGATCAGTGATGTGAAAAAGGAGAGCATCTAGGAGTGATGCTCTCCTTTTTTAATCCGAAATCACTTTCACATACATCCCTCTCACCGCTTTTTCATAAGCGCTATCCCTCATCTGCCTTATGTTTTCTGACACAACAGAAGAGGGAACAACTTCCCCTTCGCGAAGTAATGGCGGATCAATAAGACGGACTTTATTTTTCTGTTGTAAATCATAATCGTTTCTATCTTCTTTTACTTTTACATTCGGATGAACTTTGCCTAATAAAGCATGTACTTCTGGATCACTACATTGCTTCAATTTTGAAATAAGCTCTTCATCTTCAAAAAGAAAATCATCTGCATGAATAACCCTCTTATAAAGAGCTAACTTTAACGTTTTCGCTAACATATCATTTCCATAAATATTCATTGGTTTCATAAAGAAATCGATTACTTCTTTGTAATACGTTTCTGTAAACCACTCTGCCATTTCGATACTTTGAAGGACCATTTTCCCCTCTACTGCGATAATATCCTCTAAAAATCTATGAACCTCTTCTAAAGAAATATATCCGTATGTATACATATCTCGTAACGTATAATCCACTCGGTCTGCACATAATTCTGGCGCGGACCTTTCGAGTAACGTCCACTTCGAATCATCTAACAAACTTTCTTCATAGTTATAGCCATACTTCGCAAGAATCGCTGGAATTTCTGAGTTTTTCACAACAGAACTAAATATCTCTTCGTGATAACTTTCATTTTTGTTATCAAAAACATAATCAATCACATGAGAAAAAGCAGTATGTGATACGTCGTGCAGTAAACCAGCAATTTGTTCCTCTACTGAACCACCAAGTTTCTTAATTAACAACATAACGCCAACTGAATGATCAAAGCGCGTTACATTCCAGTTGTCATTTATTAAGTAGCTTGCGCCAGCTTGATGAATGCCTTTCAGCCTTTGCACAGACTTACTTACAATTAATTCTTCTACTACTTGATCCACTTCAAATTCTCCGTATAGTACATCTGATATGATCACTTATAATCCCCCTTTATTTCAGCCGCGTCTTATAATCGTACCTCTTTTATGAAATCGACACCAATATGAATTATAAATCTTAATATATTGATATTAGATTGCAAATGTTGTATATTATACATGTCTGTTATTTGTTTTAATTCATTTATTTTTATTGAGTGCTCCTTATGTGGAGCCTTTTTTTATTTGTAAAAATAGAGAGCCATTAGCTCTCTATTACATACACTTATTCAAACGTAACCTCTACCTGTACAATCTCCGACCTACTTCCAAGTCTTAATGGTGGCCCCCAGAATCCGAAACCAGAAGAAACAATTGCGTGGAATGCACCTTTTTGTGCGTATCCCCAGTCTAGTTCGTACATTCTTCTCGTTACAATATGATTCGGCGCCATTTGTCCGCGGTGCGTGTGACCGGATAATAGTAAATCTACACCAGCATCCGCTGCTTGTTTCAATTCAAACGGCTGGTGATCCATTGCGATAACAGGCATCGATTTATCTACCGTACTCATAAGCTTCTCAAAACTTTGACGATCTCGCTCTGTTTTATCTCTTCTTCCAACGATATAAAACTCATCTTCAATTGTAATCACTTCATCTAAAAGAATACGAACATCGATCTTATCCATCTCCTGCAAAAATTCAGGAACCGCTCGTCCGTAATATTCGTGGTTTCCTAACACACCATATACGCCTAATGGAGCTTTCATTTGTTTCATAACACGTCCCATATTTTTTTGAATGAACACACCTGGATGATCATCTATAATATCACCAGGCAGTAAAATAATATCAGGCTCCATTTCATTTACATGACGAACAAGCCTTTTCAAATGCGAAACGCCAGATAATTTACCAAAATGCATATCAGAAGCCATCGCAATGCGTAAGCTTTTACGTCCCTCCACTTTTTTCGGTATGTGCACCTCATATTTTCTTACTACCGGGCTATATGCGTTGAATACTCCGTACGCAAAGATAAAAATAAATGCAGCTAACACAGCCGCCCCTGTCCAAATAATTGCCGCTTCTTTCTCCACTGAAAACTGTAAAAGAAAGACTGTAATATTAGCTAACGGCAATAACATAAGCGCGTATTGTATGACCGCAAACCAAATTGAACCTATCGTTCGTAGGAACGGCAAAAACTTAAACACTTGCACGAGAATGTACGCATATGAAATAAATCCGACTACGAAAGCGTAATATCCCCAAGATTCCCAGCCAAATACCGCATGAAGCCAAACCCAGCCGTTCCAGCCGATGTAAAGCATAAGTAGTGTGTATATAATTAATATAGTAAATATATTGAGATAACGAAGATTCTTCACAACTAGCCTCCTTATTCATTTCTTCTATTATAACTTGTTATGCACTTATAACGTAAATATTAAGCACAGCGATCTTCACAATAAAAACCATTTCTATATTTTAAGTTCATACACTACTCCCCGACCATTACATTTACTTATAATCTATACGCACCGCTTCTTCTAATAACAAATCCAACCATTCTTCCATAGTTCCTATATCTCGTAAAACTTTCTTATTTCTTAAATGTAATTCTAATACTCTATTCTCTTCATTAATAGCATATATTGTGCCCAAATCCATTGAATCTGCAAAGACAAAATATGAATCAGGAATTTTTTTAGAAGCATATAGTTGTTGAAAGTTATACAAATCAAATGGTTGAAAATATTCTTCCTCATTAGAAAGACCACCAATTTTCGGCTGCCCTGCTATACGAACTAAATTTGCCAAAAAGCTTCCGTTCATAAGAGATAGTAGATATTTATATGGCTCCGGAAATACAGTTTCCATCTCATCTTCAAATACTTGAATCTCTTCTTTACTAAGTGGCGGATTCACCACGTTCATCCAATTAACTTTATCTACATTTCCAAATACCCTAGTTCCAGTTCTTACAGTTTTTGTATCTTTTCTATATACAGGTTCCAATTTTTTTATAATAATATTGTGCATAATTTCAACTCTTTTCATACAAACTTAACACTCTAATACATTCAGCTTTCTTTCCATAGTACTATCTCGACATTATACTCATTGTTTAGCAAAGAAAAAGAACTTCGCAATAAAGCACAAAATTCTAAGCTAGCAAATCCCCAAATATATCAATCCATTCCTCTAAAATTCTACCAAAATCATTAATATTATCTTGTTCATCAAAGCCTTTTTCAATTAACTCATCTGCTAAAATGTCTCTCAACTCATGTATTGTTTCAATTTCTAATATACGAAAATCCTTACAATCTACAACCCATACTAGTTCAGGCGCATTTTCCATTAATATTTTTTGCAATAGTTCTTTTGTATCCTGCTTAAAATTGTACAAGTTGATTTTTCCTTTCTATAAATAAAGACGCATCGCTCATAGAAACTCCGCCTTTCGCCTTATAATACGTTTCAACAATTACTAGCTACATTTTAAATATTATCAAGCTGTAATATTTAGAGGGATATTTATAAAAAGCATTGTGAGTACTACCACAATGCTTTTTATAACTGCAAATTTATTTTATAATATCAAATTCAATTATGCCTGTAGACTCAAACCTCTCAATTATATGTTTCTCTTTGTTATCTGTACAACAAAAAAACACATGCACAGGGGTTGGAAAAGTGACTAACTCCCCATATTCCCTACCTTCTACCCACTCCATACACGTATCAGACAATATGTTTATTAACACTTTAAAATTCTCATTGTCATTCACCAACAATTTATCTGTTGCACTAATCAAAATTACATATTGCTTAGATATTAACCAACTTAAATCGTTCATACACTCATCAAAAGCATTCCAGTTACCACCGAAATAATCTGGGAAATTCATTTTCTTTGAGAATTCGCTGAATAACCCACTCATATCCATACATTTACTACCATCAATAGATATTAATTGGCTATTCTCTTCTATATTTAAATGTTTGGAACGATTAAATTCATTTATAAATAGTAAATGTATAAATGGAGGAGTTAACGATTTTATTTTATTATCAATTCGCATGATCTTATCATCCTTTTTTTATGTGGTAATTGAACAAAAATTTCATAGTGATTTTTTGTATAATATGTTTTTCCATTTTGACCAATTACAAGCCTTGCTAGACATACGCATCTGTAGAGTATACATATTGACGAGGTACATTTCCACTACCATCCGTCTCATATAACGGATTAATACTATCTTCCACACAATCCTATTAATAATAGAAACATAAAAAAAGCACACAATCCATTCACAAAAGTGAACGTTGTGCGCCTTCATTTCTCATTCTATTTCATTTATTTCCTCAACTTATCCGCCTTCGCAATAAATTGTGCTGCTTCCGCACGGCTTACCGCTTTATCTGGAGCCCAGCCATTATCTGTTCCCACCGAAATCTTTTCTTGGATTAAAATATTGGCATACTTCGCACCCCAATGATTGTTTAAGTCAGCAAATTCTTTTGGTAGTTTTATATTTTCATTTCTTTCTAATTTATATGCATTTACTAACATAGAAGCCATTGATGCACGGTTAATTAACCCGCTTGGATTAAAGTTACCCTTCTCATCACCTTTTACAATACCTGCTTTTTCAACAGCAGCAATGTATGGAGTTGCCCAATGGTTTTGTGCATCAGGGAATGATGGCTTTGCATCTTTATTAATTTCTAACCGTAAAACAGTTGCTAATATTTTTGCAGCTGAACTACGATCGATATTTTCAGTCGGTGCAAATGTACCATCTGGCTTACCGTGCACTGCTTCTTTATCTACTAAATATTGAACTGACTCTTGTGCCCAAGCTGGTACATCTGAGAATTTAGGCTTCTGTTCAATTGCACTCGCATCAATTTCAAACTGTACTTGATATTTATGATCATATTTAATTGCTGGAATTAATATATGCATTTGCATATTATATTTTTTCGAAAACTCATCAATTTCAAATTGAACAACTTTCGTACTGTTATTTGCTTTATCTTCGGAAATTACTTTTACATCATGGAATGTCCCTAATTTTTTTTGGTCTTCTACTCTAAGATACTGGAAATAGCTACTATCTTGAATTGTTAACGTAACGATTTTTTTATCACCTTGAATCGTTACTTTTGCATTTTTTAAATATGTAGAAGCAACAGATGTTTCATTCGTTTGATCTTTATAAGTCTTTAAAATAACGTCATACGTGCCATCTGCTAGTTTGCTAGCTGCTTTTATTTCTACTGCCGCTTCTGCTTTCGCAATTGGTGCCATAATACTACTAAATGGAACTGCTAAAGTTGCCGCTATAACGAATGCATTAATATATTTTTTCTTAATCATTATCAGTATGACATCTCCCTTTATATGAATGTATCCAACATAACTATCATATTGATAATGATTATCAATGTCAAATGAAAATAATACTATTATTTCCTACATAAGTACGCTTTCCGCTCATTTTTAAATAGTAAATAATGCGCCGTATGAACTTTCCGTTCTAAATAATCGATAGAATACGAGCTTGATGGATCAACTAAATCACCTATCGCTCCTGAAAGGTGATCAATGACTTGCTGCAAAATCTCTAAGTTTTTCTTCTCACTTTCAGCATTCATTTCATCCATAATGTCACAAATAAGATACTGCACTCGCCGCAAACGTAATTCCTTTTGTTCCACTTATATCTCCTCCTTATTAGTCATATTACGGTTTAAATATATGGCACCATAGCTTAACCAATGCTAAAAAATAGAAAGGCAACCATCTTCATAAAGATGGTTGCCCTATTTTTAAACTTGCATCGCTTTTTCTCTCAAAGCTCTTCTCAGCAACTTGCCTGTCGTATTCTTCGGCAATTCTGTTAAAAATTCGATACTCATTGGCACTTTATATTTTGCTAAATGTAATGTGCAATAATGCATAAGCTCTTCTTCTGTTACGTTCGTTTGTTTCAGAACGACGTAAGCTCGCACTGCTTCTCCTAAGTTTTCATCAGGAACACCGATTACGACCACTTCTGCTACTGATTCGTGTGTATACAATACTTCCTCCACTTCACGAGGATATACGTTATAACCACCAACTAAAACAATATCCTTTTTACGATCAACAATATAGAAGTAACCTTCTTCATCCATTTTCGCTAAGTCTCCTGTATACAACCAGCCGTCCTTTAATGTCGCAGCTGTATCTTCTGGTGCATTATAGTAACCTTTCATAACGTTAGGTCCGCGAACAATTAATTCACCGACTGCGCCAACAGGTACTTCTTCCCCAAGTTCGTTCACAATTTTATTTTCTACATGCCAAATATTTGTACCGATTGATCCAGGTTTACGCGGACGATCTAGTGGGTTAAAACAAGTAACTGGTGATGCTTCTGATAAACCGTATCCTTCTGAAACAATTACGTCAAAACGTTTTTCAAAGTTTTGTAGAAGAGCAACAGGCATTGACGCACCACCTGAAATACAAAGACGAAGTGTCTTCACATCTTCTGCGCTTGCTTCTTCGAATAAATATAAATAATTGTACATTGTCGGTACACCGGCAAAAATCGTCGGTTCATACGTGCGACAAATACGGAATACTTCTTTCGGACTAAATTTCGGTAACATTAAAATAGTCGCCCCGTTCACAATCGGTGCATTTACTGCGACTGTTAAACAAAATACATGGAACATCGGCAATGCCGCAACGACGCGGTCATCAGCAGTATATTGTAAATACGAAGCCACATCGCTCGCATTACTATATAAATTTTTATGTGTTAACATAGCACCTTTTGGTTTTCCAGTTGTGCCCGAAGTGTATAGAATAACCGCTACATCTTCTTCATCTAGCTCTGGGCCTTCGAAAGTTAAATCTCCAGCCCCTATCATTCTAGTAAACGTTTTCATTTTTTCGGTTTCTGTATGGTTAAAATCTGATGAGGTTTCGCATATGATGATGTTTTCAAGTGAAGGAAGTCTTGTTGTAAGAGATTGTATAACAGGTAGAAGGACGTCGAGTATGATGATTGTTTTTACATCTCCATTTTGTAAAATGTAATGCATTTCGTCTGCTGTATAAATTGGATTAACTGGAATAACAGTTGCTCCAGCTTTCATTGTTCCGTATAAACCGACCAAAAAATGTGGTGAATTCCCAACAACTAATGCGACATTGTCCCCTTTTCCAATGCCCATTTCTGCTAAATTGCTAGAAAACCTTGTGACCATTTTGTTTAATTGGTCATATGAGACCGACTGATCCATAAATATATAAGCCGGTTTATCCCCCTTCTTTTTCGCCGTTTCAGCCAAAGATTGAACGAGATTCACACAAACCCCACCTTTATAAAATTTAGAATATTTAAAAATTCTAAATTAATTATATTAAAAGAAAATTAAAGTGGCAAGTAATATTCTATTAACTGCATATACACAGATCACCTCCTCTTAGTTTACTTTGGAAGGATAAGGGAATTTTATTTGCAAGTAATTTATGAAACTAGACCAAAAATCATTTTAGGATAATATGCACTCATCTTTTCTCTAATTTTAGTAAGTTCCTCTTTATTTAACGTCGTATGCTCTCCAAACAAGTTGATTGCGTCCGCTCCATCTTCATGAAAATACACCGTCACATATAATGTCGGTAACCCTGTATTGTCATCTATTGAAAAGACAACATCTGGTGTTTTATTAACAGTGCTGAATGTTTCATTTCTTTTCCACTTCTTATTTTGAAACATGTCTTGTATTTCCTGTATCTTTCGTCTGCTATCTGTATGCGTAAAATATATAACATTATCTTTCGCTGGTTTTCCAATAGATAAAAGTGTGCGACTTGAGGACGTTTCATCGTTACAGGCTGTCATTACGATGAGGAAGCTGAGCAATAATACAACGTACATTACCCTTTTCATTTCGATCCGCCTCCTTTTGAATATATATATTCCGTTATAAGGGGCAAATGCCCTATGATTTTATGGTAAATGAAATTATATCGGCGATTTTTCGAATATATCGACCGCAACTCGAAATATATCAGCGATTTTCCAAATATATCGGTCGTAACTCGAAACATATCAGCGATTTTTAAAATATATCGACTTACCGACAAAACATGACAATCAACGCAAAAAAAGAGGCTGCCCGTTATGACAGCCTCCCTTATTTTTAGAAGAATAAATGTAAGAAATCTTCTGTTGTGATGTTACCGAAGTAGCGCGCGATATCCACGCCTTCTAAAGCTGCTGTGAATGCATCTTTATCAAATTGTACGCCTGTTAGACGCTCTTCAATGTCATGAACATCTAGTGAACCGAAGAAGTCACCGTAAATTTTGCATTCTGTTACTGTTCCTTTTTTCACTTCAAGACGAACGTCAACTTGTCCAACTGGGAAGCGGTGTGAATGTTGTAAGTTGAACTTCGGAGATTTTCCGTAGTTCCAGTCCCAATTGCGGTAGCGCTCTTCAGAAAGTTTATGGATTTCTTTCCAATCCTCTTCTGTTAATTCGTACGTTGGGATTTCTGTTTCTCCTTCGAAAATTGTTTCTAGAAGAAGTTGTCTAAACTCTTCTGTCGTCATTTCTTCGTTTAGGAACTCTGTAATGTTCGCAACGCGGCTACGGATTGATTTAATACCTTTTGATTGAATTTTATCCATTTTTACTTTTAACGCTGATACGACGTGATCGATTTCAGAGTCAAATAGTAACGTACCGTGACTGAACATACGACCTTTCGTTGAGAACTGCGCGTTACCTGAAATTTTTCTACCTTCAGCTAAAATATCGTTACGACCACTTAGTTCTGCATTTACACCTAATTTACCAAGTGCTTTCGTTACAGGCTCAGTGAATTTTTTGAAGTTGCTGAAACTATCTCCATCATCTTTCGTAATAAAGCTGAAGTTTAAGTTTCCTAAATCGTGATATACTGCGCCTCCGCCTGATAGACGACGAACGACATGAATACCTTTTTCTTTTACGTAATCCGCATTAATTTCTTCTACTGTGTTTTGGTTTTTACCAATGATAATCGAAGGCTCATTAATATAGAACAGTAAATATGTTTCGTTAATATCTAAATTCTTCACACAGTATTCTTCAATCGCTAAGTTTATTCTAGGATCTGTAATTCCTTTATTATCAATAAATAACATCATATCACCTCATGAGTTCCATACGTAGCCACTATGCGCTAGCGTAATATGGCCACTGAAAATTTGTTTTGCTTCTGTTACTAAATCAGATGGGTTGCCTGTATGCGGTAAGTGCGTTAATAAAAGTTCTTTTACATTTGCATCTTTCGCAATACTTGCTACTTCTGTACTATTCATATGCCCTGCTTTTGCAGCCTCTTGATGTGCATACATATTACACTCACAAATGAAAAGATCAGCATCTTTCGTGAATGGAATAAATTCAGGAATATAACTTGAATCAGCGCTATATACTACAGCGTCATTCCCTGCTATAATACGCATCGCAAAGCATGTAACAGGATGAACAGTTTTTAAGAATGAAATCGAGAACGGTCCAACTTGAAGTGTTTCTTCTGGATTGTACGCGATTCCTTTCGTGTGTGGTTCATGCGTTAAAGAGTGGAATCCATTCTCATCAAACGTATGACCGTATATTGGTAGTTCTGGTAGTTGTCCCTTTGTCGCGCTCGTAATTAATCTCGCATATTGCAATACCCCAATGTCTGCAACATGATCGTGATGATAGTGCGACAATACAACTGCATCTATATCAGATGGTGTTATATATTTTTGAATCTGTGCTAGTACACCACTACCACAGTCTACAAGTAAACGAAAACCATCGTGTTCAAACAAATACCCCGACGTTGCTTCTCCCGCTTCTGGAAAGCCGCCCCAAAAGCCGACAACAGTCATTTTCATATGTATCCATCCTTTCTAAAACCGAGTAGGAATGCATGTTTTACTTACATCCTACATTGTTAACTATAATCCATTTCCTAAACTTTTTCATTAATTTTCAATTTTGTTATAAAACAGTTGTTGACTTTTGTTTTTTGTACTAATACAATGATAGTAAGAAATGGAAATGGAGGGATTGACATGATCGATCAACCAATGGAGTTCTTCAGAAATTTACCGACGAAAACTTGTGCGCACTGCGGGAAAGAAATTGATGAGCAGCACGAAGCATACCATAACAAATGTGATGACTGCGTCCACGAAGAATAGTAGTTTGTGAACAGAAAAAAACCTAGCAGACATAGTCTACTAGGCTAATAACATCGTATCCTTCATCGTTGAACCTTTCACCAAGAGCTCCAGTTCAAACTCATACAATTCTTTTTTTCGATAATTTTTCGTATGGATTTTATCCATCATCAGGTCGACAACTTTTCGGGCCATCTCATCGATTGGCTGTTCAATTGTCGTAATGCCTGGCTCTGTAATCTGTGATAAAATTTGATTATCAAAACCGATAACAGCGAGATCATCTGGAATACTCCAGTCATGGCGTTTAGCCTCTGAGATAATTCCAGCTGCTACCTCATCGCCTCCTGCCAAAATCGCGGTAGGATTTTTTTTGTCTTTTAATACTTCATGGAATATTCGTTTTCCATCCTCCCAAGAGAAAGCGTTTTCAAGAAAATCAATCGCTTCTACTTGGCGGCTCTTCTCCGTTATGGCACGTAAAAAGCCCATTTTTCGCTGTTGGCTAACAACTTTGGTTTCGTTACCACGACAAAAAATAAGATTGCGATATCCTTGTTCTAACACATGCTTAGCAGCTATGTACGCTCCTTGTGCATGATCAAACTTCACTGTTGGAACGTTTGCTTCCTCAATATATTCATTACATAACACGATTGGACCGTGCTGTAAGTATGGCTCTACATCTTCCCACGGATTTTCTAGTGAACATAGAATAATCCCATCTACTTGTTTCGTAGATAATAATTGTAAATACTCCATCTCTTTTTCCGGTAAATATCTTGTTTGACAAATAATCAGTTTATATTTATGTTCAGAAGCAGCAATCTCGATTGCTTCAATAAATCTACTGAAGAAAGGATTTGTAATCCTTGGAACTAGCACCGCAATTGTTTCCGTTTTTTGTTTACGAAGCCTTCTCGCCGCAGAATTAGGAACAAAGCCTAAATGCTTCATTGCTAATTGAACCCTTTTTTTCTTCTCATCTGAAACATATGGATGATTATTGATCACCCTAGAAACCGTTGTCCTTGATAACCCCGCTAATTTCGCCACGTCCTCTATAGTCGACACGAAATTCTCCCCCTTTGCATGAAAACGTTTTCTTAAATTGATTATATAGTATATTATTGGAAACTGCAATACGGGTTGTTATGATTTTACTATATTAATATTATACATAGGGAAAAGTATGTTAATGGGAGGGGAATTTATATTAGTTTTAGAAGTTTACAGTGGGCATATTTATAAAAATTGAAGGTGATATTTCATGAATCGGACAGATCGTTTATTAGCTATATTAATTGAATTACAAAGAAAACAAACTGTTACAGCAAAAAGCTTAGCCGAAAAATTTGAAACAAGTATAAGAACTATTTATCGAGATATGGATGCACTTAATGAGTCGGGTGTTCCAATCTATTCAATGACTGGCTACGGTTATTCCTTAATGGATGGCTATTTCTTGCCTCCCATTCAACTTACGCCTGAAGAGGCTGTTACTCTTTTACTAGGCGGTGATTATATCGAGAAAACTTTCACTTCTTCTTTTTCTGTACATGCGCAATCAGCAAAAGAGAAACTTGAGGTTGTACTCCCTGCTGATCAACAAAAGAAAGCCCGGGAATTACGAGGAACTTTTCGTTTTCTTTCTCCTATATTTTCGCAGCAGCAACCTGAACAAGAAAAACTTGAAAACCAACTGATCCTGTTGCAAGAATCTATTCTAAAAGAACAAGCTATCTCCTTTTCTTATCGTAAACCGAGGGAAACTACAAAAATGCAGCGGACCGTTTATCCTTACGGTTTAATCAATATTTCGGGAATTTGGTACATCGTTGCACATTGCTTACTTCGAAAACAAATACGTAATTTTCGTTTAGATCGTATGGAGGAATTACAGCAAGATCAAGAATTCTTTACAAAACCGAAAGACTTTTCTTTACAAAACTACAAATCTGAAAGCAATCGCACTGTTATGATTCATTTATTGTTTCCATCTCATATTGCACATAAGATTATTGAATCCCGCTACTTTTTTATAGATTCATACGAACATAAAGACAATGGCTTTCATGTCTTGTTGAAATCAAGAAACATAGACGAAGTGTTTCAATGGGTATTAAGCTGGGGAAGCCAAGTACAAGTACTTGAGCCAAAAATTCTTTCTGAGAAAATCCGTGATGAAGCAAAAAAAATGTTAAAACTTTAATTTCACTACTGACATAATGTTGTCAGTAGCCCTCCTTTATAGTAGGTATTAACAAATACATTTTCATAAAAAGGAGTTAGTAGTATGAAGAAATTTGAGGAATTAGCAGAGTATTACATAGAAGAATTAGAAAGGTACTCTATAAAACAATTTAGGACGAAGCCGTCTAGCGAAGAATGGTCTCTTGGTCAAATGTATAATCATTTAATTGCCTCTACATATATGCAGTTAGATGCAATCGCGAAATGTAAAACTGAAACACCATCAGCAACTAACAAGAAAACGGATATGGGTGAGAAAGTATATAAACTTGGTGCTTTCCCGGATATACAAATCAAAGTACCAAATCATCCTGGATATACACCTGAAAATCCCTCTAATAAAGAAGAAATACAAAAACGTATTCTAGAATTAATTACAGTTGTTAAAGACATTGAACCAACACTTTCTTCTATTCCAAGTGATTGTAAATTCGAACATCCTGGGCTTGGTTACTTAAATGCAGCAGAATGGTTCCAGCTTATTTCTATGCATTTTGCACATCATTTACATCAGAAAGATCGACTGGAACTTAAGGTTTGCTAAGTGTAAACATTCCACTAAAAAGAGACTGCCAATATTGGCAGTCTCTTCACTAAAATGTTGACTGACTATACCGTTATTTATAAAGTTCCGTATCTAGGCATGTTACTTGCTAGTAATGGTAGACTCTTTTTTAGTCAATAGAAAACCCCATCAATACGTCATCCCCGTATGATCCATCTTCATATTTTATTTGCTTTCTTTGTCTGCCTTCTTCTACAAATCCCATACGTTTGTACACCTTAATCGCCCTATCATTAACAGAAACTACGCCTAAGCAAATTTTCTCTAAACCTTTCTGCTCTTTAGCCCAACGAATAAGAAATTCAATTAGCTTCGTACCAATACCTTGATTACAGTACGCCTCTTTAATTCCCATTCCCATTGTGCCTGCATGTCGTAAGCGTTCTAATTCATATCGATTGAAAATTAAAAAGCCAACCACTTTTTTATCTACTTCATAAACTATATAAAGATTGCCTTTCTCATTACTTTTCCGTATTTTTTCTCTTTCTGCATTACTATCATTTGGTAATTTCTTTGGAGATACTATGAAAAACTTTGTAGTAGTTTCCGATAATATAATTTCTTTTCTAATATTCATAATTGCTTCCGCATCAATCTCTTTTGCTAATCGTATCACTAAATCACCTCGTACCTTTTTCTAAAAACTACAAAGAAGAATAGATAACGTGAAATTCATTATTTTAACTCCTCCCACTTCGCCCACACTTCTCTCCCATTTATATGATACATATTATCCTCGCGATCCATAAACCTATGGACGATAAATTCTCTCCTAATCGTACAAAAATCATCATGATATTGTTTTATGAATGCATTCATTTCTTTTTCCGTATACTGTTTCTCCGCATCTAACTTGCTAACTAAATGCTCTAACAATACTAGCTTTTTCTTCTTTTGACCTGGAATCGATTTTAGACGGTCCTCTTTATCGAAAAAGTTACGGATCGTTGTATCTCTGAATTTCATTTCACTTTCGGTCAATTTGTTATCCTCCATCGGTTTTTATTGTTTGTCCTTACTATTTTTTCTTCATTCTTTCACTTATAACATCTATAAAGCAATATCCACTGATTAGCACATAGTAAAATAAAAGTATCCCTAGTGTATCTTTCATACTTGTAAATTCCTCTTTATGAAATACGATAAGCGAAAGGGTGAAAACGAGAAAGAAGATTAGTGGATATAAGATAAAATAATAAGTAAGATTTCCTTTCATCATATCAGCTACTATGTAATATACTTCTGTTCAAATAGTTGCAATTCCTGTCCTTTTATTTAGCCCTACACATGAAATATGGTAAAATTAAGGAGAAGGAGGGTTGCAAATGACATTTCACTCTAAAATGGATACATTCTTCTTATCTATCATCAGTTTTGCTATTTTCACCACTGGTGCTGTAACAATACTTCCTCTCATATTTGATGATGAAGCTACTACAACAAATGCATACATTCTACTATCTATTTTCTTTCTATCTTCTGGCTTCCTATTATGGTGCTCCTTTTCTATTACATATACATTCTATGAGGATTACTTATTCGTGAAAGGTGGCCCATTTCGAAGTAAGATTCCCTACGGCCATATAACGAATATCTCGAAAACAGATAACATTTTAATTGGATACCGTATTCTCTCTTCAAAAGATTGTTATGAAATTTTTTATACGTCAGGAACTTTAGGAAGTGTAAAAATCTCACCGAAAGATCCTGAAAGGTTCATATCCGAACTACAGAAAAGATGCCCTGCATTACAATAAAAAAGCACCGAATAGGTGCTTTTTCCTACGCTTCAACCGATTGATTTTCAGCAATATTTCTAAATTGTCGTTTGTGCATCCAAGTTAATGAAGCAATTGTTCCAAGTGATAACACAACGATAAAGATCATGAGTATTCCAATGTTTTGCCACATGAAGTTAAAGTCTCCGCTTGATACGACTGCTTTCAATCCTGATACAGAATATGTCATCGGTAGCCAAGCATTAAATGGTTGTAAAAACTTCGGAATCAATTCTAGTGGGAATGTTCCAGCACTCGTTGTAAGCTGAATAATTAATGTGATGATGGCAATGAAACGGCCTGCATCACCAAATGCTGTTACTAAACATTGAATTAGTGCGATAAACGCTAAGCTTGTAACGATGCTAAAGAGTATAAAGTATGGAATACTTTGTACTTCTACACCTAATCCGAATAGTAATATGATATCTGCTACTATCGCTTGAATAATACCGACTGATAGTAAAACGCCGAACTTACTAATAAACCAACTAAATCCTGATTTCGGAACGCCGACTGTATCGCGTAATGGGTATACGATAGATAGTAGTAATGCCCCAACAAATAAACCAAGTGATAAGAAATACGGTGTAAATCCAGTTCCGTAGTTTGGGACTTCCGCCATTTTCTCCGTCTTCACTTTTACAGGGCTTGCAAACATATCATACGTTTTATCCGTTCCTTTTACTTCACCAGTTTTCTCTGCCCCTTCGCCAAGTTTCTCAGCAAGTTCACCTGAACCATCGTTTACTTTTACGAGGCCATCTGTTACTTTTCCTGATCCGTCTGCTAGTTTATTTACTCCATCGATTAGCTGTGTTGAGCCAGTGGACATTTTATTTAGGCCACCATTTAGAGTACCTAAGCCAGTTGTTACTTGACTTGAACCGTCCGCTAATTGCGTTATGCCACCTGTCATTTGGTTTGCTCCTACAGATAATGTACCTAAACCGCCTGTTACTTGGCTTGAGCCATCTGCCAGTTGATTTACACCACCTGCCATTTGGTTTGCTCCCGCAGATAATTGACCTAATCCAGCTGTCACTTTTTCAGATCCGCTTTGTAATTGCATTACTCCATCAATTAATTGAACTGATCCATCTTTTAATTTATCGGTACCTATTTTTGCTTTCTCTAATCCCTCACCAAATGCATGAAACTTACTAACAAATTTATTTTGTGCGTTCGTTAGTTTCTCAACACCATCAGCTAGAGTTTTCACCCCTGCAGGGTTTGGTAATTTGTTTTTCAATCCATTTGTTTTTTGATGTATTTCACCTTTTAATTGTTTTACTTCTTCATTTAATTTATTTGTTCCACCTGCTACTCCAGCAGCTTTTTGCTGAACTGTCGCTGTATTTTTTACAGCACTTGTTATGAATGGTTGTAACTGCTCTTGATATTCTTTTGGTAAACTTTCAATTTGCTTTTGTAAATTCGCTACATCTTGCGCTGCATTTTTTGCATCTCCTGCTGTTGATTGTGTAAGTTCAGTTAACTGATTTACATTCGCCCCAGCTCCATCTATTTTCTCATTTACTGTATTCAATATAGAAGGAACTTTCGACTGCATTTCCTCTAAGCCTGCAACAGACTTTTGTACGTTACTATTTAAATCTTGCAATCCCTTTTGAATCTCTTGAGACCCTTTTTCTAATTGACTTTGCCCTACAACAAGTTTTTCCATACCATTTGATAGATCAGTTGTTCCTGTTTTTAATTCACCAGATTTACTTACTAGTTTGTTCAAGCCACCGGTCACTTTCTTAGATCCATCACGCAATTCACCAATTCCTTTTTGCATTTCACCCGTTTTGCTATTTAACGTATTTAAACCGTCAGTTACTTTTCCGGACCCATTTAATAATTTCCCGATACCTGTTTGCATCTCACCCGTTTTGCTATTTAACGTATTTAAACCGTTCGTTACTTTTCCGGAGCCATCCACTAATTTATTAGATCCATCTGCTAATTTCCCAACTCCATCCTTCATCTCCCCAGATTTTCCTTGCAGTGTATGAAGGCCATCCGTCACTTTACTTGAACCATCATGCAGCTCACTTGATCCATCGTGCAGTTTACTTGCACCTTCCGCCCCATCTGCTAATCCTTTTGAGACGTCTTGAATAGAATCAAACATTTTCTCTGCATATGTTTTCGTTAACGTACTTGATACTTCACCTTTAATTTTTTCAATTGCTGTCCCGCCAATTTGTGAAGATAAGAAGTTTAAGCTTTCGTTTGGAATATATTCTAAGTTTAATGGCTTTGGATCATCTTTTAATAACGTTGTAGCGTTACTTGAGAAGTCATCTGGAATGCGTACTAACATGTAATACTTTCTACCTTCCATTCCTTTTTTCGCTTCTTTTTCACTTACAAACTCCCATTTAAAACTTGTATTATCTTTTAAATTATCAACGAGTCCTTTTCCGACCTCAATTGGTTTCCCATCAAATACTGCACCTTTATCTAAATTAACTACCGCCACTGGTAAATCATCTAACTGTTTATACGGATCCCAAAAGGCCCACAAAAACATACCCGCATATAAAATCGGTACGAATAGAACCGCGATAATTGGAATTAATATTTTTTTACTTTTTATAATTTCAGTAAACTCTTTACGAAGTAACTGATTCCATTTCATCATTTCTCCCCCTTTATTAAATGACCAAAACGTTCATTTGGTCATTCTTACCCAAACAAAAAGGCTATACTTATTCATACATATGCCTTATCCCCGAATTTATACTATGCAACTGTTCTTTACTATGAAGTGAATATTTCTATTATCCCTCCTAAAATAAATATATGACCATTTTGTTCAATTGGTCACTTTCTATAATAATAAAAGGATTATCTTAGTTTGACAATCCTTTTAATAAATAAAGTTCAAATAATTCTGCGATTTTTTCTTTTTCTAGCGGTTCATGATTTTTTTCCCAATCAAAAATAAGCGATACGTATAAGCGAAGCATAATAAATGCTGTAATTTCTGGATCACATTTGCTAATTTCACCTTTATCAATCGCAATCTTTAAATACGATTGAATGACAGAAACAATTTCCACATCTACTTGTTGCATCACTTCTTGTACTTCTTTCGTTCCCATATCACGCTCTTCTTGAATTAACTTAATCATGAGCTGATGTTCTTTTCTGAATTCTAATATGCTATATAATGCTCTATGTACATTTTCAAAAAATGAAACATCTGAACGAATTGCATTTTCTGCAACTTGCTTCATTTCTGTAATTAAATTAGAAATAATTTCACCAAATAGCTCTTCTTTATTTTTGAAAAAAGTATAAATCGTTCCTTTTCCTACATTCGCTAACTTCGCTACTTGATCCATCGTTGTTGCTTTATAACCGAACGCTGAAAAAGACTTTGTTGCAGCTTCAATAATAGAACGTTTTCGATCTATCGCCACATCGTCACCTCCAAAAATGACCAATTGGATAATATAGTCAATCAGTACATCTTTGATATTACCACACGCTTACATTCTAGACAAGTTCTCTTTTTTATTATTTCCAGTATAAAAAAATTCCAGTCAAGTTATATCATACTGTCCATAGTTTATCAGAAGAAAAGAGAAAAGGAAAAGGTGTTCTAGAGATATACGTCTCAAGAACACCTTTTTATTATTTCAACATAGCAAGCATAACCTTCTCTAACTCTTCTTTATTTACATTTTTATCAAATACTGCTTCTCCTGGATCCTCTAAACTATGATTAATAATGACTATTTGATATGCACTATCTTTCCCTTTTGCAGGAACAATCATCTTCATACCTTGTAAATTACTATCCGAGTTATGAGTCGCATAGAATATTTGATTACCTTCTAATTCGTACTGTTCAATGTTTTCTTCTACAACAAATAAAGCATGAAACGGATCTTTACTCTCTCCGAATACTTGTGATTGATAAGTTGTATAGTTTCCTTTTCCGTTTGTATACTCTAATTCAATAATTAACTCAGGTCTTCTCTTAATAAAATAACCTACATTTTCATCCTTCAGATTGTATCCTTCAATTGTGTACCTTGGCTTCTTAATTTGAAAATCAACATGTTGCTGCGCTTCCTTTACCGTGTAATTTATAGATTCGTGCACTTTGTCATCAAATGGTTTTGATTGATCATAAAGTGCATATAATTTGTCACGATCGTCTTTTGTTAAACGCTCTTCTTCAAAATATGATGTATCGGATTCATAATTTCCTGTAGTACCTTTTTTCTGTATATTAAGAATGTCTTTATACAATTTTATGTACTGTTCGAACTCATCTTTCGTTAAAGCCTTTTCAGCTAAATATAAATAATCTGTCTTTTTTTCATATACCCTGTTTGAATAGCTGAATTCTTTCCTCGCATTTTCTTCTGTACCAAACAGCATATCTACAGCATTTTGGAAAGCATCCTTTGACTGCTCTACTTTATCCTCTTGTTTTTCTTTCCCTTCCGCTGCACGTGCGTTGAATAAAGAAAGAGATGCAATAGCAACTATAACAATAATCCCAAGTAAAGAAAGACGATACGATTTCTTTTGGAACTTTTTAATCATAACGATTCTCCTTTTTAGTGTTCGTTTATTTCTACTTAAATTTGCTAGGCTTGGTGCTTGATAGGAATAGTGTTCTAGAAGGGTAATAATTGTATGACCGTATGCAAGTTGTTCCTCTTTATCTATAAAAGTAAGTGCATATGCATCACAGGCTAATTCTTGATCTTCTCGCATACAAAAATAGGCGTACCAAAGAATCGGATTGAACCAATTTAATAGAATTAAACTGTACATAACCCAATTTACAGCTACATCGTTTCTTTTAATATGAGCTAACTCATGGTAAAAGACATATTGTAATTGTTGCTCATTTAATACTTTCATATGTTTTTTTGATAGTAATACTTTCGGACGAAAGAAACTAAACACAGTTGGACTCGCAATCTTTCCTGCTAAACGTAATGAAACTTCCTTCTTCATTTTCATAGACTGCTTACAGCGATTAAATACTGTAACGATCTGTTCATCCGTAATATCCGGTTGTTTCTTTATGTACGAATATAACCGTCTATTTGTAATAAACGTTATAGCTGCTAATACGATTACCCCAACTAGCCAAACATATAGAGCAATTTTATATAAAGACAATGTAGTCTGTTGCTTCGCACTCACATTTACTTCAGGTTTACTATTTTTTGTCACAGTTTCAGCATTTGATTCTAATTCCACTGTATAATCACTTTCTATGTTCATCATACTCTCAGTAGACGACGGCATATTTTTTGGAATAACTTCCGATACACTAGAACGATAGGAAAGTAATGAATAAATGCTATAAGAGCTATCTGGTGACCATGGTAAAAGGAGTCTAATCATTAATACAATCCACAGCATATATTGCCACCGGGGTGTTAACTTATTTCTAAGTAGAATTTTTATACATAAAATAAATCCAACTAATATGCTAGCCATAAGTGATGTTTCTATAAGCCAATCAAAAAAATGAGGAAGGTATACATTTATAAGCATGTCTATCATTGTTATCGATCCTTCCTCTTATTCTCCTCTGTCTTCTCATCTAAAATGCGTTTTAGTTCATTAATATCTTCTGAAGATAATTTCTCCTCTTTCAAGAAATTGACAAGTAACGGCTTAAACGCCGCGCCGCAAAAACGCTTTAGCAAAGACTTCGTTTCAACTTGTAAATAATTATCTTGTGATACTAACGGATAATAAGCGTACATACGCCCTTTATCTTGATGATAAGAAACGGCTTCCTTTTGTACTAACCGATTAATTAATGTACGGATTGTTTTCGGTTTCCAGTCCATTGCATCTTCCAGTTCTTCTATAATTTCATTCGCTGTTTGTGGAGATTTCGACCAAAGTACTTTCATAATTTCTAATTCTGCTTCAGATATTTTAGGTAATTGATTTGTCATAGTATATTTCACTCCCTCGTATTACATTTGTAATCTATAATTAAGATTACAAATGTAATACTTAATTGTCAACCATATTTTAGAAAAAACTAATTTCAACTAAACCTTACTTAACAAGAGCAAATTTCCCTTTTTTCAAATAATCAAATAAAAAAACAAGAAAAACTTTACAATTAATAGTAATATATAAAATAGACAAGTTTATCAAAATAGTGGAGGCTTTTTCAGTCATGATGCGTGCGCTTCGTTTAAATATAAAGCAAGCTTTTTGTAATCGTGTTTCTTTAATTATTATGTTTAGTGGATTTGTTCTTATTTGTATTTATCACTATTATTATGTTATTCGTTATTTAGGAGACGCTGCGAGCGGACCTATATCAACAGATATAAAATGGATTGGATTTCGTGACAATGAAATGGATGTTTATTTATTATTAATGCCAGTTATTGCGAGTTTCCCCTTTAGTACAAGTTACAATTCCGATAAGTCAGATGGCTTTAAACCGTTCGTGAGTAAAGGAATTTCTTTATTTCCTTATTCAGTAACGAAATATATCGTTACGTTTTTTTGCGGAGGATTTCTTTATACATTTCCATTCATCTTATCGTTATTATTTTGCAAATTAACCATTCCAGACGGAGAACCTATAGCTGGTTCAGGCATCATAAATGATGATGGAATGTTCGCAAACCTATATTTAGATGCGCCTCTCACTTACATTACGGTATATATCGGAATTAATTTTTTATTTGCAGGTTTAATGGCCCTCTTAGGACTTGCTGCATCTGCATGGTCACAAAAGGACTATATGGCGATTCTATTTCCATTTGCAGTTAACTCCATTCCGTACGTCCTGCTAAATACAATATTCCCTACAATAGGCGGAGCACCTATTCATTTATATGACCCAAAGCAACCGTTGCAAGGCATGTCACCATACATTTTAACGATGCAATGTGCTTTCTTCCTTCTCGTTAGCTTATTCATATATATACAAGGCGTAAAGCGCGATAGAAAAAAATATAAAAGAAGACTGCAAAGAAGAGATCGGTGTAGAAAAGCATTTCAAGTATAATAAATCCCTAATTTCCTTACTATCTTGGAAATTAGGGGTTTTATTTACTATCCTTTTACGGCGCGCCAGCCAATCCCCATAAAATAACGACCGCCGTAAAATAAATCGCTTTAATACCTACCACTAAACATAATAAAATAATTGCATATTTACTTAACTCTCTACTTGCGCCGATTAAAGTAAAAATAACTGCCAAACTAAACGTTATATAAGATACTGCTGTATGTATTAAGTTATATGTAATATCTAAAGTTTGTGTGAGTCCTGTTACATCAGCTAGAAATTGAAGCATGACGATTGTACTAAAAAAAATTGCAAGCTGATTCATTAGCTTTCCATTTAACCATGCTTGCATCTTTAACCTCCTCATTAAAAACACTGAACTTTCAAATAATTTTAACATGATTTTTACAGAAAAAGAACGCTTAGTATATCTCTAAACGTTCTTTCATGACTATTTAAGAAGCTTTCTTCAAATCAATTTGAGCAAGTACTGGATCGTGGTCGCTTACACGTCCGTGCTCTTTCATAATGTTTGTGTTTAAGTGTACTGGATCTAAAATTGTATGTGGTGCGATGTTGTTGGTTACTAAAATATGATCTAACACTTGTGCATTTCCTTCATGAATGTATGTGTAGCGATTTTCTTTCGGCACTGTGTTTAACATATTTTTTAAGTTTGTTCCTTCTAGTGTTTTTAGTGGTTTAGCGAACTCAAAATCGTTCATATCCCCTAACACAACAACTGGTGCATTCGTGTTCTTTTTCTGAATACCTTGTACGAAATGATTTACTTCTTGAGCTAATTGAATTCGTTTTTCTTCACTCTTTAATACGAGCGGCTGCACTTTTCCAAATGGCGTTGCATCTCCTATTTTTGAGTTTAAGTGATTTGCAACGACAACAATGTTTTGTCCTTGGAACGTAAATTCTGCGGCTAGCGGTTTACGTGTACTTTCAAACAATGGATTTTCGTCTCCAATACGAACAACATTTTTATCTAGCAACTTCGGTACTGCTGCTAGTTTTACGCGAGATGGGTTATAGAAGAAACCGACGCGAATATTCGCTCCTGGTGCTCCTCCGTCTAGATTGTTGTTTGGAGCAATTTCTACATACTCATACTTCGGTCCACGAATTTCTAGCACTGCATCAATGATACGTTTTGCGCTTAACGAAGCATCTGTTATACCGTCATTAAGCGTTCCGTTATTATCTTGCATTTCCTCTACACCGATAATATCTGGCATTTTTAAATTGTATTTAATAGAATACGCTAATGCTTTTACTTTTTCATCTGTTGTTTCTTTTTTATTCGCCGAGAAGTTTTCAATGTTATATGTAGCAACTGTTAACTTATCAAGACGCGGCTGAATATTTGCCCCTACTTGCTTAAATCCGCCGTCTACTACAGATGGTAATTCCGTTATTGGCGCAATGCGGAACGAACCGTAATCATATCCGACTACTCCTGTTATATCTCCAGTGAAAGTATCTCCTACTTTTGCTACATAATCACGAGGTACTTTTACAGAAAGACGCTCAGGATTTAATTGATTTTCATCTAAAAGAGGTGTACCATATTTCGTTACGACTTTATCTCCACCATTTTTTACTGTTACATATAAATTCCCGTTTTTCTGAGGAGCAATAATTTTTGGCGTTGGCATCGTAACGCGCATACCTTCTACACTTTCATAAAAGTCAATTGCATCTTCACTTGGATCAAATAAACCAAATGCATCATTATCGATAATTTGATCAGGAATTTTCACACCGTTTTCTCCAAGTACAATCGGTGCTGGTAAAGCTTGATTTTTTGCGATTACAGCAACGCGGCTCGCTTTAATTTCTGTCGTCGTTAAGTCTGTTTCAAATCGCTCTGCATATCCAGGCCCAACATATTCTTCTACTACCCCATCAGCTTGAATAAGATCTCCTACTGCTACATTCGCATCTTTTTTGTATACGTACATACCTTCTGAAGTAGCTGGATCATTATCTGGCTGATTGTCTTCTATATAAAAACCATTTTTATCAAGCGCTGTTACAACGCCTTCCACATTGTATACTTTCTTCCCGTTGTAAGGAGAAAGATGTGATTTCCCTTGAATATCATGAATACGAACCGGTTCATTGTTTACGATAACAAATGAAAAAGTTGAAATTGCTGAAGAAGTAAGCCCTTCTTTCTCTGCAATTGCTTTAATTACACTATTTTCATTCACTACAATTTGTCCGTTATAAAGAACGCTTTTATTTGTAGGGTTAGAGCCATCTAACGTATAGTAGATTGTTGCTCCTTCTGTATTCGTTGTTAACGTTACAGCTGTGCCTTTCGTAATTTCTCCGCCACAAGGTGAAGCTACTACATCGCTAACACGGTTTTGTCCTTCTCCTTGAAACTTATGAGCTGTTACCGATTTTAAACCTGGGCTACTAAAATATAATTCAAGCGTTCCTGTTAAACTAACTTTCTTCCCAATATTTTCAGGATGATCTTTCACGTTTACTGCCGATCTCACATCGCCTTTTGGCAACTGAACAGGCATGATTTTGTCTGGATTTGTTTCATTTGGCGAATCCGCAATTGCTACGTTTGTATCATCAAACTTAGCCGGATCCTTCGTGTACTTAGAAGGACTTTGCGTATATCCGATAATATATCCTTCCACTGTCCCCTTCGTTTTCCCTTGCTGCTTAAATACTTGAATTGCTTTTTCTACTGACATAGAAGTAGCTTCTTCTGCTTGTACTAAAGTTCCAGTAAATGAAAGCAATAGTATGAATGATAAAAAGACACTTAACAATTTCTTCACAGCCATTTTCCTCTCCCTATTTCATATTTTCTCAGCATTTCTATCATATCAAATGATTCGTTATATAGAATGATATTTCGACAAGTTTTACAAAAAATTAATCTAATTTACTCGTTTTCAAACTATAATACAAAATAATAATTTTACACCTTCTATGAATGCACTTTATAATGTTAAAGAGAGAAAACAGAAAATATCGAAATTTCCTTGGCATGTAAATGGATTCATTTGAATAGGAGTGATTGGATGGAAGTGCAAACAGAAACATACCGCGCAGCTATGAATGGAACATTAGAACGTCATTTTTCAGATATGATTGCTGTTATACCAACTAGAATTACAATTGATCAGTTAAAACAGCGGCTAGAAACTGTCTCTACTAAAGTTGATGAGTTAAAAATTGTTTATAGTGATGAGACAAGCCTTATTGTTGAGTTACATATGGATGAAACAATCATACCGTATGAACTGCATATTGATGAAACGGATGATCCTGAAGAATATAAACTGTACAATAGACAAGATTCCACAATCGTAGACCGTACTTTTGAAGGTGCAGCTTATGGTACTGAAATTTGCACTCGTACGCTATTTGTAGGTGATGTACTGGACTGCTTTTTCCAGCAAATACAATTTTTATGGAACCTTGCTCCAGACTTGTTATTTGTAATTGATTCAAGCGCAGCAATGAAAGTGATATCTAGAAACTATATTGAATATCACGTTGAAAATGAATTATTACCTGATATTCCTGACTTATACGTTATTCATTCCGTTTATGAAGACGATAAAGAAGGCGAGCCTACGCAATATTGGTTTCATACACACGGTCTTTTAAGAGCGGGCGTAACAGAAATAGAATTAATTATTCCAAATCGCATTTCTTCTTATTATGGCATTGGAGATCTTTTCCAAACTTTTGCTAATAATGCCGTTGAGAATGGCCAAGTCCCAATGAATGAGCCTATCGTTATCGCACATAGTCAGCAAGGTTCTATACATACAGTAGCTGTTCCGTGGGAAAAAGGCTTATCTTATATCGGACATAAAACGAGTATGGATCAATTATCTTCAATTGAGGATGAAGAAGTGAAGCTACAACCAATTGATGCACAATACGTATTTCTTGGCGGGATGGATGACCGTGATGAATACCATCAATCTCCATCTGTTCTCTTGTTCAAATTTGATACTTCAGAAGAATGTATCGAAAGCTTTTTCAAGGAACACGAGGAAGCTACAGGGCTCATGTTCTATAAAACAAATAGCGAAACGGCTCGTATGGCTTACAACGCGAAGAATACTTTCGGGTATTTCAGAAACATTTTTCAAATTGAACAATCAAATGAAGATTTTCGTTTTCTAGCTAAGTTTGGTGTTTCCTATGAAGAGGGTAAAAGCGAACATATGTGGTTTGAAATGCAAGATATTACGGAAGACCTTATTCAAGGAATACTCATTAATGAACCATATTTTATAGAAGATATGAGTGAAGGAAATAGTTATCATTTAGATTTTGATGACTTAACAGAGTGGGCTATTTATGCAGGAGATGCCGTGATAAAACCAAATAACTTGTATATGTTTATTGGTGAATAAGTGTTTTATATAATAAACGAAACGCCTTCAATATGATTGAAGGCGTTTCACTTTATTGTGCGATTAATTCCGCATCCATTACTTTCTCCAAATGAGATAGTACACGCTTTGCAGCTCTCTCACCTTGATCAATACAGTCCGGAAGACCAGAACCAGCGTAAGAACTACCTGCCAAGTATATACCTGGCAACTCTTTCTCCATAAATGTTGTGAGTTTCTTCATTCGCTCGTTATGGCCTACTGTATATTGGGGCATCGCTTCTTTCCAGCGGCTTACGACTGTAAACTCTGGATCCTCTGTAATATCCATCGTCTTTCGTAAGTCTTCTAGTACAAGCTGAACAAGTTCCTCTTCTGTTTGTTCTACAACTGCTTCATCACCAGGTCGCCCAACGTAACATCGAAGAAGCGTTTTTCCTTCTGGCGTTGTATGTGGCCATTTTTTATGTGTCCACGTACATGCTGTAATTGTGTAATCACTATTCCGAGATACGACAAATCCTGTACCATCAATATCGCGCTGAATGGCTGATTTTGGGAAAGCCATTGACACATTCGCAACTGATGTGGATGGAATGTTGCGGAAGAAACGAAATTGCTTATACTGAGCAAACATAGACGGCAATACTTTATGTGAGCTTGCCACTACGATCGCATCCGCTTCTATTTCTTTTCCGTTACTAAGAGTAATCGCATAGCCATCACCCTGTTTTGCAACTTTTTCAATGCGGGTTCCCTTTATTATCGTGCCTTCATGCATCTTTGATTCGAGAGATTCTACGATAGATTCTAAACCGGTTTTCACTGTTTGGAAGATTCCCTTTTTCGGTTCAGCTTTCTCTGTTTTCGGAGCGAGCGTACGCATACCAAGTGAAATACTGCGATGTTTCTGCTCAATTTGATACATTTGCGGGAATGTTGACATTAAGCTCATTTCATCAATATCTCCTGCATAAATACCAGAGAGTAATGGTTCTATTAAGTTTTCAACTACTTCGTTTCCGAGGCGATGTCTGAAAAAATGCCCGAGTGATTGGTCAGATACTGGTTTTGATCTCGGCATTAACAGATCAAAACCAGCTCTTAGTTTACCAATTGGAGAGAACAGCCCGGAAAATAGAAACGGCGTAATTTGCGTTGGAATTCCCATCATTGATCCACTCGGCATTTTATGTAACCGATTGTTTACGAGGATAAATGATTGACCGGCCTTATTATTGACAAGTTCTTCGCCAAGTCCTAGTTCTTTCGCTAATCTAGCTGCACTTTCTTTTCGTGCTAAGAAAGAATCCGGTCCGCGTTCAATTATAAATCCATCTTTTCGAACCGTTTGAATTTTCCCGCCAAGTTTACCCGATGCTTCTATAAGTAATATATCAATCGACAAGTTCTTCTCACGAATATCTTTTTGTAAGTTATACATTGTTGTTAATCCTGTGATGCCACCGCCGATGATTACAACTTTTTTCCTCAAGCATGCTCCCCCTTTCTTCTTACATTACAAATTCTTTTTTCTTTAATACAACATCCGTTAAGCAATCAATGAATGCATCCGATGCGTTTGGCATTTCTGGACGATAATATTTCGCGCCAATTTCATCAGTCACCACTTTACACTCAAAGTCATTGTCATATAAAACTTCTAAATGTTCCGCAACAAATCCAACTGGTGCATAAACAAATGAAGTATAACCGTACTTTTCATTTAATTCTCTCGTTAAATCTTGTACATCTGGACCAATCCAAGGATCTGGCGTGTTTCCTGCACTTTGCCATCCTACTGCATAGTTTGCTACTTCAGCTCCGCGCGCGATATAGTCCGCTGTTTCATTTAACTGATCTGGATATGGATCGCCCATTGCAATAATTTTCTCTGGTAAGCTATGTGCAGATACGATTAATACTGCTTTTTCACGTTCTGCGTCTGACATACCGTTATATATACCTTTCACTGCATCAACCCAGTACTGGATAAATTTCGGTTCTTTATACCAGCTATCAATGCCGTGAATCGTTAAGTTTCCAAGTTTCTCAGCTTCTTCTTGTGCTCGTCCTACATACGATTTCACGCTAAATGTAGAATAGTGCGGCGCAAGAACAAGTGCGATTGCATCCTGTATACCGTCGTTATGCATATCCTTCACTGCATCTTCAATAAACGGTTCGATATGTTTTAAGCCAAGGTACATATGGTACTCTACTTCATCTTGTACTTCATTTAAACGCTGTTCTAACTTCTTAGCTTGCTCTAATGTAATAGTAGCTAAAGGAGAAATACCACCAATTGCACGGTAACGCTCTGTTAAATCTTCTAGCATTTCAGGACTTGGCTTTCTTCCTCTACGAATATGTGTATAGTAACGTTCAATATCTTCTTCTTTATATGGCGTTCCGTATGCCATTACAAGCAAACCAATTTTCTTTTTCATACAGCAATTCTCCTTTACTTCGCTAACTGCCCTTTAGAGTATTCATGAATAAATGTAGTTAAACGTTTTAATGTATCTGGATTTACTTCTGGGAATACACCGTGACCTAAGTTAAAGATGTAACCTGGCTGTTTCATCCCTTGATCTAAAATAGCTTTTACATGTTCTTCAATAACAGACCATGGCGCAAGTAAGAATGAAGGATCCATATTACCTTGTACCGCCTTGTGAATACCGCGTGCACGTGCCTCTTCAATCGGTAAGCGCCAATCTAAGCCAACTACATCAAGCGGTAAGTCTTGCCATTCATTTACTAAGTGTGCCGCTCCTACGCCGTGCATAATCATCGGAACACCCACCTTACGAACTTCTGCAAAAATACGCTCCATTGCCGGTTTAATAAATACGCGGTAATCTGCTACATTTACTGTTCCAACCCAAGAATCGAAAATTTGAACTGCTTTTGCTCCTGCGTTAATTTGCGCTTTTAAATATGTAATAACCATATCTGCTAGCTTATCCATTAAAGCGAACCAAGCTTTCGGCTCTGCATACATGAACGCTTTCGTATTATGGTAGTTACGAGACGGACCGCCTTCAATCATATAGCTCGCTAGTGTAAATGGAGCTCCTGAAAAACCGATTAACGGTACGTCTAACATTTCAGTCGTTAATAAACGAATCGTATCTAATATGTACGGTACGTCATCTTCTGGATTGATTTCCCCTAGTTTTTCTACGTCTTGTAAAGAACGGATTGGATTATCAATAACTGGGCCAATACCTGATTTAATTTCTACATCCACACCAATTGCAGGTAGTGGTGACATAATATCTTTATAAAGAATTGCTGCGTCTACGTTATATTGATCAACTGGAAGCTTTGTAACGTAAGCACATAACTCTGGATTGTGTGTAATTTCAAATAAAGAATACTTTTCTTTTATCTTTCTATATTCCGGCTGCGAACGACCTGCTTGACGCATATACCATGCTGGTACATAATCAGTGCGTTCCCCCCTACATGCTTTTAAAAATGTCTCATTTATAGTTCTTACCAAGACCCTTGCTCCCTTCCTTGCCAATGCTTTTGCTCTAAATACGTTCTATTCCGATATTTATCTTTTTTTACTATACAGCTTGTAAAAACAAAATGCATAATATTATGTACGTTGTTCATTAAATTGACACAAACATTCGTAAAAACGCTTACTATTTTCACAACATTCTTATTATAACACAGAGAAAAACTATGGTTTAGCTACTTTTGACTTTTCTCCTTCGCGATTCGTTTGTGTGTTATATGGCACAACGTAAAAGCTCGGTTTTGAAAAGATGTTAACGAACTTTTCCTCATATTCCCCGGCACCGTTTACAGTACCTACATGCGTATGAATTCCATTTTCTACTCTATAAATACGATACATAATTCTTTCATCTGGAAGTGGTGTCCAGCTTAATTTCGCTTTAAATAAACCGAAAGGGCTAAACGCTAATTTCATTTTCACATCTTCAATCTTATGCAGCCGAATCGGAGCACCGATTGTTTCCACACCTTCTGGTTTCATAAACTGCTCTTTCTGTTCTACATTTGCTTTCGTTAAAATTTTCTTAAACAATTTCGTTGCTGACGCACTTTCTCCTTGCAGCTGATGCTCTTTATCTGTACGGTCATAACCAATCCACACAGCACCTACTAAATTTGGCGTATAACCAACGAACCACATATCTCTAGCTCCATTATCGTCATTTGGTAAGGAAGTTGTACCTGTTTTCCCAGCTAATGCCCCACTATATACACCAGCTTTCGCTGTCCCTTCCTTCACAACTCCTTCTAACATTTTCGTCATATACCACGCCGTTTGTTTCGAAAAAATTTTCGTTTCTACTTTTGGCGATTCTCCAATGACTGCGCCGTGTCTATTTAACACTTTATCAATAACGTGCGGCTCAATAATATCGCCATTTGCTAAAAATGCACGATACATTTTTACAAGCTCAAATGGTGAGACACCATTTTTCAATCCGCCAAGCGCTGTACTTAAACCAGCATCAGCAATATGAACATTACCTTTCTCTAAATATTGCTTTCCTTCTTCTACCCCTAACTCATTTAATAAAGAAACTGCTGGTACGTTTGCCGATTCTAAAATCGCATCGTACATGGTCATTTCTTTCGAATACTCATGGTTATAATTTCGAGGTTCATAGCCTTCAAAAGAATTTCGTTCATTCGTTAATAAAGAATACGGATTATACTTTTTCGTTTCGAGTGCTGGTGCATAGACGATAAGCGGTTTTAACACAGAACCCGGCTGTCTTTTTGCAAAAACACGATTAAACCCTCTCGGGACATACTTTCTTCCGCCAATCGCTGCTTTAATCCCGCCTGTACGATTATCCATTAATAAAAATGCACCTTGCGCACCCTCTTCTTTCCCAGGGAAATTCTTTGCATCCTGAAACTGGTTATACGCTACCTTTTGAATCTTTTCATCCATCGGTACGACAAACGTATATCCTCCTCGGAGTACTTCTTGATGAGACAAACCGTACAAACGCGCTGCTTCATCTATGACCATATCAATATACGGCATATATGCTAGCTCATTCTCATCTAAGTTTTTATAGAGAGCAATTGTCTTTCCTTGATAACGAACACTTTCTTCGGCAGTTAAATACCCTTGTTTATGCATCAGTGACAATACGAGATCGCGGCGCTCCTTACTCTTTTCTGGAGAGAAATAAGGTGAATATCCGTTTGGCGACTTTGGAAGACCTGCAAGCATTGCCCCTTCTTCTACTGTTAAATCTTCTACATTTTTATTAAAATACAGCTTTGCTGCCGCTTGAATACCGTACGCCCCATGTCCAAAATAAATATGATTCATATACATTTCAAGAATTTGCTGCTTCGTATATTTTTGCTCGAGTTGAAGGGAAATTGCGACTTCCTTCAACTTGCGCGTAAATGTTTTTTCACGATTTAAAAAGACGTTTTTAGCAAGTTGCTGCGTAATCGAACTACCGCCCTCTACTTTTTCTCCAGCTAACGTATCTTTATAAAGAGCGCGAAGTATAGACGGATAATCAATTCCTTGATGCTCATAAAAACGGGAATCTTCCACTGCAATAAACGACTGCTGCACGTACTTCGGAATTTGCTCGACTGGTACGAGATCTCTATTCTCTACGTATAATTTCGTAATTTCTTTCCCTTTCTGGTCAACGATACGTGATGAAGAGTGGAAAACGAGCTGCTTTTCATCCATCATATAGCCACCAGCTAACACGATAAGTTTATACAGTACAATCGCTAATACTAGCGTTGCTAACCCACCTAATAAAGTCCACTTTACTTTCTTCATACATCGGCCTTCTTTCCAAATGATGGTACATTTATTATTTGAAAAAGAAGTATCTTTATGTATATAATCTTCGAAGTTTTTTAAGAGAGTTGATATAATAGAAACAAACAATTAAGGGGGCATTAAAATGAAGGCTATTATTTCATACGAAACACCTCTAGAACAAGCACATTTCACTGCAAAAAATGATGAAAAAGATATGTTTTATAAAGAAGATACAGAAGAATCTGTAGACGGCTCTCTTCAATATGACGTACTAGACGCTGTTGGAGAATTTAAAGGACGACCTGGCTATATCGTTTGTAACAACATTTCTGTAACAGACGAAGGTCGCCCTGTATTTGAAAACCGTTTTAAAAACCGCGCAGGCCTTATCGAAAACGAACCAGGATTCCAAGCGATCCGCGTTCTACGCCCATTAAGTAACGATACATATGTCATCTTAACGATGTGGGAAACAGAGCAAAACTTTAAAGACTGGACAGAATCACGTTCATTTGAAAACGCTCATAAAAAACGCCCCACGCAAGCAGAAGGACAAGCTCCGGCGCATCCACATGCAGAACAGCAAAAGAGTATTTTCTCTCGTCCGTCTTTCGTGACTACTTTTGATGTGTTAGTTTAAGTTTTGGAGTTTGGAGACAGCGGTATATGAAATTATATCGGCGATTTTTCAAATATATTGGCGTATCTCGAATTATATCAGCGATTTTTCAAATATATCGACTTATCGACAAATCACGACACAAAAAAGGAAACACCATTACACGCTGGTGTTTCCTTTTTCTTTGTACCAATTATATATTAGAAGCGCATCTTCTTTTTGCATATGCTTCACTTTGTAAGGATGCCCCGCTACCGATACAACAGCTGTACATAGCTCGTCTTTCTTTTGAAAATGCGACTGACTATATCCTACTGCTTGAACATGCCTTCTTCGCATGATCCCTGTATATTTCGCGAGTCCTCGGTACACCATTACTAACTGATTGTCTCGTATCATATAACCACCACTTGTATACCGAGCGTATGCAAGTAACGTAAATACAATAAATAATGGTATCAGTATGAACAACGCAATATTCTGTTTAAAATATATACTCGCACCGACAATCGGCACAGCAAGCACAGCACTTGTAATCCATCCCATGATCACATAACGGCGCAATGCTACTTTCGGTAAATGAACGATTTCCTCTTCCATTTCATACGGCAACTGCAAATACGTAAGTAACTGCTGCACATCTTTTTTCTTCATAAAAGGATGTAGCATCACTTCATTCCCTGCCGCTTCTGTACTTTGAATGACTTCTACTTCAACAGAGCAATCACCGAAAGGCTGGCGAAGAATGCCTTCTTTCACTGTAATCGCTTGAATGCGGTGTAATTTTAAAACAAACTCTTTCTTATCAAATAATCCTTGCACGATGCGAACTTCTTTTCCGTTTCGCTCTATTTTAAAGTTCGCATATTTTAACGCATAGCCAGCTGTAGAAATGACCCACGAGACTGCCATTAAAATCGCCGCCATAACGATTAATTCATATACACCGTTATCTATCACATACGCTTCTACTTTATTGATGAGCCATTCTGGTAGAAATTGATTGAACTCTGTGTAAAGGATTACCAACATAGAAAACACTAATCCAAATCGACCAGATGTAATCGATGCGAATAAAATTTCTTTCGCTGTTAACTGATAAACTGCCTTACTACCTTCTTCCGCAAGCACATCTTCACTGACAACGCTGCTTTCTTTATGTAATAAAGCCATTAGTTCCTTCGCTTCATCTTCTTTAATACCGGCTAACATCACTTCTGGCTCAGTACCGCCGCCTGCTACTTCAATATTTAATTTCATTAGGCTAAGTATTTGATAAATGATGTTAGAAGACGTACTAATATTTTGTACACGTTCTTTATTTAAGTAACTTTCTTTCTTAACGAACACACCGTGCTTTATATGTAAAATATTATTTTCAACCCAGTACACTTTGAAATACCATTTTATAGCTGAGAAAATAGCCATAATAAATAAAATGGCCAAAAGAACAAAATGAAATAAATACCAAGGTTTCACTTCACCATCTGACCGAAATAAAACAAGAAAAATAAAAGGCAATAAACCCGCAATTCGAATACCTAATAAAATCGTAATCGGATGTTGCCTCTTATACATCCTCATCACTCACTTTCGCAAGTTCTCCAATTTGTCTTTTCAGCTGCTCTGCTTCTTCCTTCGTTAAGCCTGGGATACTATGAGAAGTTGCTGCTGTTGAAATATGTAATTCTGCTAAATTATACTTTCTCATAATCGGGCCTTGTTCAATCGTTACGTGCTGCACACGAATCATCGGAATAAGCACGCGTTTTACAACGAACATTCCCTTTTGAATCTCAATCTCTTCTTCATTTAATCTATAACTATAATAACGTTGACGTAAATTTGGAAACACAAAATAATCAAGTGGGATAAACGTAATAGCTCCTGTTACTAACAAGCCAAACAACCAACCCCACCAATTAAAATTGATCATAAAAAAGAAATACGCAATTACGACTGCTAGTATAACTGCCGCCCCAATTAAAGCGTGAATTCGCCACACTTTCAGCATATTAGAATGAATCTCCCTTTCTAACGGCTGCATCTCATCACTCCAATTATATGAATTTATTACTTATATATTAGTTGTTATATACATTTTTGTAAATTTATAGTTTTCTACATCGTATCGATCATTTCTTTAAAATTCCCTTCATTAATGGAATACACTTGAAACTGAATGTAATCTATCTCATTCGTATCTGGTTTAGCAAATGGCAAAATGTTAAATCTCGCCGCTGATCTTCCTAGCATATCTACAATCATTAAAGAAACGTCAATATATTCGAAGTCTATACGGAATACTACCGCTTCTCCCGTAAATTCATAATCTGTAATCGCATCATAGGACTTATTCGCACTAATGAGCATCACTTTTAATAGTTGGTTCAAATTTTCTGGTTTAAAATTAATCATATATACAGCTCCTTTTTTCAACAAAATACTACAAAAACAGTGTAATCTTATACTTTCATAGCTTCAAACATCAATTATATTAAAAATAAAGCTAGTTTTTTATAAATTTTTTGATATAATTACTTACGGGAAAAGGGAAGAATTTTGTCTTCCCTTGTGTTTTTATTTGCATCTAGTACTTTTGCTAGATGCTTTTTTTATGCTAAAAAAACATCCTCACATACTTTGAGGATACCTTTTCAACAATTGTACTTACATAACCCAACCTCATCTCTTAGTTTATATTATTTCTGAGTATGCTCTAAAGTGCGTTTTCACTCATTCTCTATAAGCAATTGCATTTGGCAACTGTAAGAATCTGTACTAAAAAACTCATCTAATAATTCCACTTCAATGCAATTTTTGATTGTTATATTATTTTTCTCTATATAATCTTTTAATTTCTCCATACTTTCTTCTTTATTATTCTTTTTATAGGCCAGTATCAAATAGTTACCTTCTGGTAATATATCTATATTTTGCTCTTTCTGTGTGTAATCATATTTACATAACACAGAAAAAGCATACTTTGGTTCAAATCTGTATTTTGAATGAATGGTATATGCTATACCAATTTCCATCGTTGTTTCTAAATTTCTCTCCTGAATAATTTTATCTACATCTGAATAATAAAGGAATTCTTTAAAATTACCCACTTCTTTGCATGGAGCAGTGACGATATAACGTTGCTCAAAATACTGTATTGTTATTTGATTATGTACTAGTGCCTTTTTAGCGACTTGTACACTATTATTTAGTTTATCAATTGTATGAATGACTGCTTGCATCTCTTTTATCTTTTGCTCAGTTTCTTCTCTTTTTAATGCTAAAAATTTTAATAATTCATCCATATTCTTTTCCGTAAAAATTTTTTGCAATTCTTTCGTACTCGTTCCTAAATCTCTACAAACTTTAATTATATCAATATAAACAAATTGATCTACCGAATAGTATCTATAACCCGTTTTCGTATCAATATATACCGGGACAAGAATACCTGTTTGATGGTAATATCTTAAAGCTTTTATTGTAACACCTTTCATTTTAGCAACTTCACCAATAGAAAATAAATTTCCCAATTTATATTGCCCCCTTATCCTTGACTCTCCTCTTAAGGGAGACATTATTATTTTATCGTTAAAGTTAATGGAAGGGTAATAAAAAATGGGTGCCATTACAATCATCGAATTTATAAAAAAAAGAGGTTAAAATAGATGATAGATTATCAAATCATTGATTTAGAGAATTTCCCAAGAAGAAACTACTATGAGTATTTTATGTTGACAGACACAACGTTTGAAATGACAGTCAAAATTGATGTTACTCGTGCAGTTAAAAAATGCAAAGACGAATCTATAAGTTTTTATGCTTACTCCATTTTTAATTTGACTAAATCGGTTAACAAGATCCCGAATTTGAAGTATGCCCATAGGGATAAACAATTAGTAGAATGGCAAGAATTAGTGCCAACATTTACGAACTTTAATCAAGACACAGGGCTATTTTATAATTTATGGTTAGAAGAATTAACAGATTATAAATCAGTTGATCGTGAGTACAAAAGGCTTATAAAAGACTACACAAATACAACAGATATCGTACCAATGGGAGTTGTTCCGCCAAACGTGGTGAATATTTCATCCATTCCTTGGATGCATTTTGAACATTTCTCATCTCATCAAGGAGCTATCAAAAATAATTTAACACCAATGATTACTAGTGGAAAATACGAAAAAGTTGGTTCACAGTTGTTAATGCCAGTGAATATTAAGGTTCATCATGCAACAGTAGATGGCTATCATGTATCGTTATTTTTTGAAATACTGCAACGTGAAATGAACCGTTAACTTTTAGAGAATACACGACTATGCATTTATTGCTAAAGTTAATAAAAGCGTAGTATAAAAAGAGATGAAATTTCTACACAGCTCTTTCTATAGGACATACCATTTTTTCTAGCTAACTAATTCAATGAAAGAAGGACATAATATGAAAATTGATAGACCAAAAATTTCACCAGAGTTATCTTTAAAGAATTTTCACGATATTTTTTATGAAGAAGATTCAACATTAGAAATGTGTGAAATTATCGATTCCACTTTTGAAAATGAATCTGTAGATAGAGTGCGTTTATATAGTGCAGTGATAAAGAATTGTAAGTTCACAAATACAGACTTTAGCAATATTGATATTACAGATGTTTGTTTTGAAAACTGTGATTTATCAAATGTTAATTTAAGCAATTCTTCTGTTCACAGAGTCGAATTTAAAAACAGTAAATTAATTGGAGTTAATTTTACAGAATCTAGCTTAGGGAATGTTGAATTTGAAAATTCAATTTTGAATTTAGCCTCATTTGGAAATTCTAAACTAGAAAAGATTATATTTAATGAAACTTCATTAAATAATGCAGACTTTTTTGACTGTAAGCTAAAGAAGGTTGAATTTGATTCATGCAGCCTTGACGAAGCAAATTTCGATCAAACATCACTAAAAGGAATCGATATTAGTTCTTCTACTTTTGATACACTTACGGTTTCAGTGAACAACCTAAGAGGATGTAAAGTGTCACCACACCAAGCTATTCAGTTTGCATCTTTATTGGGATTGATTATTAAAGATTAGTCAAAAAGAACGATTTAAAACGTAAAAAGGTATCCTCATACTTGAAGGATACCTTTTTATTCTCTCTATTTTTATTACTGTTTTGTATCGTATTCTTTTCATCAATTTAGTACATTTCAACAATTGTACCATCTTCATATACCTTGAATACTCCAGTAAATCCTGATCCAGCTGCGCCTTCTATTTTATATGTCGTACGCACTCTAATTTGATAATATTTCTTTCCATTCTCTACTTGCGTATTCTCTAGCGTGTAATCATAGTCTTCTTTATATTCATTTTTGATATATGCTGTAGCTTTCTCAAAAGTAAATGCATCTTGATTCTTCCCTGTCTCTACTTTTTGGTTCTTTTCTGTCTCTGTTTTTGGATTCTTTTCTGTCTCTGCTTTTTGGTTCTTTTCTGTTACTGCCTTCTGATTTTTTTCTGGCTCTGCTTTTTGGTTCTTTTCTGTTGCTACCTTTTGACTCGTTACTGCATCAGTTTTTTGTGCCTTTGCTGCTGCCGTTACATTCTTTGCATTTTTTTCTTCTTCACCAATTTTAGTGATTAATCCTACAGCCTTTTTATTATATTCTTCAAGATTCTTGTTATCTTTTGTTTCTGAAACTAGCTTATTTAATAGCTCTTTCGCTTCTGCATAACTTTTCTTATTTATTAACTCTTCACTTTTCGTCAGTTGCTCGCTATACTTCTTTTTTTGTTCTAAAATGGCTAATAATGCTGTTCGTTCTTCCTTGGCCTGCTTTATAAGTGTAGTATTTCCATCCTTCATGTTCTCTACTTTTTCAAATGACTTAATTGATTCTTCTATCTTTTTTTCTTCTTTTAACTTCACTGCTTCCATCATGATTTTCGTTTGTTCTACAAGCACTATTGTATCTGAATCGTCTTTTTTCTCATCCAGCGCTCGTTCAAATGATGATAAGGCATTTTTATATTCTTTATTCGTTAACGCGGTCTTCCCTGCATCTATTTCTTTTTCAAAATCTCCATTACTACATCCTGCTAACATTAAAAATATAATTCCAATTACCGTTAATAACTTCCCCAATGTTTCTCCCCCTATGCATTCCTAAAACAATAACGTCATATGTATAAAAGTCTGTGTAGTAATTAGACTGAAAGTAAATATGTACTACATTGTGTGTGGGAAAGGAAGTACATTTCATTTACTATCATTACTTAAAACTCCTAAATAGTTGGTAGTTGGTTTTCTTCTTCTTTTAAGACAGAAAGGAATTTTAATAATGTGCGTAAAGCTCTCACCAGGCTCTTTACTACACACACTCTTATACACATAGAAAAGCTATTTTTAGTTTTGTATTTTTTTAACTTTATATATTATCGGTCGATTCGATACGCACCTCAATTCGTAACATACCGAAAAACAACAGAAAACAAAATGTAACATAAGTTACAGTTTGTAACTTATCTGTAACGCAAATGTAACATAAGAGTTTTGAATATACAATAGTTTTTTTACATTATTTTCCCCTATCTACATTTTAAGGTGTTAATACAGTGCTAAAACGAGTTTCATCTCCCACCTGCTATTGGACCTATCATCCTTTGAATACTTTAGGAAAAAGCCCTCTTTCTTAAAGTCCTCAAATTAGTTACATAGATAACTCTTTTTTCACCCAAACATTACGAAGACCTTTTACTTTCATAGCTTTCACATTAAATATATATAATAAAGTTAACTTTTTTGATATAACCGCATGAGGAAAAAAGGATGAACTTTGTCTTCCTTTTTGTTTTTTATTTACATCGAGTTCTTTTGCTAAATGTCTTTTTTATGCCAAATAATATAAAAAAGGTATCCTCAAGTACTTTGAGAATACCTTTTCACTTTCACTATCTTTGTTTTTTTCTACCTAATACGAGTAATCCAAAACTCATCATTACAAGAAGTGCTCCCATATATGGTTCCACCGGCATTTTCTGCCCTGTCTTCGGCAATTCTTTTCCAGATGTCTCTGGATCTGGTGTTCCTGGTCTTTCTGGATTCGTTGTTCCAGGCTTCGCTGGATTTGTTGTTCCAGGCTTCTCTGGATCCGTTGTTTCCGGTTTTTCTGGATCTGGTGTTCCTGGTTTTTCTGGATCCGTTGTTTCCGGTTTTTCTGGATCTGGTGTTCCTGGTTTTTCTGGATCCGTTGTTTCCGGTTTCTCTGGACCTGGTGGTGCTAAAGGAAGCAATTTATTTAACACTTCTAATTGAACTGAACTTACCATTCCTTTTTTGATTTCAAACGGAATTGGATTTGTTAATTTTTCATATCCTTTTGGTGCTTCCACTTCCACAAGTGTGTAGTTACCTACTGGTAAATCTGAAATATTTGCTTTTCCTTCTTTATCTGTTGTTACTTTCGTTACTACTTGTCCTCCTTTATCATGAACTTCAAAAACAGCCCCTGATAGTACAATTTTGCTTTCAGCATCCACTTTTGTAACTTCTACTGAACCTTTGTCTAATAAGTCATTCTCTACTTTTATTGATAAGACTTTCGTCATACCTTTTTTAATTTCGAATGATACTGGTTCTGTTAGTTTTTTGTATCCTGGTAAGCTTTCTTTCTCTACTAATTTGTACTTTCCTACAGATAGATCTGAAACTTTTGCTTTTCCTTCTTTATCTGTCGTTACTTCTGTTACTACTTTTCCTTGCTCATCTTGTACTTTGAAGACTACGCCTTCTAATACTTTTTGACTGTCTTTATCTACTTTTGTAATTTCTACTGAGCCTTTGTCTAACATTTCGTTTTCTACTGTTAAAGCAATAGATTTTGTCATGCCCTTTTCAACTTTGAAAGTAACCGGATCTACTAATGGTTTATATCCTTTTGGTGCTTTTACTTCTACCAACTTGTATGTGCCAACTGATAAATTAGTAACCTTTGCTTGTCCTTTTTTATCTGTTGTTATTTTAGCAATTACTTGTCCTGCTTCATCTTGAATCTCAAATACTGCATCAGCTAAAGCATCTTTATTTTCTTTGTCTACTTTGGTAATTTCAACATTTCCTGTATCCACTAATTCATTTTCGACAGTTAATTGTAATGCTGTTACTCTACCTTTTTCAATTTCAAATGAAATTGGTTTTTCAAGCGGTTTGTATCCTGCTGATGTTTCTACTTCTACCAGCTCATATTTCCCAATAGATAAATCTGAAACGTTTGCTTTTCCTTCTTTATCCGTTTTTACTTTAGTAACTACTTTCCCTTTTGAATCACGTACTTCAAATACAACACCTTCTAATGGTGCTTTACTATCTTTGTCTATTTTCGTGATTTCAACATTCCCCATATCCACCATTTCGTTTTCTACAGTGAACACTAGAGATTTTGTCATACCTTTTTTAATTTCAAATGGTACCGACTTTTCTAATTTTTTGTATCCTGGTAAGCTCTCTACTTCTACTAGCTTGTACTTTCCTACAGATAAGTCTGAAACGTTTGCTTTTCCTTCTTTATCTGTTGTTACTTTTGTTACTGCTTTTCCTTTTTCGCCTTGAACTTCGAAGACTACACCCGCTAACGGTGCCTTATTATCTTTATCTATCTTCGTTATCTCTACATTTCCCGTATCTACCATTTCATTTTCTATTTTTAGTGATAAGACTTTCGTCATACCTTTTTTAATTTCAAACGTTACTGGTTCTGTTAATTTTTTGTATCCTGGTAAGCTTTCTTTCTCTACTAATTTGTACTTACCTACTGATAAATCAGCAATTTTTGCTTTTCCTTCTTTATCTGTTTTTACTTCAGTCACTACTTTGCCTTGCTCATCTTGCACTTCAAATACTACGCCTTCTAATACTTTCTGACTGTCTTTATCTACTTTTGTAATCTCTACAGAACCTTTATCTAACTGTTCATTCTCTACTTTTAGTGATAAGACTTCTGTCATACCTTTTTTAATTTCAAACGATACTGGCTCTGTTAATTTTTTGTATCCTGGTAAATTTTCTACTTCTACTAATTTGTAACTTCCTACTGATAGATCTGAAACTTTCGCTTTTCCTTCTTTATCTGTCGTTACTTTCGTTACTACTTTGCCTTTTGAATCTTGCACTTCGAATGTTACGCCTTCTAATAACGCGCCACTTTCTTTGTCCACTTTTGTAATTTCTACTGAGCCTTTATCTAACTGTTCATTCTCTACTTTTAGTGATAAAACTTCTGTCATACCTTTTTTAATTTCAAACGATACTGGTTTTGCTAGTTTTTTATATCCTGGTAAGCTTTCTACCTCTACTAGCTTATATTTCCCTACTGATAAATCTGAAATTGTTGCTTTTCCTTCTTTATCTGTCGTTACTTTTGTTACTACTTTTCCTTTTTCATCTTGCACTTCGAAGACTACGCCTTCTAATGCTTTTTGACTGTCTTTATCTACTTTTGTAATTTCTACATTACCCTTGTCTAACATTTCATTTTCGACTGTTAAAGCAAGAGATTTTTTCATACCTTTTTCAATTTGGAAAGTAATTGGATCTACTAATTTCTTATATCCTTTTGGTGCTTTCACTTCTACTAGCTTATATGTTCCAACTGATAAATTAGTAACTTGTGCTTGTCCTTTTTTATCTGTCGTTATTTTAGCGACTACTTGTCCTGCTTCATCTTGAATATCAAATACTGCATCAGCTAAAGCATCTTTATTTTCTTTATCTACTTTTGTAATTTCTACATTTCCTGTATCCACTAATTCATTTTCTACTGTTAGCTTTAGCGCTGTTACTCTACCCTTTTCAATTTCGAATGAAATTGGCTTTTCTAGTGGTTTGTATCCTGCCGGTGTTTCTACTTCCACCAACTCATACTTCCCAATAGATAAATCTGCAACGTTTGCTTTTCCTTCTTTATCCGTCGTTACTTTTGCAACTACTTTTCCTTTTGAATCACGTACTTCAAATACAACATTTTCTAATGGAGCTTTACTATCTTTATCTATTTTTGTTATCTCTACATTCCCTGTATCCACCATTTCATTTTCTACTTTCAATGATAGAACCTCGGTCATGCCTTTTTTGATTTCAAATGATACTGGTTTTTCTAACTTTTTATAACCAGGTAAACTTTCTACCTCTACTAATTCATACTTTCCTACAGGTAAATCTGAAATATTTGCTTTTCCATCTTTATCTGTCGTTACTTTTGTAACTTCATTACCCTTTTCATCTTGGACGATGAATGTTACTCCCGCTAACGGTGCTTTATTATCTTTATCTATCTTTGTTATCTCTATATTTCCCGTATCTACCATTTCATTTTCTATTTTTAATGATAGAACTTCTGTCATGCCTTTTGTAATTTCAAACGATACTGGCTCTGTTAATTTCTTATAGCCTGGTAAACTTTCTTTCTCTACTAATTTGTACTTCCCTACTGATAAATCAGAGATTTTTGCTTTACCATCTTTATCTGTTTTTACTTCCTTTACTACTGTTCCAGCTTCATCTTGCACTTCAAAGACTACGCCTTTTAATGCTTTTTTGCTGTCTTTATCTACTTTTGTAATTTCTACTGAACCTTTATCTAACTGTTCATTTTCTACTTTCAATGATAGGACTGTTGTCATACCTTTTGTAATTTCGAATGATACTGGTTCTGTTAGCTTTTTGTAGCCTGGTAAGCTTTTCGTCTCTACTAATTTGTACTTTCCTACTGATAAATCAGAGATTTTCGCTTTACCATCTTTATCTGTTTTTACTTCTGTTACTATTTTACCTTGCTCATCTTGCACTTCGAAGACTACGCCTTCTAATACTTTTTGACTATCTTTATCTATTTTTGTAATTTCTACTGAGCCTTTGTCTAACTGCTCATTTTCTACTTTTATTGCTAAAGCTTTTGTCATACCTTTTGCAATTTCAAATGGTACTGGTTCTGTTAGCTTTTTATAACCTGGTAAGCTTTTCGTCTCTACTAATTTGTACTTTCCTACTGATAGATCTGAAACGTTTGCTTTTCCATCTTTATCTGTTACTACTTTTCTTACTACTCCATCTTTCTCATCTTGGACTTCAAATTCGACACCCGCTAATACTGCCCCGTTTTCTTTGTCCACTTTTGTAATTTTTATATTACCTTTGTCAACCATTGCATTTTCCACTTGTATTGGGAATATGCCGTCCCCTGTTACATTTACTTCGAACTCTGTTTCTTTTAATTGGTATCCTTCAGGCGCTTTCGTTTCTTTTAAAATATATTTCCCTGGTGCTAACGGTTTAGAGATTACCTTACCATCTTTATCTGTAACAATATGTTCGACTACTACACCGTCTTTTACTATATCAAACTCTGCATTTGCTAATGGTTTTTCACCATTTTCCGAATCAATTTTCTTTACTTCAATTTGACCCTTTTGCATAGTATTTTTAATTTCAATTGTTTTTGTTTCTCCAGCTTGAAGTGTAACCTCTACTGGGCTTGTTAATTTTTGATATCCTTCTGGTGCTACTGTTTCATAAACTTTATATGTCCCGGGAGCTAAAGTTTGAGGTACTGAAAAACCTTTTTCGTCCGTTTTCAGTTTTGCAACAACTTCATTTGCACTATTTCGAACTTCAAATTCGGCACCTTTTAACCCTTTGTTCGGATTCTCAGAATCTATTTTATGAATCGATACTGTACCATCTTTTGGAGCTTCAGGCGGTGTAATGGTTACTTCTTTTGATGTTAATGTTTTATCATCAAAATGTAATTCCGCTTTATTAGGAATCTTCTTATCTACGTAAGAAGATAAGTCTGCATTATTTTTGATTTTCGCCTTGATACTGAGGTTAATTATCTGGTCTTCATATGACTTATAGTCAAAATTCTCACCAAACGTAAATGTTACTTCCCTTCTTTGTTTATCTATATTTAACGTTCCTTTAGAAGTAATATCTTGGCCATTTTGATCATACACTTTTGCCTCTAATACTTCTAAAACATCTTCTAAATCATCACTAATTACCATTGATGTGTATTTAGGAGGATCGTTTGGTATATGTGTACCAACTTGGTATTGAATAACTTGATCCATTTGTGTTAGCTGCTCATTCTCTACAAGCTTGCCATTCTCATCAACTATATTTTTTTCAATGCTAGGTGGATGATCGTCACCTGAACCGGTTCCTCCCCCACCACTTACGAATACTTGTCCTACTTTTTCTTCAGTTTTAATATTTTTCCCTTCTAATTTCACTGTATTTTTATGAGGCTTTGCAGCAGGATTAGTAATCTTTGTTTTATATCTTAAAATATAACCTTTTGAACTGTCTGGAAACTCAATTGTAAATCCAGTCTTTGTTGCATTTATTTTAATGTTAGATAAATCTGCTGGCTTAATATTTGTTGGTGCATAACCATCTTCAAATACAGCCTCTTCTAATACTACACTGTCTGTAATTAACTCATGCCCAGGTCCTAATGTATCTGTTAATTTAAGATCTTGCATTTCTGTTCCAGTTGCATTTACATATACAAGCCAATCAGCAATGGACGGATCTTCTTGATTATAAGAACCCCATTTCAATAGATTATCTGTATTGGGCTGTGGCTTCGGTCTCTCTGTCGTATTATTTACACTTACTTCTTTATTGACGATTTGACCATCAACGTTAAATTCTAATGGAATTTCTTTAACACCATCATATGCTTCTAGACCAAAGTAGAATTCTACGAATAAAGAACCTTTAATGTTATTCTTTCCTTCTACGTAATCACCCATAGTACACGTCAATAGACCCTTTTTCATCTCACATGTACCAACTGTTTTTCCTTCAGCATCTTTTAAAGGAAAACTCATATTCATAAGGTCTTTTCGAAACTCTTTTGGCATATCAATTGTGAATTGATCTCCACTTTTTATTTTTTCTTTAGCTGACCACTTCACTTCTACTTTCATTCCATCTGAGGCTTGATACGGTTCAGATGTCGTGCCATCAGTACGGGAAATATTAATTTCGTCCACTGGACTTTTCATCACAGCAGCTTGAATAACTGGAGCCCACACATTCAGCACTGAAAATAATACTAGAAAAACTAATGAAACCATTGAAATGTGCCTTTTAGTACTTTTCATTTGCATAGTTCCCTCCTAAATTTTTATATTTATATAACAAAAAAAGACCGTCTGGTTGCATCAAAAATGTGCAACCAGACGATCTTAGTAACCAATATGTATTACCGTAGACTCTAAGCTTTGCGGCCTATCCTTTCGAATAGTGTGCTAAAAATATCTTTTATTCTTTTTTTGTTTCATTTTCCTCTTAAACCAAATATTACTATACCGTCTGGACGGTTATAATTCAATACTCTATAAAATTGTTCTATTTTTCTAATAAAAAAAATAATTCACCACTACATTAAAGAAGCAATGGTGAATTATTTTCATATTATATAGTTAATATATTCTATTTATATGAATTATTAATAAGAGCTTGAATCACTTTTTCTCTTAACTCTGGCCTTAGTCTTCCAACCCCTAAATATTCCGCATACCATAATCCATCTGCTGCTAATCTAATAATTGTTGCACAAACTGAATCTATCTCATCATTTTCTATATTCTTTTGCAGTTGCTGAAATGATTGTTGTAATGGCTCAAGTAATTCAGGTTTTAACATGAATGCTGCCATCATACTACTAGACAACTCTTCTGTTCTTCTCTCGTTACTTAATCTTTCCTCTACAAAAGAGCGAACCCACCTTCCTTTCCTCTCTGAGTCTTCCGCTACTTTAGCGTAAATGGCCCCCTCATAATCCTCTACCCCTCTGACTATCATACCTTCTATTAAAGCTTCTTTATTTGAAAAGTGATACAATAATCCACCTTTACTTACACCCGCCTCTTTTGCCACTGCTTCTAAGGTTAATTTAGCAACCCCTTTACATTGCACAATTTGAGAAGCGGCTTCTAAAATCTTTTGCCGTGTTATACTTGTACTCATTCCTTTTTAAAACCCCATTTCTACTAAATTTATATAAATACGTATCTTATTTTTAATATCACTGAGTAATAATAAATATTTTCTTTATACAACAAAAGCTTCATCGCCTTTGAATTGTTCGTTGCTTCTTCTATTAAAAATTTTCATATCATTCAATATGATAACATTAAATACACAAAGATGACTATACATCTATACTTTTGTTTTCATTCCTAATATATCCATTAGTGAAATTTACTGTTTTAGTCCTTTTTTTACTTTATCATCTCTATTGTTTTACCTTATAAGACGGCGTTAATTCTTTCATCGTTGCATAAAAAATGTTATTACTCCTGTTACATCGAGTAATAACATTTTTATTTTAATCTATTTAACAAATTTGCTTCCAACTAGCATCCTTCACATCTTCACTAGTCGGATTTCTAACTGATTTCACAAAACATTCCCCGCAAGCCCCAAATGCAATGAAATTTCTCTGTGCTTGTCTTAACGAGACTTCATTTGCTCCGTCTTCAAGGTCAGGCTCTTTAAGCTGAACAGGATCCTCTTCCCAATAACATATATTACAAATTTCATATGTACCCGGTGGTTCTTCTTCTATTGTTTTATATCCGCGGCATGGACAGGTGTATTTCATATAATCACCTTATTTCCCTTCATATGTAGTCCTACTTACTAAAAATGTAATAGAGCAAATTATAGTTAATCCCATAAAGTACATCATTTTAATAATACGAGTATTTTCATATGTTGTAGGAACCCCGTCAGATATAACTTCATAGCAAAAAACAATACTTATGGCTAAAAGAATATATAAAATTAAGGATGGGATAAAATGTAGCTTTATAGGTAAAATAACGCACCTAAACAATATCTCCCCAAGAAGACATCCAACTAAAACAACAGGGACTCCAACTATCAAAGTAGCGGCCAACATTTGGGCCATAGCAATAAAAAGATTCGTAAAAATAGAAAATAGCTCTCCTTCAAAAATCCCCTTCTCATCGTATATTTGAATTATCGTCATTGAAATAAATAAGCTTAATAAAGAATGGGAATACGGAATTAAAAATTTTCCCAATCCTGCTCACCTCACTTTTTTTGCGTCACATATATTATTAATTATTTCCTATCATTTTTACATAGAAAAATAACTCGCCTCCCGCAAAAGACGAGCCATTCCATTTAATTCTCACTTATTCTCTTCTTATACCAATCCTGCATTCTCTCCGCATCTTCTACTCTCGTATGCTCTAATTTATAACTCGATGATGCGCTCGAAAACTTATACGTACATAAATCTGCCCGGCGCTGGAAATATGATTGTGTCTTTTCCATCGATTGGACGTGTCTTCTTCTAACAAGTCCTGTATATTTTCCAACGCTGCGATATACAAGTGTAATTTGCTCTCCGTTTACACTGTAACCATTTGTTTTAAATGTTGCGTAACCAAGTGTAAAGATGAGGATCGTGAGCGGAATTAGTGCCCACATGATGAAGTGTTTTTCAAAGTATATACTTATTCCAATAAGCGGGATTGCTAGCATCGTGAAGAAGATGAAGCTATCAATGAGATAGCGGCGTAATGCTGCTTTTGGTAATGAAATAATATTTGTATCCAGTTCGTATGGTAGTTGTAAATGCGCGAGTAACTGTTGTACTCGGTCTTTTCGAATGATTGGATGCAGTGTAACTTTTTCTTTTTCATCATCCGTTCCCTTACTTTGAATAACTTCTACTTGCACAGCACAATAGCCGAATGGCTGACGTAAAATACTTTCTTTTATCGTAATCCCTTGAATACGATGTAACTTTAAGACGAGTTCTTTTTTCTCAAGTAATCCTTGTGAAATGCGGACTTCGTCATTTCTTCGATTTACTGTGAAATCTCCATGTTTTAGCGCATAACCGATTGTAGATATAATCCACGAAAGGACGAGTAAAATAGCTACCATGAAAATCCAGCCATATATATCATGTTGCATTACATATGACTTTACGCTATTCTCTATCCATTTCGGAATGTACTCCTCTACTTGGTGATACACGAAAAAGATTAACGAGAATAATAGTCCAAACTGCCCCGATGTAACAGAGGCTAGTAAAATTTCTTTCCAAGTCAATTTATATTCTGTTGTTTGTTTTTCTTCTGTAACGATTTCTTTTTTTACTGCATGTTCCGCTTTTTCGTCTAGCGTTCCTTCTGCTTTCACTTCTGGAGTTGGCTCATTTAGCAAAGCAATAAGCTCAGTTGCCTCTTCTACTGTAATACCGGCTAAGCTAACCTCCGCATCATCGCCCCCGCCAGCTGTTTCGATCTGAATTTTCTTTAAACCGAGCATTTGATATAGCACGTTAGAACTTGTATGAATCGTTTGAACACGTTCTTTATTTAAGTAGCTCTCCTTCTTTACAAAGAGCCCTTGTTTCACATGTAATACGTTATTTTCAACCCAATATGTTGTGTAATACCATTTTTCAAACGCTGAAAAGACAGTGAGTAAACCAAATGCAGCGGGAATTAAGTACCAAAACGGGAATTTTCCATTTAAGCTAAACATGAAAATAAAGAGTGGTATAAAATCTCTTATTTTTAATTCCAATAACATCGTGATTGGATGCTGCCTCTTATACATCCTCATCACTCACTTTCGCTAATTCTGCGATTTTCGTTTTCAACATTTCCGCTTCATACATCGTTAAGCCTGGGATGCTGTGAGAAGTTGCTGCTGTTGAAATGTGTAATTCTGCTAAGCCATATTTTCTCATAATCGGCCCTTGTTCAATCGTAACGTGCTGCACACGAATCATCGGTACTAATACGCGCTTTACGACAAAAAGACCGTGCTGAATTTCAAGCTCTTCTTCATTTAGTTGGTAGCTGTAATAACGTTGACGTAGTTTCGGGAATAAGAAGTACGAAAATGGTGCGAACACAACTGTTAGCCCAATCATCACATACAAAATCCACGCCCACCAATCAAACTTTATCATGAGGAAAAGGTACGCTAAAATGACAAGAATACCGATCCCTTCTTCTATTACAGCCCGAACTTTCCACACCTTGACCATGTCAGGGTGAATTTCATTTTTCAATGGATCCATGTAACCACTCCAAATCTAGTAATCTAATATATGAATAGTCTCAATCTATATTTTACATAACTTTACAGAAAATTGAAATTTAATCTTCTTTCTTCTCAGGAATAAAATATCCGAACCAAAGTAGCCAAATGAAACCGATTAACTTCATCCAATTTCCATCCGCTTGAAAAGCTTCTATCATGCCTGGAATTTTATACACCCCAATAAATCCAAGAAAACCGAGCCACCAGTTTTTTTGCATTTTCACTTTTATTCCTCCTTCATGACGTTTTTCACATTTCGAATCCAAATTTCTTTATACTTTAACTGAAATCCCATGAGCATGTAATTGCTCATATTATCAATTACAAGCGCTAACGTATGAGCGTTTTCTTCCGTTGCATGCTGTGACACGACGCCCAGTCTCGCGCCTTTCTTCAATAAATCGTGGAAACCATTTAAAAACTCTTCTTGTATTTCAAATAAACGTTTCTGATACTTTTCATTTCGCGCCGCAGTTACGATAAATTCATTTATGACGCGCAGTATTCCTTCTTGCCCTTCATACTCAGAGAGCATATGTAAACCATCTGCGATTAACTTTTCCGCAAAATTTTCTCTCGTATATTGCTCTTTATCAAAATAACTCATGAAATAATATCCAGAAAAAACTTCTTCAAATAAAAAGTCCACTAACGCTTCTTTAGAAGAAAAATGATAATAAATAGCCGGTTTTGAAATACCTACCTCTTTCGCAATCATGGAAAGACTCATCTTCTCAATGCCGTGCTCTGCCATGAGTTTAAATGATGCCGCTACAATGTTTTGAGATGTTTGTAAATTCTTTGTCATACTGTACCTCACTTGTTTTTACTTACCGGTCGGTAAATAAATTGTAAAATAAAAAATTATCGTTTGCAAGTTTGATTCAAAACTACATATTACTTTCTCCATTTACTTTATGAAGCAGAATCATATTCCTCCATAGTTACTACAGTAATCTTTAATCCAGTTAAACTACAAAAAGCACCTTTGTGAGTGCTTCTTGTAATTTAATATTTAGGCCCCATGTAATCATAACTTTGATCTAACGCTTTTAATAAATCAATCGCACCCTTTAACTCTCTTTTATCAGACTCTAATTCTTCCATTCTTCTTTCGATATCTTTTTTAAAAGATTCTAAATCGCTAATGGCTTTTTTCCCTACTCCAAGTTGAGACCAGCTTGATAAGAGTAAATTATGTACATTACTTACAACCCTTTTATTATGGTTTAAGTCTTGAATCATATGGTCAAATTGTTGTAAAGCTTGGTTCAATGCTTCTTCATTTAAGTAAATTCTCGGCATCCTAATCTTCTCACTTAATATTGTTGATCCGTCTTCTTATAATCATCGGCTTTCTTCTCAATAAAATCTGAAATTTCCGTTGCTGTTCGTATGTACCAAAAACTTAAATGCTCTACATGTGCACGTATATTATTTACTTTAGCTTCTACCCGTCTACTTTCAGCCGTTTCTAATAATGTCATCATATTAGAAATTAACCTCGGTACTCTATCTTGAAATTCTTGTGCGTTTCGCTTCATATCTCTTACGGATTTTTCCAAATTCTCTACAACTACACGAATCTCTCCCCCGCCTAATAACGCGCCCGGTGAATCATAAACTCTTTCATTCGTGTCTACATTTAACAAGTATTTATTTGATAAAGACCCATTCTCCCCAAATCGGAAGTTTTTATCTGTTTGATAATGATAACCAGGACCACTTATCGAATTCAAAAATCGAGTAACATCCATCCCAAGCTTTTGCTGTAATGATAACTCGGACATTTCTTCTTTCGAAATTGGTGGTGTTACCGCATAAGTAGATCCTATATGACTTTCATATGCACCAAATGGTCCATAACCAATTGAATCATTTCCGTGAACAACACTTACAATTCTATTATTAAACTCACCATTATTTGCTTTTTCTTGTAAATCAGGCGGTAACAAATGTTTTGCACTTGGCGCATTCCATGACATACATCTTACATTGTCATTAGATGCCGCTGCATATTCCGCTAAAGCTCCCCCTAATGAATGACCCGTCGTATATATCTCCACATCATCCCTGCCCTTATATGTATCCGTTACTTGTTTCATGACCCTTTCAGCTTGTTCAAATTGATTATGTGTTTCCCAGCGCTGATTCTCTTCATTCCAATATTTCTTTGAACCTGCATTCTCAGTCCCTGCTACAGGAGGTGCTGCTGGTCCATGAACACCTTCTCGTAATACAAAATGATTTGTATCCGTTTTTAAATCCTTCATACCTTCCCTAGCTTCATCAGAACGCCTAAAGAGTTTTTCTCTATAATTTTATCTCATTCTGTCCCCCAGAAAGCTATCATAACTTGCTTTTCCCCATTCACATCTCGTACAAAGACAACTGTGCCTATTCCAATTTATCGTGGAATGTTCCTCCCTTTTCCTATGTTTGTAAACTTCGACCTTCTTTATTGGTAATAACAACTTCTTCAATATCTTTATCAGATTTATACGTTGTGTCTGCTAATTGATAAAAAGTAGAATCTAAAACTTCATTTTTGTTACTCAAAACATTTTTCTTCTACAACATTTGATATATTCTTATAATTAAGATAACATTTTCGGAGGATACATATGGATATTATTATTAAAAAATTTAGTTTTTGTTTATTATTTATATTTATTTTAAGTACTTTAGAGGGATGTACCATGGATCAAAAAAACAATGAAGAACAAGTAGTAAAAGAAGCAAAAGCGACAACCATTACATACTTTAAGGAAAAGCAAGATTTGGATGTAGTAATTACTGGGCATGAGTTTGGTCCTAAAGACTTACAATCCATTTATATTTCTGGACATGTCAAAGATGATAGAGACAAAACATTTAATATAACTATTCAATATAGCGGAGATAAATACACGATAGGTTCAATTTCTAAAAGTAAAAGTTTAAAATTAAAATACTAACACTTCCCATAATTTTTATCTAAGTCATTCCTATATGCTCCCAATAATGTTCAAATAGTTTTTATAAACGGACATGTTAAAGATAACAAAAATAAGGTTTTTTCTATGGACAAAGAATATGATGTAGGAGATTATCATATAAGCCGTATGTCTCATTCAAAAAATTTAGAGCTTAAAAACTAAGTACCCGGGTAATTTAGAATGCTTTTCTTTATAACCCCACCCCACAATGTTCAGTGAATATAAAATTTAGTGAAAAGGAATATAACGCAAGATCCATGGAGTGATTATACATGAACAAATTCGGTACAAAATTATTCTTTATTTTTACACTTATCCTTTTAGGTGGATGTACTATAGATCAAAAGAATGAAGAACAACAAATCGTTAATAAAGCAAAAGAAGAAACCATTCAGTATTTCAAAGAAAAAGAGAATTTAGAAGTGACTATTACGAATCATAGATTTCCTTCTAATGATATCGAAACTATTTTTATAACTGGTCATATCAAAGATGATACAAATAAGAAATTTACTACTTCAATTGATTATAAGGATGATTATAATATCGGTTCTATCTCCACCACTAATTTCAGCCTAAAACGCTGAAAAACAATCTCAATTATACCTTCTTCTTTTGAAGCATTAATCATTAAAACAAAAAAGCATCCTAAATCACACATTTAGGATGCTTTCTTTTTAATTCCTATTCAGCAATCGCATACGATAACAATTCATCGTTACTTCCCCAAGTCTTTGCAGTAATTGATAGTTCGCATACGCGCCGACCGGGGCACCGATTATTGGTACGAGCTGAAGCATTTTTGCTAAATCGATATAGTCTCGGTACTCTGTTTGGAACTTTTCCCAGTCCATATGGTTTTCTTCTTCTGTATCCCACGTTTCGATGGCTTTCCATATTTCTTTTCGGTGGTCGTCACTTGAAAAGGCAAGTTGGAAAACGTGAAGGATAAAAAGGCGCTCTTCTTTGTCGCTCGTATCAAATCCGTACAATGTTGCTGCATCGAATAAAAATTTAATTTTAATGCCGAGTAAAAGCGGAAAGTCAGCAAGGCCAAGGAGAATACCGCCTGCTCCCGTCCCCGCTCCTTCTGCCGCTGCTATTTTTTTATACTCATCCATTTTTTTACGTACTTCATCGTCTCGTCGTTGCAATGACCAGTTCGGCTCTTTTAATTTCGGCTTTATAAAGTTTGATCCGGCACTAATCGTTTGCACCATCATCCGAATCGTTTCTGTTAATACTTTTTGCACTTTCGCCGGAATAAGCTGTTGTACTTTCGTCTGCACTTTCTTTGAGAACCGTGTCATCATAGAAGAATCTTTCATGAATGTAGCTTTCCACTGCTCCAGCTCTTTTATAACCTTTTCTTCATATGTAATCATAGGTTCATTCCCTTCAATTTAAACGCTCAATACGTTTTGCCCCGTATTGATAAACGAAACCGATACTAAATACTATGCTTACGACTAGTAAAATTCCTGTCATCATGAAATCTTTCGTCGCAAGTGCAAATATGATTGTAAAGATAATACTACCTGTAATAAGGATTGCATTTAATAAAGTAAGAAAATCTTTCTTCTTCTCTTCTCCCCCTATCGGATACAAATCAAGCCAAATCTTCATGCGGTGATGTTTCCATAAAGTTAATAGCTGATAACCGATTAAGTATAAGAAAATAAGGCTTACGACAAATCGTCCATATAAAAACGGAATGAAGTACAGAATAACTCCTCCAAGAGCGAGCAGGCGCACATATAAGCCGAAATAGTTACCCGATCGTAAAAACGTTCTCGTATATAAGTATAAATATGTACGCTTTTCGCCAATCATCGAAAGAATGAAATCAAGCCATTTCTTGCGGGATACTCTCTCTTTTAATGCTGGTACATCAACGAACATATTCGCGATGCGGTACAGCAGCATCATCTTCTTACCTTCTTCAGAAATTAAATACTCCCAGTTTAGCGGCTTTCCCTTCACCATTTGATGCATGATAGCGAGGTATAACACCATGAGCAGAACGATTCCGCCAATAAACATAATGGAAGTACGTTCTACAAGGAAGTAAACAAATAATCCGTTTAAAATAAAACGAATGAACCAATCGGCTCTTTGTATATTTTGGTCTGTTAAAAATGATTTTTCCCATGCCACGAATAAATTCCACGCTTTTACAATGACAAACGCGATTACAATCCATATGTACGCCGCTCCAGTTTGTTTCATTTGCTGAAAGTATAACGGGGCTAGTGCTGCCGCTACGATGGCGATTATGTATAACTGAATCATAAACGTAAAGAGAAATGCCTTTGTGAAATAAGGTTTTAACTTTTCTTCCACTGGCAGTAAGTAAACGAGATCTGCTTCTTTTAATAACGTTTGTATCGATCCGGCCGTTAATACGAGTCCAAGCAACACTGCCATAACGAGTGCTGTCGGAAACGACGGTGTTAGCGTTTGTAACCACTGCTGGTAATAATACGCTCCTGCGCCGATGATAAATACAAAAATAAATTTCAAATGATCATTAAATACGTATTTACTATATGTACGAACTTCTTTTAGAAAGTGACGAAATCGTTCTTTCCATAATGCTGTGCTATTCATAATCTTCTTCCTTCGTTAATGCAATATAAATATCATCTAACGTTGCACCTGGCATATTAAACTGTGATTGTAGTTCAGCTAATGTTCCCTTCGCTCTTACTTCACCTTGATGCAGAATAATGAACGAATCACAATAACGCTCTGCTGTCGCTAAAATGTGTGTACTCATTAAGATTCCTGCACCGCTCTTTTTCATGTGATCCATCATTTGAAGAAGTGATTGAATCGCTAACGGATCAAGCCCTACGAAAGGTTCGTCCACAATGTAAAGAGATGGTTCCACTAAAAATGCACTCATAATCATTACTTTTTGTTTCATCCCTTTTGAGAAATGAGACGGAAACCATTTCAAACGATTTTTCATGCGAAATTCTTGTAATAGTTGTCCTACACGTTCTTCATATTGTTTTTCATCGACACCGTACGCCATCGCTGTTAGCTTCAAATGTTCTTCTAGCGTTAGCTCATCATATAATACAGGTGTTTCTGGGATGAACGAAAAGCTAGAACGGTACGCTGTCATATCATCACGAATTGTTTTCCCATTAATTGTGACAGTTCCTTTTTTCGGTTCCATTAAACCGATAATATGTTTAATCGTCGTACTTTTACCCGCTCCATTTAAACCGATTAAGCCGACAAGTTCGCCTTTATTAACAGAGAACGAAACATCTTTTAGTACAGGTCGCTTCGTATATCCTCCTGTAACATTTTCTACACGCAATAACTCGCTCATACGACACCACTTTCTTCATTAGTATTCATTCTATATTCATCTTACCAAAAATGGCGCTGTACTACATAGTATCGATGTCTTAAAAAAAATTTAAATTTGTTAGCATATATTTTTACGAAAGCGGACATCATAATTAGTGAAGAAGGAACACATTGAAAAAGCGACCACCAATTGATGAGTACAACAACATAGTTAAGTCATCATGAAATGGGGTGTCCATGTTGGACAAAGAAATTTACACATAACCAGATCATTTGTTTCATTTTCGAAACGGGGTGTCTCCGAAAGAGCATATACTGTTTTAAAAAATAAACAATTTCCTTTTATGAAAGATTGCAATTCATTTCACTTGAAAATGGGGTGTCTACGGCAGAAACTTTAGCCGATTTACCGTGCATTTCTTAAATAAATGAGGTGTCTGCGAAACGTAAATTACGATAATGCTTTTTCAATCCCTCTTCAGAAAACAGGAAGCTGAGTCAGCTTCCTGTTTTTCGTGTTTGTTCTCTTATGTAATTATGGTAAAATACGGCTAAGGATATTTGAAAGGATGAGATCGATGAATCATACAGCAGATAATTGTATTTTTTGCAAAATCATTGACGGGCAAATCCCTTGCTCAAAAGTATACGAAGATGAACATGTGCTTGCATTTTTAGATATTAGTCAAGTAACAAAAGGACATACTCTTGTTATTCCGAAAGTTCACAAACAAGACATATTTGCGTTAACGCCAGAAATCGCATCACACATTTTTTCTGTCGTTCCGAAAATCGCAAATGCGATTAAAGCAGAGTTTAATCCAGTTGGTTTTAACCTACTTAACAACAACGGCGAGAAAGCTGGACAAACTGTATTCCACTTCCACCTTCATTTAATTCCACGCTACGGTGAAAACGATGGTTTCGGTGCTGTTTGGAAATCACATCAAAATGAATACACAATGGAAAATTTACAAAACATCGCAAGTAAAATTGCAAATAGTGTGAAATAGTGACACTATAATAAGAAGTAATACATAACAAGCCACTTTCCTAAAGTGATTAAATATTGCAAGGCTTGTTTCTCCATTCAAGATGCCAGGGAATATGTACAATACACTTTTCTTTCCCTTGTCTTAAAGATATGCATATTTTTTCACATCATGAATACGAACAAAAAATAAGGAGGTCTCCTTTTATGTCAAAAGCTAAATCCTTTATTACAGGTGTCATTTGCGGCGGAGCAGTTGCTGGATTAGCTGTTCTTTTCTCTACTCCTTCTTCTGGCAAAGACATGCGCGGCAAGTTAAAAGAAAAAGGAAATGATATTAAAAAGACATTAGCTGATATTACAGCTGATACAAAATTATTAAAACGTCAAATCGTTGAAACTGCTTCAGAAGGTAAAGAAGTGTTTCAAGAATTAAAAGACGATATGCACGATACGCTTTCTAACTGGAAGCAAGATATTTCTCAAAACAAACGACATATTGAGCAAGAGATTTTGGACATTCAAAAATCAATTGAGAAACTACAAGAAGCTGTTCCGGAAAAAGCGTAAACAAATTCCTGCTTAGTTTTTTGCATATAACAAATATTTTTTATATAAATTGACCTTAACACGGCATATCACATAGATATGCCGTGTTTTTATGCATTTACAATATATGTTATCACTTAACATGTAAGGACAACACATGTATTCACGACTCATAAAACGCTTCCATAGTTATGCATGATTTGTATAGAATGTCATTTTTCCAAAAAATTTTCACAATTCTCACAAAAAGACTTTATTAATTTTTATTTTACTGGCATAATAGATAGTAATGAAAAAGAATGTTAAAGTGGGTGAGTAAATGAAAAGTGGAGAAAAAGATTACTCGGTAAAAGAAGCGATGATTTTCAGCCAACGCATTGCTCAATTATCGAAAGCGTTATGGAAATGTGTAGAGAAAGATTGGCAGATGTGGATTAAGCCTTACGATTTAAACATTAATGAGCATCATATTTTAACAATCGCTTATCATTTAAAAGGGGCTTCTATTTCTGAGATTGCTAAGTTTGGAGTTATGCACGTATCAACGGCGTTTAACTTCTCTAAAAAGCTGGAAGAACGCGGCTATCTTGTATTCTCAAAAAAAGAAGATGACAAACGAAATACGTACATTGAGATTACAGACAAAGGGGAAGAGTTACTACTTCGCTTAATGGAGGAGTATGATCCTGAAAATAATTCAGTGTTTAATGGAGCTCTTGCACTTCGTAATTTTTATGGGAAGTTCCCAGAAAATATCGAACTGATTGCTATCTTGCGTAATATTTACGGACAAGACTTCATCGATATTTTTGAGAAATCATTAGAAGATATTGAAGAGAACTTTACAGAATCCGATCAGAAGTTAGTTAAGAAGTAATCTATTTATTTTTTCGCAATCATGCTTAAGAATTCATTCATAAGCGGCTTAAATAAACCTTGTTTTGCTAGCGCTTCCGCAGTTTCGTGTACTTCGAGCTGATGTGGAAGCGCTTTTTCAAATTGATCTAACAGCGCATCGAACAAAAGAAGCCCTTCTGCTTTCTCCACTACATATTGCTCGTTCAGTATTTCACAAAGATTCAGTATACGTTCAATATCTTTTTTACGAGCTTTTTTCTTTATGATTAAAGAATAAAATGGACACTTTTCTTCATCAATCATTTTAAATAGTAGGTCTACGTAGTATTCAGCTTGTTCTAATCTTCTAACAACGTCCATTTTCTCCCTCGCTTTCTAACACAAAGTCTTCTATTTCTGAATTTTATAACACGAACAAAATATCGTATGATACAATATATAAAGTATATGTATTTTAGCCAAAAGGAGGTCTCGCCTCATGACACTTATAACAGTTGTTTTTGTCGCATTCGCACTTCTTGTTATATTTTACACGAATTTCATGACACATACACTGTGTGAACGAAAACAAATAACTGCGAGCCGCCAACCCGGTGTCTTTCGGGTTATTAATGTATGTATAACAATTTTATTAATTTCTAGTTATATAGAAATTATATTTCATGGAAAGTGAGGAAGGAAAGCCCCTTCCTCACTTTTTTCCTCTATAAGCAAATTATACCTACTATAACCAATAAAATAAACAGTACAAGTAATAAAATAAGTTGAGAATTCATCCCCATCCCCTCCTCTATTCTGTATATGCGGCATACGCCCAATATGGCACACCTTCAAAATCTGACACGATATGGTTAATTTTTCTTTATCAATATGAAATCTAGTCGAAATATGATATATTAAATTCTGTACATATTGCTTATACTATGAAATAAATGACACGCATCTTAACTTTATCCTAAAGCCTCGGTAAGCCCTGTTAAGCGCGCTTTACCAATATAAAAAGCAAAAGTATCAGTGAGACTTAATCGGGCTCTGATGAACTAAAATTCATTGGTATAGGATAAATTAAAAATACATAATAGTAGGAGTGTTTATCGAATGAAGAAAGCTATGCTTGCCTTAGCCGCAACAAGTGTAATCGCACTATCAGCTTGTGGAACATCATCATCAGACAAAATCGTTACATCTAAAGCTGGTGACATTACAAAAGACGAATTCTACGAGCAAATGAAAACACAAGCTGGTAAACAAGTACTAAACAACATGGTTATGGAAAAAGTACTTATTAAAAACTACAAAGTCGAAGACAAAGAAGTAGACAAAAAGTACGATGAAATGAAAAAACAATACGGTGATCAATTCGATACACTATTAAAACAACAAGGTATTAAAGAAGAAACGTTAAAAACTGGTGTGCGGGCTCAATTAGCGCAAGAAAAAGCTATCGAGAAAACAATCACTGATAAAGAATTAAAAGACAACTACAAGCCTCAAATTAAAGCAAGCCACATTCTTGTAAAAGATGAAGCGACTGCGAAAAAGATTAAAGAAGAACTTGGACAAGGTAAATCTTTCGAAGAGTTAGCGAAACAATACTCTGAAGATACTGGTTCAAAAGAAAAAGGTGGAGACTTAGGATTCTTCGAACACGGTAAAATGGTTAAAGAATTCGAAGATGCTGCTTATAAACTGAAAAAAGATGAAGTAAGCGAACCTGTAAAAACACAATTCGGTTACCACATCATTAAAGTTACAGACATTAAAGAGCCAGAAAAATCATTCGAGCAATCAAAAGCTGACTTGAAAAAAGAGTTAGTTGCGAAGAAATCACAAGATGGCGAATTCATGAACGATCTTATGATGAAAGAAATCAAAAAAGCTGACGTAAAAGTTGACGATAAAGATTTAAAAGATCTTTTCGACGAGAAGAAAGCTGACGCTAAAAAAGAAGAAAAGAAATAACGAAATAAAAAGATCGGGCTTAGGCCCGATCTTTTTTTATCCCCTCTTCTCCCCTATTAATTTATGTTTAGATTCAGTAAATGAAATTATATAGTTGCTCCTCTGAATAAATTAACCTCAGCTCTAAATTATATCGGCGATTTTCAAAATATATCGACCGTAACTCCAATTATATCAGCGATTTTCGAAATATATCGACTTACCGACAAAAACAAAAAAACCTTGATCCACGTAACATGGAACCAAGGTTTATCTTATTATCATTGATTAAATTAAAAAACTATGTTAAATTAGTACAGAAACACGTTTCCAAAAATATAAAGAACGTATTTATCCGTATCTTAATTGTACACCAAAACACATCTTCAGTCAACCTCTATTTTTCACTTTTAAAGGAGTGCTTACCGTATGAACAAAAAACTTGATCTAGAGCAAAAAAGATTGGATACCGTAATCGAAACGATTACGCAGCAAATTGATAAACTGGAAAACGAAACTGGCAGACGCCGGGCAGAAGTAATCAATATTCGTAAACATTTCTGGGATGACGTAAAAGTGAATACTGATACTTTTGATGATTATCTTGAAACAGTTATCAACTTAAGACAACAAGCTCAGTCACTAGCTGTTACACAAATTACCCATAAGCACACCTTTAATCGACTTGCCGCATTAAGACGCATGCATAAAGCACCTTATTTCGGACGAATTGATTTCAAAGAAGAAGGAGAATCTGCTGCAGAGCAAATTTATATCGGCGTAGCTACACTTACTGATGCAAGCGGAGAAAACTTTCTTATATATGACTGGCGCGCACCCATTTCGAGTGTCTACTACGATTATCCACCAGGACCGGCTGAATACAGTACACCAGGAGGCGTAATTCACGGTAATGTAGAGAAAAAATTACAATACATTATTCAAAATGGCGAGATTGATTCTATGTTCGATACGAGTCTTACAATTGGCGATGAAATTCTTCAACAAGCGCTCGGAAAAGGCACAAACAAACATATGCAAAGTATCGTTGCTACGATTCAGCGCGAGCAAAATGAAATTATTCGTCACGATGAAGGCCGACTCCTTATCGTGCAAGGAGCTGCTGGTAGTGGTAAAACGTCAGCTGCCCTGCAACGAATCGCCTACTTACTATATAAATATCGCGAATGGTTAAAAGCGGATCAAATTATTCTCTTCTCCCCTAACTCTATGTTCAACAGCTACGTTTCTAACGTACTGCCTGAACTCGGTGAAGAAAATATGCAGCAAGTTACATTCCAGGAATATTTAAATCATAGACTAAGTAAGTCATTTGACGTGGAAGATCCTTATGAGCAATTAGAATATATGCTAACTGAAACGAATAGCCCTATCTATAAAACGAGAAATGCTAGTATTCGATTTAAAGCATCTACTCAATTTTTCGAGATGATTAGAACGTACAGACAATCTCTTGAATCTTCGGGTATGCTATTTAGGGGAATGAAATTTAGAGGAAAGCTAATTGTCTCTGCGAAAGAAATTACAGAGCAATTTTACAATACCGACTCCTCTCTCCGCTTCCATAGTCGAATTGAGAAGTTAACGGATTGGCTAAATAAACAAATAGATGCACTTGAAAAAGCAGAACTGAAAAAGCCTTGGGTAGAAGAAGAAATTGAACTACTTAGTAAAGATGAATATCAAAAGGCTTATAAATACTTGCAGAAAAAAGGCGAGTTTGACGATAACTCCTTTCATGATTTTGAGAAGGAAACGAAAGTACTCGGACGTATGATTGTCCGTAAAAAATTGAAGCCACTTCGTAAAGGTGTTCAAACATTGCGTTTCATCAATTTCACAGGCATATATAAACAACTTTTCACAGATGCATCATGGGTTACTGGAGAAAAGCCGAAAGAATGGGATGACATTTGCTCATTAACAGTAAACACGCTCGATGAAGGAAAGCTATATTACGAAGATGCGACTCCATTTTTACTTTTAAAAGAATTAATTGAAGGCTTCCAAACGAATAGATCGATTAAACACGTACTCGTAGACGAAGCACAAGATTATTCTCCGTTTCAGTTCGAGTTTCTAAAACGCCTCTTCCCTGCCGCAAGAATGACGGTACTCGGAGACTTTAACCAAGCGATATTTGCACACGCGAGTGAAACAGTGAATTTCAATACACTTACTAGCTTATACGGACCAGATGAAACGAACGGTATTAACTTAACTCGTAGCTACCGCTCAACAAAACCAATTATTGAATTTACACGTGCTCTCGTACCAGAAGGAAAGAACATCCATGCATTTGAACGTGACGGTGAGAAACCTACAGTGACGAAAGTATCTAATCACAACGAACTGCACGAGCATATTACTGCCAAAGTTGCTGAATTACAAAAACAAAATCACAACACGATCGCAATTATATGTAAATCCGCAGCTGAAAGCGCCGCTGCTTACGAAGCACTTCGTCATATCGAGAATATTAAACTCGTGAAAAGTAACTCAGCCGAGTATGAGCAAGGCATTGTCGTGATCCCTGCTTACTTAGCGAAAGGTATCGAATTTGATGCTGTTATTATTTACGATGCTTCTAAAGATGTGTACAGCGATGAGAGCGTTCGTAGATTGTTCTACACTGCTTGTACACGCGCGATGCATGAATTACAACTTTATAGCGTTGGCGATGTTAGTCCTTTTGTGCTCGGGGCTGATTCGGAGAGTTTTGAACTTATTACACCTTGATACGAATCAAGGTGTTTCTTTTTTATGCAGGATTTACACCTTTAAAGTAGAATATATCATTTTAGAAAAAATAAGGAGTGAAAAAATGAATCATTATTTCATTGCTATTTATAACGGTGAGTTCCCTACCGAAAAATTACATACCCTTTTACAATCTAATCCCACTTTTACTGATCTAAACGTCCGCACCCTTTCAATCTCATCACCAAGACCTTTCACATTATTAGTTGGCGAAGAACACAACGCACTCACAACTGGACTTACAGATAAATACCACTTATTAACGAAAGAATTGCAAACACTTGAGCAGCAAGAGAAATATTATTACGTATATGATTATAAGATTAGAAAAACCATCAAGAATCCCACCCAAAAATGCTTTCCATTAGCACAAATCAATATAAGTGTTACAAAATTCCATCAGATGATTCAAAAAGTAAAAGACTTGAAACGACCTGTATTTGCAGGTTATAACATCATTTCTCATGATGCAGACATACTTACGATTGATGTACTTCTTTCTTCACCTTTATTGGATCCTAACACTTCTGAAAAAAATGCGGCAGAATATGCTTATTTACAACAATTAGCTGAATCAATCTCTCGTTCTGAATTATGTACTTCTATTAAAGCGAGTTCACTTATTTAAACATAAAATGAAACTTTATCACTAAGTTAGAGCTGTTCCATTATAAATTTAAAAAGCTACGCTACCCGACAAATACTATTTTAATAAGAAGAAACCGAAATCAAATTGATATGTAAGAACAAAGTAATAAAGAGGGTAGCTCTCAGCATACCCTCTTTACTTTGCCCCTTAATTTTCTGAGGTCTGCGAACTTTTAATAAATAAAGCTACAACGACTGCAAGTAGCGCTAAACCAAAACCAATCGTAAATGCGTTATGCACGCCTGAAACCATCGCTTCTGTCAATTGAGCTGGGTCAGTTGGATTTGAAGATGCATCCAAATATTTCTTTTGTCCGGAAGTCATAACACTAATAAAGAAAGCAACTCCTACCGCACCCGCTACTTGTGATAGAGTATTCAAAATAGCTGTTCCGTGAGGATAAAATCGCTTCGGCAGTTGGTTCAAACCGTTCGTTTGCGCCGGCATCATAATCATTGAAATAGATACCATCATACTGACATGTAATAGGATGAAAGTTATTTTAGACGTATCTGCCGTTACTTGTGTAAAGAACCACATCACACCTGCTAATAATATCGTACCAGGAATAATAAGCGCTCTTGGACCAAATTTATCAAAGAGCTTCCCTGAAACTGGAGAAAGCAGACCGTTCAATAAGCTACCTGGAAGCATAATAAGACCAGTTGCATAAACAGTTAAGCCTAAAGCACCTTGGAATAGAAATGGTAGTAACGTCATTGTCGAGAACATCGTCATCATCATGATCGTCAATAAAATTGTTGTTAGCGTAAACATCGGATACTTAAATGCACTAAGGTCTAGTAATGGCTCTTTCAATTTTAATTGACGTAATACGAAGAATAGAATTGCTACAAGGCCAATTAGGATTATTCCATACACCTGGAAACTATCCCAACCTTCACCCGAGCTACTAAATCCATAAACAATCCCGCCAAATCCAATTGTAGATAAAAGAATAGATAATACATCTACCTTTGGTTTAGTAGGCTCTGAGACATTTTTTAAATAAATAAACGCAAAAACAATAGAAAAAATTGCGAATGGAAGAACGATATAAAATAGCCATCTCCAATTCAATGTTTCCAAAATAATACCTGAAAGTGTTGGTCCAATGGCAGGAGCGAACATGATTACAAGCCCAATACTCCCCATTGCCGCTCCTCTCTTTTCAGGAGGATATAGAAGAAGAATCGTATTCATTAATACGGGCATCATTAATCCCGTACCAGCTGCTTGTAACAAGCGCCCCATCAATAGTATAGAAAATCCAGGCGCAATTGCACTTACAAGTGTACCGAAAGTAAAAACTACCATAGCACCTATGAATACTTGTCTTGTTGTAAACCATTGTACTAATAAAGCAGAAGCTGGAATTAGCACAGCAACTACAAGCATGTACCCTGTTGAAAGCCATTGAAGAGTTGATGGTGTTACATTCAACTCAATCATCAATTGTGGAAAAGCAACGTTCAATAATGTTTCATTCAAAATGGTAAAAAACGCCCCAATGATCATCGATATTAAAATTGGGAGTCTTTTCACATTGTCAAACTCCGTTGACTGCGAAGAAACAGATGCAGTTTGAGCATTCATACATAAACCTCCTCGTATTCTTTTATAAACTTTTATTACCTTTGCTAGTCATATTTAACGTAGAAACGCCCGTACCAAATTGAAAACGATACAGCACAACTACAAGTAGGATCAATAATGACATCACGCCGAAGATATTACTATACATATTTGCAGCTTGATTTGCAACAAAAGGATTGAGTTGTAGCGAAGTAGAACCATTATCAAGCAATTTCCCTACTACACTCATAGCCATCGCGCCAGATATGAAATTAATCATCGACAATAATCCCATTCCTACGCCTGTCTCCTCCTTTGACAGTGTTTGCGAAATCGTATTAGACATTGAAATCTGCATAAAAGTTTGTCCTACATTCCCGAAAATTAAAATCAATGCAATGACAAAAGCCGAGACCCCGATGAAAGTAGATAATAATGAGAACGCAAGAAATATGAATACTGAGGCAATAAAAACGAGTGCAAAATTGCCCCGAGTATCAGCTAACCTTCCTCCCTTTCTTCCCATAATTGCTGAGGCAATTGCTGCTGGAACTAAAACAAAACCAATATTCGAAGGAGTCAATCCATTTACTGCTGATAGAAATTGCGGCGTCATAAATGTCATGCTAAAGCTCATCGCTGTCGTCATAAAAGCAAGGAGTAACCCAATCGAAAAATTCTTATTTTTAAACAGAGTTGGTTTAATAAAGGGCTCTGTAGCTTTTCTAATCCGCAAAATGAAGAAAGCTAACATAACAAATCCTCCAAGGAATAACAGCACTTGCATCTGCGTAATGGCAAGCAAGAAGAACGTGACCGATACAGCTAATAGTCCTCCGCCAAGAATATCAATACTACCCGCCTTCCCTTTTGCATCATCTAAATACTTTCTAAAGAAAGGAAGCGTTAGAAGCGGTAGTAAAGAAAGAACAAACATAAGTCTCCAACTTCCAAAGCTTGTGATTAATCCTGCCGCAACGGGTCCTAGCGCATTACCAAGTGCCAAACCTACTGCTGAAGTTCCAAGCGCACGGCCCCTTTTCTCTGGTGCAAAGTACCTGACTGGAATGATCATCGCCGTCGCTGGAAGAACAGAAGCTCCCGCTGCTTGAATGACACGCCCCAAAATAATGACCCAATACTCAGTAGCAAGTAGACCAAGCAAGGAACCTAGAGCGAAAATAAGTAATCCATACGTCAACAAATCCTTTAGCCGATATTTATCCGCCAGTTTTCCCATCACGATAGAACCAACGGCGTAAACGACCATATAACTAGTCATAATCCAGCTAACCTCTGAAGGAACAAGGTTGAATTCTTTACCTATTTCAGGAAGAGCTACATTAAACATCGTACCGTTCATAACCGAAAATATTAGCGTAACGACTAAAACTCCTAGCAATTTATCCGCATTTTGTGATGAATTATCTACCATCGTGTAGACCTCCTTTTCTCTTTCCCATAATCTATACAAATTTAAATGAGTATCAACATAATGAATATACTCACTATTTTATTATAATGAGGATATCATTTTTATCGTACGTGCTCAGTTTCTACCTCTATTCAATCGAATCTACTAATCTACAATTTACTTTACAGAAGTTCTGTTACTGCTGAAGAATGAACGAACGCAAGAATTAGCGCTAAAATCATAAGCACGGCTGCCGGCATTATTTTTCCAATTGGATCTTTAACACGCATATGGGACAATACAGCTCCCAACATAATACAAGCAATCCATAATGCTGCTAAAACTAATACGACCTCATTCCAGAAACCAAAAATCAGTCCAACCACGCCTGCCAAAGCGATCCAACCTGTCGCAATTCTAAACCATTGAGGTAAACCTAAATGAGCGAAAGCCTCTACTTGCATCTTTGCTCCCGCAATTTTACTCACACTTGAAAAGAAGAATGCAAAAATTAATAAACATTGAAGTACTAATGCTACAATAGTCATGTACAATCCTCCGTTATATATTTTTTAAGGGTATTGCTATTGAATGTTGAAACGATTTAAAATTCCTTACATACATACACCTCGCTCTATTATCGTTTTCTATAGACCCCCGCATCAGTTATAATAGTAATTATCCCGCTATTACACATTATGAGTATACAATATAATGAGTTTACTCACTAATTGTTTATAATATAGAGAGGATACTCACTAATAATATACAATATATTTATGAAACGTGCAAAAATGAACTACAAAATAATGAGGAGGTCATCCCATTCATGAAATTAAATAATCCAGCTGCAATAGATATCATCCATATTTTAATGCAATCAACGAACTATGTTCAAAGAGAATTTCAATCTCAATTGTCAGCCCTTGACACACCTTATCATCTAACAGGGCCAAGGCTACGCGTTCTATCTACCGTTTCTGAAAATGGTCCCATTCGAATGAACGCATTAGCTGCTAAATTAGGCGTCAAAGCACGTACAGTTACCGATTTTGTCGATGCACTCGAACAAGACAAGCTCCTAATTCGTATACCAGATCCAACTGATCGCCGAGCTACATTAATTCAACTTACTGAACGCGCGCATTCCAATATGGAGCAGGCACTCGCTTTCCAAGACAAGGTCGCAGACGATATTCTGAAAAACCTCACATTAGAGCAGCGTGAGCAGTTTTTTGAACTTCTATTACAATTAATAAAAGATAAGAAAATTCCTGATTCATGCGGAGAAGTTGAAAACGGAAAAACTTGTTAAGTGTGCAAATAAAACCACCTATCCCCTAAAAAATATAGGGAATGGGTGGTTTGTTTTTTAAGCTGATTTTCTCGCTGGAATATCTTTACGTCGATATACACTCAGCACAATCCCCATTATAAATGCATGAAACAGAGTTGGTATCAATCCGTAGCTAATAAAAGGTAATGATATAGAAGCACGTGGTAATAATCCTAAGGTCATGCCAACGTTATAAATAAAATGGAATACAAAAAGAGTTACTCCACCAACGAGAAGCAATTTACCATAACCATCATTTATTTTATAAGCTATGTTCATTATTCTTACTACAAAAAGAGAAAGAATTAAGACAAGAATTAGCGCCAGCACATATCCATAATAATAAGTCAAACTTGCAAATACAAAATCAGTATGGGTAGCATGGATAGACTTTATATTTCCATATGTACCAAACCAACCTGCCGATGACATTGCCTCTTTTAAACGTAAATACCATTGATCATGCTCTGAATTTAAAAATCCTAAAATTCTGGCCATACGGTATTCTTTTACAGCAGACCAAGAAAATAGATCCCTAATAACAAAGGGTAAAATTGGTAAAATCGTAATGAGCCATGCCGTTTTCTTTCCTAGCTTACTCCACCAAAGCATAACGAATACCATCGTAATATAGATGAAAATTGGTAAAAGAATTGATGTAGTTGAAAATAGATATAAAGAAAATACGTACAACATGAGAAGATGCATAAACTTTAACCTACCATTATTGAAAAAAGAAGCCCAAGCTAGAAAGAAGAATGGTATCGCCATTAGACAGTCAATTGTGATGGGACCAATTTTTATTATTGCTTCCCCAATCACGTAACCAGTCGGAAAACATTTTATCATTAACAAGATAAGTACACCGATTGTATAAAACAGCCACCCGAGTCTCTCTAACTTCCGATAATCAAGTAGCATAATCCCAACAGCTGTTACAACACCGAGAATAACAAATATCACCTTATTCATGAATAAGTCAGCATGTCCAAAAGTTATAACCGGCAAAAATCCTAGCCCCATCGCAGCCACTAATAAAATAATAAGGAACCAATCAACCTTTGGCTTATACAGTTTGTTAAGTTCTTCGCCAAGTTTAATCGGACTTCCCATTTGCTCAACAGCCTTATCTTCCGCAACTTTCTCACTTAACCCTTTATCCATCCACATATTCTTCGCCTGTTTCAAGTGAAAGTCTAGTTCCGTTGCCACCAAGTCCTTCGCTTCTTTTGATTTAATATGGTTCGTAACTTCTTTTAAAAAACGCTCCCCTTTTTTGTTCAATTTTTTCTCACTCCTGCACTAAGCCTTTTAATATAAATCGTACTTTCGTAGCATTCTTCTCTGCTTTTCGCAACATTTTGTTTCCTTTATCATTTAATTGATAATATTTAGCTCCCACGTGATCCCAGCTAGATTGGATAAAGCGATTTTGTTCTAGACGATGTAATACAGTGTATAGGGAACCTTCATCACCTTCGAATTTTTGAATCCCTCTCCCACGCAGTAACTGCATTAATTCATAACCTGTTTTTTCATTCATAAGAAGTTGCAACACTGCTAAAAGAATATCTTCTTCCTTTTCGGACGATTGATTGATTTTTTCGCGCACCCGCTTTCGATGTTGATCAGAAAAACTCAAATGTTTAAAAGTTGTGTTCTCCATTGATTTTCGCAAGCCTTTTAATCGATCTTCCATTTGATTATTCCTCCAATCCTTCCTTCAAAAGTTCCTTTGCTTTTTTCAGCCTTGTTTTTATTGTGTTTTCCTTCACTTCTATTACCGCAGCAATCTCTTTAATTGATAACTCTTCATAATAAAATAGATAAATCACTTCACGATATTTTATCGGTAAACTCATTACTGCAGAGGCAAGCCTACTATCCTCAGCATTTTGAATAACTGTTTGTTCCACACTTTCTTTTTGACTCTCCATATACGTAAAGTCATCCTCTGTAACGATAACTTTTTTGTTATACCAACTTTTTAAATAGTTCTTACAATGATTAATCGTAATTCTCCATAACCATGTCTTTAAGTTCGAATTCCCTTTATATGTATGAAGAGATTTATAGCATTTCACAAATATATCTTGCGTTAAATCCTCCGCAACCTCTTTATTATTCACATATGAATACACAAGCTGTAGGATTTCTTGTCCACACTTGTTCATTATTTCGTCGATAAGGTCCTCCTTATCTTCTATTTCAAACGCTTCTATCGTTAATTCATCCACATCATTTCCTCCTTCCCATATATTAGACGACGCATTGTATGGAAAAGTTTTATAAATTCATAAAAAAATACGGCTGACAATAACTTTTTTATAAAACACTTCCTCAGCAAATTACATATAATAAACCGAATAGTCGTCACAATACATTCACCTAAAGAGCGTCTTCCTCCCAAGGCGCTCTTTCATCTTGCAATAAGGATTTTTATAGTCAAGATTCTCCTCAGCTCTAAAGACCGCTAAATGAAAAAGAGAACCCATTTAATCGAGTCCTCCTTCTTCCTAACGCTCACTTAAAGAATCTAATATTTCATGGCCATACAAAGAGGGCTTCATAATATCAAAACCGATAAATTCTTCATACTTCTTATCCGAAAAATAAAATACGATATTATGAAATAACACTTTTTGCAAATGAGTATCTTGAGAAAGTCTAAATGAGTATATGTATGTATTATCACTTGACGTTTTCTTTTTATATATTTTACTCTTATTTGTTAATTCTTTTAATTTACTAGCATTGTCTCCAAAAAACTCAATCCCCACTATGCGATCAAATTGATCTATATCTACATTTAGTTTTGGATTTTCTTCCAATTCTTCAGTCGATTCAATCTCAATTTCTGAAGTGAATGGAATTACATACAAATATGCCATCTGAATTTCAGAATCATAAGTAATTAATTTTTTCATGATACACCTCATATCGGTATCTTATTTATTGTATTACACTTATCTCTATAAACTAAATATTAGGTTTTTTGGTTATAAAATACAAGTATAGTATTTAAAATTCTATAAATAACGTACAAAAAACCACCTAAAGGTTCCCCTTCAGGTGGTTTTCTATTTTACGCTAACGCAGCTGCCTGCTCTTGTTGATCTACAGGAATGACAGCATCTGTTAATGCTTTTTCTAATTCAGCTGTGTATTTCATTTGCTCTTCTTTGCTCCAGCCTAGTTTCGTAGCCATGTAGTTGATTACTGCTTCTTTCCACTCATATACCCAGTGGATGTTGAAGAATACAGCGCCTCTACGGCGTACGAAGAAGTCAACTGGTTTTGCTGTCATTTCGTAATCCATTGCATATACAAGTGGGATTAGAACGTCTAGCGGCATGTTGTATTCTTTCGCTTCGTCTTTATGTTTTTTCGCTAAGTCGAATAGTACATCAACGTTAGAGCCGTAGAATTTCGCGAACTCTTCTGCTTGCGCTTTCGTTAAACCAGATTTCGTACCTTCGTCTGCTTTTTTCGCAACGAATGCTGGGAATCCGTGTGAACCACTTACATGTCCACCAGAGATTGGCATATGTTTCGTGTCACTCTTCGGATATGCACTATGACCTTCTTTTTGTAGTAAGTTCGTTACATAGTCTACTACCATTTCAGCCATTTTGCGGTATCCTGTTAATTTACCACCTGCGATTGTAATTAAACCAGATTCAGAAGTCCAAATTTCATCTTTACGAGAAATTTCAGATGCATTTTTACCTTCTTCGTAAATTAACGGACGTACACCAGCCCAGCTTGATTCAACATCTTTTTCTGTAATTTTCACACTTGGGAACATGTAGTTAATCGCGTTAATGATATATGTGCGATCTTCTGTTGTCATGTGTGGTACAGCTGCATCTTTATCATAGAACGTATCTGTTGTACCTACGTAAGTTTTTCCGCCGCGAGGAATCGCGAACACCATACGTTTATCTGGTGTATCGAAGTAAATTGCTTGACCTAATGGGAAACGTTTTTGGTCAATTACTAAGTGAACACCTTTTGATAACTGAAGTACTTTTCCTTTTTTCGAGTTATCTTTCTCACGAAGTGTATCTACCCAAGGACCAGCTGCGTTTACAATTTTCTTACCGTAAACTTCGTACACTTCACCGTCTAGTAAATCGATTACACGTACACCGCATACTTTTCCATCTTTATATAAGAAACTGTCTACTTTTGCGTAGTTAACAGCTTTCGCACCATGCTCAATTGCTTCTTTCATTACTTCAATTGTAAGACGCGCATCGTCTGTACGATATTCTACGTAATAACCGCCGCCTTTTAATCCTTCTTTTTTCACAAGAGGCTCTTTGTTTAATGTTTCTTCACGGTTAAACATCTTTCTGCGCTCGCTTCGTTTTACACCTGCTAAGAAGTCGTATACACGAAGACCAATTGATGTACTAAATGATCCGAACGTACCGCCTGTATGGAATGGAAGTAACATCCACTCTGGTGTTGTTACATGGGGACCGTTCTCATATACGATCGCACGCTCTTTCCCCACCTCTGCTACCATTTTCACTTCAAGTTGTTTTAAATAACGTAGACCACCGTGTACAAGCTTCGTTGAACGACTTGATGTACCTGCTGCAAAGTCCTGCATTTCAAACACAATTGTTGATAACCCGCGTGTTGCTCCATCTAATGCAATACCAGAACCAGTAATACCTCCACCAATTACGATCACATCTAACTCTTGTTTATTTACTCCGTTTAATACGTCTTTACGTTGTTTACTTGAAAATTTCATGGTAATTCCTCCCTTTGATAACGAAAAAAGAGACCACAAACTCCGCTATAGATTTCGCCTCTATAGCGCGTTGTGGTCTCTCCAAATCTCCTACCGAATTATTAACTTGTCACCATTATAACACTGTTTATGATTATTTGAAAGCTTTTGTTGCTTCAATTGCTTTTTTCCATCCAGCATATAGCTCTTCGCTTGTTTCCGCTTCCATCGTTGGTTCAAAACGTTTGTCCATATGCCACTGCGATTTAATTTCATCTTGGTTTTTCCAATACCCAACCGCAAGACCAGCTAAGTATGCTGCACCTAAAGCTGTCGTTTCGTTGATCACTGGACGCTCTACAGGAACGTCTAAAATATCACTTTGGAACTTCATTAAGAAGTTATTTTTAACCGCTCCGCCATCAACGCGTAATGTTTTTAGTTCAATACCTGAATCTGCTTCCATTGCGCATAATACATCTTTTGTTTGGTAAGCTAAAGATTCTAGTGTTGCACGGATGAAATGCTCTTTCGTCGTACCGCGCGTTACACCAAACATAGCGCCACGTACTTCACTATCCCAGTAAGGTGTTCCTAATCCAACGAATGCTGGTACAACGTATACACCTTCAGTTGATTCAACGCGAGAAGCATACACTTCACTCTCACTTGCATCTTTAAACATGCGCATTCCGTCACGTAACCACTGAATTGCAGAACCTGCTACGAAAATACTTCCTTCTAATGCGTAGTTTACTTTACCATCTATTCCCCATGCAATTGTTGTTAATAGACCATGCTCAGAAGCTACTGCTTTTTCACCAGTGTTCATTAACATGAAGCAACCAGTTCCGTAAGTATTTTTCGCCATACCTTCACCGAAACAAGCTTGTCCAAATAATGCCGCTTGTTGGTCACCAGCTACACCGGCAATCGGTACGTTTTGACCAAAGAAGTGATAGTCAATTGTTTCAGCATATATTTCAGATGATGGACGTACTTCTGGAAGCATGCTCTTTGGTACTGTTAACATATCTAGAAGCTCATCATCCCACTGTAAGTCGTGGATGTTAAACATTAATGTACGTGATGCATTTGAGTAATCCGTTACGTGCGCTTTACCACCAGATAGTTTCCATACAAGCCACGAATCAATTGTTCCGAATAATAGATCGCCGTTTTCTGCTTTCTCTCTTGCACCTTCAACGTTATCTAAAATCCATTTCACTTTCGTACCAGAGAAGTATGCGTCGATTAAAAGACCTGTTTTTTCGCGAACCATTTCGCTATAACCTTTTTCTTTTAACTCATCACAAATTTCAGCTGTTTGGCGAGATTGCCATACGATTGCGTTATAAATTGGTTTACTAGTTGTTTTATCCCATACAACCGTTGTTTCACGTTGGTTCGTAATACCGATACCAGCGATTTGTTCTGGTTTTACATCTGCTTCGCTTAAGCAAGTTGCGATAACTGCTAAAATAGATCCCCAAATTTCTTGTGCGTTATGCTCTACCCAACCTGGCTTTGGAAAATGTTGTGTAAATTCTTTTTGAGCTGAATGAACAATTTCACCTTTTTTATTGAAAAGAATTGCGCGTGAGCTAGTTGTTCCTTGGTCTAATGAAAGAATATATTTTTTCATATCGGTTTCCCCCTTATGCTACTTTTCTACTATTTGTATTGCTTCCACTTTTTTTGCTTGTCATATAAGAGATTGCTAGTACAATCACAGTTACAATAATCACATAAATAAGTGCTACGTTTTGTTTTCCTTCAAATACAACTTGATGGAATAATCCTGCAAGTGATCCACCTAAAATCGGACCTACTACTGGAATCCATGCATACTTCCAGTTTGAACCGCCTTTTCCTGCAATCGGAAGGAAGAAGTGTGCGATACGCGGACCTAAATCACGTGCTGGGTTGATTGCGTATCCTGTCGTTCCACCTAATGATAAACCAATACTTACAATTAAGAAACCTACGATAAATGGATTTAATCCATCTGCAAATTTATTTGCACCAATTGCTAATATACCAAATACTAAAACGAATGTTCCAATCATTTCACTTAAAAGGTTTGCAAATGTATTCGGAATTGCTGGACCTGTTGCAAATACACCTAATTTTGTTCCTGCATCTTCTGTTTCTTTCCAGTGTGGTAAGTAATGTAAATATACAAGAACTGCCCCGATAATTGCCCCAATCATTTGTGCTGCGATATAACCTGGTACGTCACTCCATGGGAACGCTCCCTTAAATGCTAATCCTATCGTTAAAGCCGGATTCAAATGTGCCCCACTAATTGATCCAACCGCATACGCTGCAACCGCTACTGCTAAGCCCCAGCCCATCGTAATAACAATCCAACCAGAATCTTTCGCAAACGACTTCTTTAAACTTACACCAGCACAAACGCCGCCACCAAGTAAGATTAACAACGCAGTCCCTACTAACTCTCCTAAAAATGCTGACATAGTATCCCTCCACAATCAATTTAAACGCTTCCAAATGTGATAGAGGTAAAATGAATGGCCATTCGTTTTTGTCAAAAGAAAAAGACCCACAGCTTTGCACGCTTCTATATAAGTTTATATAGAAACAATGAAATGTGGATCTCTACTTTTCTCCGTCACGTTTATTAACTTGTCTATAATGTTAACCTCTCATGAAAGCGGTGTCAACAGAATTTTTTCACATTTTCGTCACTTTTTTTGGTAATGTTTCCATAGTTCGCGTTTTGATGTCGTAATTGCTGTCGCACCAGCATTTAACGCTTTCTCCACATCATCAACTGTACGAATAAAACCACCCGCCAAAATCGGTACACCAGTACGCTCTTTCACTTCAGCGATAATGTCCGTCATTGCCCCTGGAAGCACCTCTATATAATCTGGCTTCGTCTTTTCTAAAAGATTGCAACTCTTCTCCATTGCACTCGAATCGATTAAAAAGATACGCTGAATTGCCACAACACCTTTTTGCTTCGCCTTCATAATTACGCTCGCCTTTGTCGAAAGTAACCCGTATGGTCTAAATTCCTGGCATAAATACTCCGTCGCATGCCCATCACTCTGCAAACCATGAATTAAATCCACATGTAAAAACACCTTTTTACAATATTGCTTCGCAAGTGATATAACACTCTTCAATTGACCGACATGAATATCTAAAATAACGATATATTCATACGAACTATGTAGTAACTTCTCCAAATCTTTAATTTGCCTCACTGCCGGCAAAATCTTTTGTTCATGAAATTCCATTCTATATGTCCCCTTCTTTATGTCATCCTATCCTTTATAGTACACAATTTAAGTAAAAAGAACAGCTAGTGTCGGGGATTTCTTTCAAAACTTTCTCTTACCTATATATTTTCTTCAACTTATCAGATCCCATACCACCTATAACCATTAATAAGAGCGGTAAAAAATTCATTATATACGGTGCATCCGCTATAATTGTAATGCTCGCTCCTGCAAACTTATTTAACATCCACACAACGATTTTTGTAATAAACAAAAATACGCCCATCATAAATAAGCTATCAAAAAACACCGTCCATTTTGGATACGCCAACTGCTTACTATCTTCAATAACTTTTTGTGTCAACTCTTCATCACTCCTTAGCAACTCATCAATCGTAATACCGAACAGATCGCTTAAATGAATAATAATTTCAATGCTCGGATAGTTCTTTCCCGTCTCCCATTTCGAAACAGACTGCCTACTTACATGAATTTTTTCAGCCAAATCACTTTGCGACCAATTCCGTTTCTCTCGTTCTTGTTTTAAGCGTTCACTAAAAATCATACTGTGTTTATCACCTCTCTACGCCTAGTATGGACAAATACATGATGAAGAGTAAAGCAAGTTGTCGTTGCATAGCCTGTGCAACTTGTGCGTTACAGGTTGTAATCGCGCTATGTATTGTGTCAATTCCATATATTTTTCTTCTATAATAATTTCCCGAACAATAATACAAAGAATTAATACTAATAAAGACTAAATGAGGCATAAAAAATACGCTATCCTTTCTTATCATTCTCCAGAAAGAATAACGTAAAGTTTCATTTTCAAACCTTTTCATCAAAAAAAAAGAAGCTAACAATACATTGTTAACTTGTCAGCTGAAAGCAAAATAGTATCTTTCCTTATCTTCTAATATCTAGGTTGTGATTGAATATTTGTAAGATGAACATCATACATATCAATGATTTCAAGGAATCTATCCGCTTCACGGAAAACGTGGTCTGCCAATAATGGGTGGATGATACTCTTTATTTTACACTGCTCAATTAAGTCACGTGCTGTTTTCTTAAAATCCCGAAGAGATGCAACCGACACACGATTTTGATCTAAAAATTGATCTAAAAGAGGGACTGTTTGGGATTGTGGTTTCATAGATTCTAAGTCAATTGCTTGATACATTAATGCATCAAAATCATTGCTAAAATTCCGTGCTGTATCTACAAGCTTTCTTTCTGATGGATCAAGAAGATGACCAATAAATTTAGCATGGTCTGCCATAATCCTCAAAAAGAAAACATTTTCTTTAATAATAGCATCAGGAAGGGCATCTAATTTTCCTTCATTTAATTCCATTAAACGTTTTCTAAAATAATCAGCTTCCCTACTTGTATGGTCAACTAACAGTGGAAAGTTATTTTGTCCTGGCAATTTACATGTGAGAATCAAGCCTAAAATTTTTCGTTTAAATCCCCAAATATTAGTTGCGGCTTGTTGTACTTCTGCATTAAATCTTTTGATTTGCTCAGGATCTGTTTCATTTGTATAGGAATGCGCTATTTGTTCGATATGTTCAAACAATCGATAAAATTGATTCGCCTCTTCGATTAGTTGCGTATCCTCGCATCTAAATCCCAAGCGAAGAAAAAGAGAATGCTCCTTCATGATTCTAGACCAAAAACGAATTTCATTTAATGAACGCTCAACAAACATTACAGATGTAACACCTGTATCCGGATGTAATGAAGTTTCATCCCTATGCATTGTTAATCCCCCCCCAGTAAAATACCCCGCTAGTTCCATTCTTATGAGGAAAAAAATATATAAATACCATCAATAAAAGTTCATGATGAATTTCGTATAAAGAAAAAATGCTACCACCTATATGTAAAGTTCTACTAGATGGTAGCATTTCAAAATTTCTATTAAAGCAATACAGAATCTTTATCACTATCCTGATTACGTTTCTCTCGCTCTTCTTCTAAGCGCTTCATATAAACTTCGCCTTCTTTTTCAATAAACTCATTATCCATCTCTTGCTCTTTTTTTGAAGTATATAAAACCATGTAGCCACTTAATACGATCCCAACGATTACAAGATACACCCACCATGGTAAAGTTTCCACTCAACTTCATTCCTTTCCTTAGACAAGCCTTATTAGTTTCACTGTATGAGGAAAGAAGTGCATTTATGCTTAAAATTTTATAGTGGATTCTTCGCGAAGAACGCTTGTACATACTCCATAAACTCAATTGGTTCCTGGCGAAACGGCGCATGATATCCTTTTTCAATAATATGGAACGTACTATTTGCAAATAGCTGGTGATACAGTTCACCATTTTTCCAGGAAACGCTCTTATCGTGTCGTCCCCATATAATTAAAGTCGGCACCTTAATTTTATCGGCTTCCATCGCAATGCGGCGCTCTCTCATTTTCGTAAGCTGATCATAATGCTCTTTATCATCGCGGCTATTTTTCACTGCATTTTTATTATAGTCCGTAATCTCTGTTACCGTTTGTAAGTCTGTCGATAGCGGCGGCACTTCATAACTTTCTTTTTGCTGGAAAGACTCAATTCCTGTAGAATCTGCTAAAACGAGATGCGTCACTGCGTCCGGATATAAATACGCTAAATTAAGGGACATCTCTCCGCCCATTGAATGACCGAGCACCGCAAACTGATCGTATCCGAGCTTCTTCATTAACTTATAATATAAATTCACTTGCGCAGGAAACGAATACTGAAAATCAACCGGCTTAGATGAACGCCCAAATCCTAAAATATCAACCGCTATAATCGTGTGATCCTTCACCAGTTCCGGATAAATATCACTAAATCCATCAGATGAACCACCAAACCCATGAAGCATAAGTAAAGGTGGTTTTCCCTCACCAATTTGCTTAAAATAAATTGTCTGTCCGTCAATCTGCGCCATACTCTCTTTCGTATTTATCTTCATCATAACAGTATCTTTCACTTCTCCAACCTTCGCAATCGGCTTATCAACGAAGTTACAAACAATTAACAAAACGAGCACAATACCGCTAATCATATAAAACTTAAACCGTTTCAACATTCCCGTCTCCTTTCTCAAATTGCTATTTAAAGTTTTTACATTTTTTGGTTATTTTATGATTAATTTTAATTGTAACCATACCAGTTACAATTATACTAAAAAAATATTACTCACTACCATTATTAAAGGTTGCTTTGTAACTATTATAGTTACATATAAAAAGTAAGTCAATTATTTTATTCAATATACTTATAAAGCGAAAATAAAAAAAGCAAGCAATTTCAGCTGTCAGCTAAAACTACTTGCTCTCCTACTTACTATCTCTATTTTTACTCTTTAATAAATTCTTTCGTACTTCTCACTGTATCAATTGGACGAACTAATTTTTCGATTTCTTCACGTTTTGGCTCTAGGAATGGAGGTAAAGATAATTTTTCGCCAAGTGTTTCGTATGGCTCATCTCCCATAAATCCTGGGCCATCTGTTGCAAATTCAAATAAGATTTGTGGTGCAACTCTTGCGTATAATGACTCGAAGAAGTGACGGTCTACATAGCCAGATGAAGGAAGCCCTACGCTACTGATTCTCTCAATCCATTCTTCTAATACAGCGCGATCTTCTACGCGGAATGCAGCATGGTGAACCGTACCAAAACCTTGTCGTGCTTCTGGAAGAACCGTATTATGTTCTACAATAACAGATGCACCGTTTCCACCTTTGTTCACTTCAAATAAATAGAATTCTCCTTCTTGCGCAACCTCTTTAAATAATAGAACTTTTTCTAATACTTCTTTGAAGAAACTAAAGTTTGCAATACGGATGAATACAGGTCCTAAACCAGTAATTGCATATTCTAATGGAACTGGACCGTTTTGCCATGGTGTACCTGATTCGATTCCTTTATCTAATTCATCAGAAATTAATTGATAGTGTTGATCATCGAAATCAACGAAAGATAGAGTTTTCTTACCAAATTGCCCTTTAATGCCTGTATGTTCTACTTCCAGACGGTCAAAGCGTTTCACCCAATATGCTAACGCTGCATCAGTTGGCACTCGGAATGACGTTTTTGAAATTTCATTTGTACCGTGTACTCCTTTTGGAATACCTGGGAAGTCAAAGAATGTCATATCTGTTCCTGCACTACCTTTATCATCTGCAAAGAATAAATGATACGTTTGAATGTCATCTTGGTTTACTGTTTTTTTAACTAAACGCATTCCTAAAACGTGAGTGAAAAACTCATAGTTCTTTTCTGCACTACTTGTAATCGCTGTAACGTGGTGAATTCCTTTTAATTGGTTCATTTTATATTCCTCCAATGGTTTTAAAATTATATTTTCTCTTCTATTACTTCTCTTCAATAGGTGCTAAATTCGCTTCAATCTCTGCACGCTGATCTTCTAAGAACGGTGGTAAATCAAGTTTTTCTCCTAAATGTTCCACATCTCCATCAACTGTAAATCCTGGTCCATCTGTTGCAATTTCAAATAGGATTCCGTTTGATTCGCGGAAATATAAGCTTTTAAAATAGAAACGGTCAATGATTCCTGAAGATTGGAAACCTCTTTGTATCACCTGTTCTTCCCAATAAGCAAGCTCTGCATCATTTTTCACGCGAATTGCTAAATGGTGAATGCTACCGCGGCCCGGCTTTTCAGTAGGACCCTCTAAATATTTCACAACGATTTCTCCAAAAGCCTCTCCTTTAATGGACTGAAAAATTGCTTCATCTTCACTGCGGCTAACCTCTGTATAACCAAACATCTCTGTAAGTGTACTCGCCATTTTATCAAGTCTACGAACTGTCATTTCCACAGAACCCATTCCTTGAATTTGATGTTTTGCAGGGACTTCTGATTTCTCCCAAGTTTCCCAGTGCTCCACTTTTTCTCCGTTTGAAACGAGTAGTACTAAGCGAAGACCTTCAGCATCCTCAAATTGTAAAGCAGGACGATTTGCATATATTGTTATTTCACTATGTTTCACATCAAATTTCTCAAATCGCTCTTTCCAGTAATGCAAGCTATCCTCTGAAGGAACTAGTAATCCAATTCGAGTAATTGCATTCGTACCGCGGTACGTTTTTCCTACTAAAGGAATTTCGAAAAACGATAATTCCGTACCTGGACTTCCTGTTTTATCTCCATAAAATAAGTGATACATTGATGGATCATCTTGGTTCACTGTCATTTTCACGCGACGTAAACCAAGTACATTTTTATAAAAGTGATTATTTTCATTTGCATTTTTCGTAACCATCGAAATGTGATGATGCCCTTTAATTTCATACATTGTTTATTCCTCCGTTTCGTTTTACTAGTCAAGTGATAACTAAAAAAATGACATTTTCCACAACTAATATGGTTTTTAACGTTTCAATTTATTCTTAATTATATTTTTGTAAATTCATCTTAGTTTTTACTGCATAACTTACTTTGTTTTTTATCGAAAGCAACTGAGTGTATGTTTTCCATATGACTCAATCGCTTTCGTTACTATCACTTTACACCTCAAGTGATTAAAAAGCAAGAGAAATATCTCAAATTCGAGACATTTTTTTATTGCATAACATTTTGGACTGGAGAATGGTTTAGTAAATTTTAAAAACATGAGTGGAGAAAAGAACCTTCAATCTAGATTAAAGTTGCAACGCCATCAACAAAACCAAACATCATCAAATCAGGAGCTTGCTCCCCCTACGAAACACCTAATGGGCAACTTAATGGAATAAAAGAATGCCTTGATCGTAGATATTGGTGGTATGAGGTTAAGTAAAATAAGAGCTGTCCTGTTGAGCGGCTTCTTTTATGTTCGTTTCATTATGCTTGATATGCCATGCTATCTGGAAATTCCTCGTTCTTTCTAAGACATCGCACAATCCTAATACACGCACAATTAAAATAATGTTCTCTCATATTTAATGAATCCACTGGAGCTTGCTCTATGTCATAAAACATTCGTTCCTTTTTATTATAGTGCATCTTACCTATTTTAGCGGGTGATTCAGAAGGATAGTATTGATAAACAACTATCTCTTCATTCTCAAATTCTTTAGTCATTAATAAACATATTGCCATAAATAAGGCCCCCTTTATTTATATTGAATTTCATGTTTGGCGTTGTCCGAGGAAAATGATTTCCTGATTTCTAGGTTGAAGTTGTGGAAAATGAAGCCACTTTATATGTGAAATAGTAGACAAAACCACTTATTAAAAAGGTGGTTTTGTTTATTGTCATACTTTAAATTTTCGCTAATCCCCACATACTGAATTCATAGTAATATTCCGTTCTCTCAATACATAAGCCGAAATCTAAATCATCACCAACTAATACAAAATCTCCATTGCCAATTAAAAAACCTGATTTGATTGATAAATCCTCTAAATTATCAAATATTTCATCAATATTCAGTTCAACTGCTTCAAGGTCATATTCTGTAAAGAAAAATAATCTCCCTTGGTTAACTGGGAAATTAATGCTATTAATAAGTTCACTTAATAGCTCTATTGAGAGCTTTCTATTTTCTTTATAATTGGTATCACCAATTTTCTTTTTGTCTGAAACTTTTTCTAGCTTACTAAATAATCCTTTACAAAATAAATCATTTGTTTCGGCATCCATAAATGATTCTTCAGAAACAGTAACAAGACTAGATAGTTCATTTATAAGTTCTTTTCTTCGAGCTTTTCTTTTAAGAATCTCCATGCGACTTTTATTTAAATTACTCAAACTTTTTCACACCTTTAATTTTTTATTTTTTTTCCTGTTTTTTATACCCGACAAAATCTTCTGGATAATGTCCGTCAAGCTGATTATATCTTCCTTTATCCATTGGATTCCCTTTTCTATTTGTTGCAATATGAAAATGAGGACCTCTTCCCATTTTATCTTCTTGATGCTCAACAATAAATCTCTTTTGCCCCTTAAAATTAGTATATTCCTCTACCCATCTATTTTCACTTGTTCCATCATACACATGAACAGGTTTTTGATGCGGAGTAGAATTAGGAATTGCGGCATCACGTTTCGCTTTTCGGTATGCACCATTACGAGATAATACTTTATCTTGTCTTTCAAGATGGTTTTTATAATTTTCAGCAGCCCTAATAGATTTAGCAGCTTCAGCTGCCTTAGCGCTTTCAACAGCCTTGGCAGTCATCTTAGCACCTTTAGCAACCTTAGCAAGTTTTCCAACTGGTGTAATACCCAAAACCATCATTCCACCAGCTCCAACTCGATCCAACCATGAAATTTTCTCGCCTGTCGAGGGATCTACGCCATCCCAAACACGTCTGAGATCATATTCACCGGTCAATTCTCCAGTTATGTCACGAGCTAATTTTCCACCATCAAATCCTTTTTCCTCCGAAGAAGGTTTACCACACATTGCACCTTCTTCCGTTGTAACATCTTGATCATCCGCATTGCGAAATTTTTCAGCGATTCATTTCAAATCTTCTTCTACTTGTACAAGTGAATTGATAAATGTAAAAGCTTTTGGTCGCGCATCATTGAACATTTGAATGAATTGTTGATTAGAGGCACCAATCCATTGAAAACACAAATGATCAATTTCATTACATAAATTATTATGTATAGATTCTAATGCGATTCGGGTATTACTTGCACGATTAGCAACTTCTTCTAGCATTTCAGGTGTCACTTTGATTTGAACCATTTCTTTCCTCCCTTTCCCCAATTAAAATCATGAGATAAAAAGAAAAAAATTTAAAAACAGAAATTTTAGATTAGTATAATAATGTCCATGTAAAATAAAATCTGCTTAATTGCAAATAGCACCCATGTGTATGTGAAATAAAGTTAATAAAATAAAAGAGCATCCCCAAACGGAAATACCCTTTTATTTCAGGTTTAAATTACACCCATGCCTTTTAACATCTCAATTAAACTAGTATAGAAGTATTCACATGCCTCTGCCTCAGAATTAAATGTCTTAAGATTACTCTTTGTTCCTCGCTCACTATAATATACTTCCCATACTCCATCCTGTTCATTGAAACAATACGATTCGTTTGGTAATCGACCCTTTAAACTATATAAGTCCTTTGACACCTCTTCTTGTAATAATTTCTGTTCTAACTCATTTTTTTGCATGTTTAGAACTTACCCTTTGCAATGACTCTTCTTCACTTATTTCCTTTTAACTATTTCATTTTTAATAAAAAAAACAGCCTCACTAAGCGTATTAACACTTAATGAGGCCACTTTATTCACACTATTAATTATGGAACGACGGCTTATAGAACGAACGATTATCAAGTGCAAAGACACGCTCAGTGTATTCACCTGGTTTTGTGCGTCCTAATGCACGGTCCATCATGTTCATTTTTGCATCTAAGTTATCGATGTAATGCAGAATTTCTGCTTCTCTTACTAATGGCGGTTTTGGGCTACCCCATTCTGCTTTTCCGTGGTGAGAAAGAACGATGTGTTGAAGAATTAATACTTCTTCTGCATCGATTTGTAGCTCGTCTGCTGCCTTACCAATTTCGTTCACCATAATAGAAATGTGGCCAAGTAAATTTCCTTCTAACGTGTATGTTGTAGAAATTGGGCCAGATAATTCGATTACTTTACCAAGGTCATGTAAAATAACACCTGCATATAGTAAATCTTTATCTAATGATGGGTATAGAGCCGCAATAGCTTTCGCTAAATCCAGCATCGATACGACATGATAAGCTAGTCCAGATACGAACTCGTGATGGTTCTTTGTCGCTGCTGGATAGTCTAAAAATTCGTTTTGATGCTTATTTAATAAATGTCTTGTTAGACGCTGAATGTTTGGATTTCTCATTTCAAATATGTACTGCGTAATTTTCTCGACCATATCTTCTTTTTTCACTGGTGCTTTTTCTACGAAGTCCGAGATATCTGTTACTTCATTTTCATTCGCAACTCGGATTTGTTTCACACGTAATTGAATACGTCCTTTGTAGTTTAGAATATCACCAGCTACTTTAACGATTGTTTCTGCTACATATTGTTTCTCAACTTCTGGTGATACATCCCATAGCTTCGCTTCAATATCCCCACTTGGATCTTGTAGGATTACTGTTAAAAACGGCTTCCCATTGCTTGCTAGACCTTTTGTCGCTGTTTTAATTAACAAGAAAACATCGACTTGTTCACCAACTTCATATTCTGCAATTTTCTTTTTCATTCGAATTCCTCCACCAAATCAGTTACTTTTAGTATAGCACACTACAACTCATTTTCTTTACGCTTATGCGTTAATTTTATAATCTGCTTTTCTGTAAAGAACGATAATAAATGAGCGTGACATGTAAAGAAGATGACTTGTCTATCTTTCGCAATTTCCTTTATTAGTTCAATTGTGCGATTCGTTCTTATTGCATCGAAATGCACGAAACTATCATCAATAATAAATGGATAATCATGCTCGAATGTTTTCGCTAATGCAAATCGTAACGATAAATATAACTGCTCTGCTGTCGCTTGGCTTAGTTCATGACTGTAAAAACGCATACCGTCGTTACGTTCCACAATAAAAGGTTCCGCCTCTGACGGTGAAAAGATTTTACTATATCGTCCGCCTGTTAAATAGATGAAATACTCTTCTGATTTTTGTAAAATACGAGGAAGATGTACTTCATGATAATATTGCTTCGTTTTTGTTAACACTGTCTTTGCGGTCGCATAAGCAGCCCATTTCTTCACTTGTTCACGCACTTGCGCTTTTTTCATTTCCCATTCGTGCATTAAATCACCGTACGTACTACCTTCTTCTAAATTCGCAATTTCCATACGATGTTTCGCAATGCGCTCTGTCAGTTCTTTCTCTTTCGTAAGACAGTTTTGCGCGGCTGTGATTTCTTGCTTTAATTTTTCATCATAACCGTCAGCCTCATAATGTTCAGCTAATGATAAACTCGTTAAGCGTTGTTCTAACAGATCAATTTGCGGTAATAAACGCCCTACTTGTTTCTCAGCATCTTCACGTTTTTCTGCCAGTTTACCTGCTTCTAAAAACATCTCTTCATCTGTAGAATCTGCGATATGCCATAATCCATCTCGTTCTACTAATAGTTGTTTCAATTGCTCCTGCATGAACTCATATTCTTCTTGCCATTCAGCTAGCTTCTCTTTTAACTGCTTACAAGTTTGGCGCTTCTCTTTCTCATGTTGCATACGACTTTGTGCTGCGTACAGCTTACTATACTCCACGCTACCGATAACAGTTTCTATTTTATGTTCAAATTGCGAAATCATTTCATATAATGAAGATTTCCGCTCGCCTTGCTTCTCTAATTCACGATATAATTGCTGCATTTTTTCCATACGCTCAAACGCCGGCAATATATGCGCATACGTATAAAAATCAGGGAACATATAGCGCGTTTTATATGCATCTACTTGTTCGCTGACGCGGAACGTCTCTCTCTCCCATTCCTCATACGATGAAACGACTTTATCATATGCTCGCTCCATCTGCTGCAATTTATAAGACTCTCGCTCAAATAGCTTACGAACCTCTTCGTCTTTTTCTAACTGATAGCGCACAGACATTGCTTCTTCACTTTGTCTTCCGCCAGCACTTTGCTGAAGAGTTAGAAGTTCTTCTTGTAATCCACTTGACGGATCTTTATATAAAACAAGGGCAAGAACAATTCCTACAAAAACAATGACGCTAATAAATAAGAGCGGGCGGTTGTCCATAAATAAGCTCATGAATAAAATGCCTGTGTTAATAAGAAGTAACAGAAGACAAACCCTTTGCCACTGTTTTTTCTTTTGCATCGCCGCTCCTGCTTTTTCCTCATACTTGCGCTTCATTCGCTCAGCGCCCATACCGATAAACGCCGCATCTTGAAATGATTTTTCTTTCTCAACTAACGTGTTTCGTTCTTCATCCGCTAACATTTGTTGCTTAATCTGTCTTATGTTTTCTTCTTGTTCTTCTAATTGCTCCTGCGCTACTTTAAAGCGATCATCAAGCTGTACTTTTTGTGTTTCTAACTCGCGTGCCTTTTGCACTGTTTGCGTAATCAATTCTTTCGTTGCCAAACTCATATCAAACGAAAGGACTGTTTCTTTTTCAAAAGTAGCACCAATTTGTTGCTCTAGTTCTGCCAGTTCTTCTTTTATATTCGTAATCGTTCCTGTCATATCACGCATTTCTTGGCGTGCATTTTCGTAAGACATATGCTGCATACGAAGTTCTTCCACGTAACTTTCTTTTTGTAAAAACTCTTCATCTATTTGAATCGATTCTATTTCCGATTGCACATTCGTTATTTTTTTATGGAGCGAATCAACTTGCAACTGAAGCGGCTCCATTTTCGCCTTAATCGCTTCATAACGCGCCATTCCGTTTACAGGAAACCGCCCATTCTCGTTTTCTAACACTTTCTCATGCGCTCGCTTTTCAATAACGAGAGGCTCAAGCGCTGCTAATATTTCATAATCTTGCTTTCGTTTTTCCGCACTCTCTTTCTCCGCGCGAACAGACGCTAGTTTCTCTTCACTTTCTTTTAACTGCTCGACTTGTTTTTCATACGTGCCAATTTTCCCTTGCCACTCTTTCATCTTCTCTTCAAGCTTCTTCATCTCTTGCAGTGACACGTTAATTTCCGGCTTACGACCACTCGGCTTAAAACGCTGATCCATTTCTTTTTCTAATTTTTTATCGAGCTGCAATAATGCATCACTTCCGACTGCACTTGCCGAAAATAAATAATTGCCGATATCCGATTCGCCAAGCTGATGGATGTTTTGAAGACCGTGCATATCAAAAGAAAAGACCGATTCAAATAAACTTTCATTCATTCCGCTTAATATATCGTGTAAAATTTCTTCGCCGCCCGTTTTCCCGTCTTCAAAATAAACGGTTACCTCACCAGCTGCCGTCTTTGGCAATCGTTCAATTTTCAAACGACCGTACTTCTCTGTTTGTACAGTCATCGCACCGCCATACTTTCCGCCTTCTTTCGGCTCATAACGGCGCTGTCCTCTCATTGGAAAACCGAATAAAATACTTTTCATAAACGAGCGAATTGTCGATTTCCCCGCTTCATTTTCACCGTACAACACCGTCAGGAAGGAAAGATCCATTTCCACATTTTCTAATTTTCCGTATCCATAAATATGAAGTTTTTCAATTCTCATTTCTTATCCCTCTCTTGCTGGAATAATTGCTCTAAAATAATATTTTCCGATTCCTTTTGAATCTCTCTCTTCTCTTCTTCTGTAAAAGATTCAATACTATTACGCGCTACAGGAGATGTCCAAATCGTGCGCATCACGCCGTCCATATTTGTGAAAGCTTCTAACTCCTTCAGCACACTACCGACGAAATGATTTTCTTCTTTCAAACGCTCGATTTCTGCAAAAGAAACCGTCTCATTTTTCCACTTCATCGCATATACGAAATCTTTTCGCTTTTCTCCAGACGCTAAAATATGAAAAATCTCTTCCACACGCTTTTCATCACGCAAATAAGGAGAAAGTGGGCCTTGTCCTGTGAATACGACAGTTAGTAGCGTCCCTTCCTCTGCTCTTCGGCACTCATTCATCGCACTTGATGCTGCCGTCATAAAGTCATCGACAGTTTCAAGCCCATCAATATTTACTTCTGTCTCATCCCATACAACATCCGCCGTATGGAAAAATGAGCAATGCGTTCCTTGTTTCGTAAGTTCAATAAGGTACGCACCCTTCTCACCTGTTTCCTTACGATGACGCCCTTGTATGTTCCCCGAATAAATAATATATGGCTCTTCTGATAAAATTTCACGTTTATGTATATGGCCAAGAGCCCAATAATCAAACTGCTTTTCTTTCAGCTCACGAATTTGAAACGGTGCATAGCGATTATGCTCTGCATCTCCTTCCACACTTCCGTGAAGCATGCCAATATGAAAAGGCGCATCACTCATTTTCGTATACTGCGCTGTCATATTATCCATTACCGCTTGCTGCAAATAACTAAACCCGTAAATAGAAGCTAATAGCTCTCCATTTTTATAAAATGATTTCTCTTCTACATAAGGCTCTGTAAACACATGAACATTTTCCGGAAACTCAATCGCTGCCCAGCTTCCCCCTAAATGATCATGGTTACCGTGAATAATAAAAACAGGGATATCGTACTGCGAAAGTCTCTTCATTTGCTCACGCACAAACACTTGCGCCCTCAAACTTCTCGTCTCCGCATCATACAAATCCCCGGCTAGTAATACGAAATCAACGCGCTCTTGAATCGCTTTATCAATAATACGTTCGAACGATTCAAACGTACTTTGCTTCATTCTCTCCCAAACAGACTGCGGTACATTCATCTCCATCCCTTTAAACGGACTATCCAAATGCAAATCAGCCGCATGTATAAACCTCACTTGTTTCACAAATAACGATCCTTTCTTTTCCGTACTTTACTACAAATAGTAAATCTAGTGTCCATAAAACTTTCACTCTATTTTAACACGCAATGTCATATATTTCTTTGCATATTCTAATGATTTATGCCAAAATAGTTATAAGATTCTGATTTTTATTATTGGAGGGAATTTCATGGGAGTATACGTTCTAACAGTCTTTGAAAAAGATGGTTCTAAAGCATTCGACGAATCATTCGAGGCGGCAACTGAAAAAGAAGCGAAAGCAAAAGGTGAATCTATTTTACAAGAAAAAGGATTGTATGAAAAAACACATCGCTGCACATCTTCTGCAGGTAAGCTCGTTTTATTCCAGCGCTAAAAAAAGAAGCGTCATCCGCTTCTTTTTCACTCTACTATATCTTCATCACACCACGTAAACACCACATCTAGAATGCGATTACCGATACGTACGCGTTTATTCCATTTACCTGTTTGGATCTGATGTTGCAATTCTGCTTTCATCTTTTCCGTCCAGCCGTGAATCGTTTCACTACCGTCGTACGGATATACGCCTGGAAACTCTTCCTGTAGTAGATGCAAGCTCTCTGCATCAAAATGAAAATGGAAGAAGTAGTTTGCTGTAAGCGATGGTTCTTGCAATCGTAAAAAATGATCATCAATTTGCTTTCTATTTCTATAGAAAGTAAAGATATTCACTTTACCGCTCGTAATTTGGTCAATTTGAATTTCGTGCTTCTCTATAATCACGTCTTGTCCACCTCGTTGTATACTATCTTTAGTATATATGTCTTTTGCAACAAAGTTAACCATTTTCGCGCGAAATTCATTTCCTTCATTATATTACCTGTACCTCCAAGTACAATCAGAACAAAAAAAACAAAGTTGAAGGGGAGCGATCACATGTATTTCGGAAGCAAAGGTTGGTATGTAAAAGAACTTAAAAAATTAGGTATCCGTACTTATGAAGGTAAAAAACTAGAATCGTATCGTACGCATGTGTTATCTAGTTTACTTGAGAGAATGAAGAAAGCTTCGGCTTAATAGGTTTAGGAAGCAACTACGGTTGCTTCCTTTTTATTTAGCGGTGGAAAGAAATAATTCTATCTTGAACATTCTACCTTTACCGTTATACTCTCTTGATAAAAACCACCCATTATCAACTGAATCTCTATTACTAAATCCCCTCCCAGATAATCATTCGTGTATATTTTAAACTTCCCATACTTATTGACCCGTCCGCTTCCAACATACATATCTCCACTTGTTATGACAATTGTTGAATGAGGTTCTGCACGGCCCAACACACAATTATCATCATATTCCACAGAATCTATCGTTATTTTTTGATGCATATTATTAATTGAACCTATACATTTCTTTTTATATAAGTTAATATTGCTCTCTTCTGCCACCGAAAACACCCGATTCCTGCTAACCTTTTCTGAAGAGAAAGCAATATTCCCTAGCCAACTAAACCTATCAAATGTAGTAATAGGTAGAAACATCTAAGCTACCTCCCCCATTCTTTCTTCTCGTTTTTATCGACTACAATCTTTTGATGAACTTAAAGTAATACGTTCTATATTAAGATAAAAAAATATCCTTTTTTATATTTAATTTCGCACTGTTAATTTGTACAGAATACATAGAATACCTTTTTTCACCCCAGATGCAATAACAATGCTACACAAAATAACCCACAATCCATTAAGTGTAAATCCACCTTCAAATATATTAATAATAATTATGTTACCAATTATTAAGAGAATCCATGAAATGGAATACTGTTTTCCATTTGTAATATATAAAATTTCATCCTCATAACAGACTGTAATTCCCCCACCTTGCCAAACACCAATAGCGAAAGAAAAAAGCGTAACTGCCAGTAACTCTGCTTGTAAATCCCTAGTCATTGGTTGCGGCGCCGTATAAGTAATAATCCCTATCATCATTAGAAAAGTTATAATATCTATCCAGTTTAATTTTCTTTGTTTGCTTTGCAGCCAGATAAAGAAAATTACTACAAAAATTAAAAACAAAGTTGTCATTTAATTATTCTTCTTCCTTTCCTACATTAGAAACGTCTGTAATTGTAATGCAATTAGATTGTTCTTAAATCGCTCATACTTTCTGAAGCATAACATGAGAAAGAAATAAAAAAATCGTACAAAAGGGCAGGCCTATAATGTACGATTGGGCATATATAATATTTTAAAAATGAATTAACTTCCTTTCAATAGATACAGCTACTGCTTCTGACCGTGAATTAACACCTAATTTATTGTATATATTTGTTAAATACGCTTTTACCGTTCGCTCAGCTATCCCCATATCGAATGCAATTTCTTTATTCTTATATCCGCGCGCAATGGCTTTTAACACAAACAATTCTTTTTCTGTTAAATTGTTTCCTTCAACCTTATCAGTATGTATTTCTTTCCTTTTATAATTCACTATCTTTTCCATAATAGTTGGTTGTAGTAAAATTTCACCTCGAATAGCTGCCTCCAATGTTCGAAACAAATTCTCACGATCTGTGTCTTTTAGCAAATATCCTTTTGCTCCTAGCTCGATTCCCTTTAACATTAATTCATCTTCGTTATAAGTAGTTAATATAATAATCGGCGTCTGATTTTCTTTTTTATTCAAAGCCTCGATTGTTTCTAAACCACTCATTTTAGGCATATTTAAATCCATTAAAATAACATCAGGTCTCTTTTCTTCTATGAAAGAAAGGGCTTCTTCTCCGTTTGCAGCCTCACCTATAATCTGAAATGAATCACTCGTTTCTATTATTAATTTTAGACCTTCTCTTACAACGAAATGATCATCTACAATTAATACGTTATGCTTCATGGCCATCTCCTTCTTTATTTATAGGCACTTGAATATACACTTTCGTACCCTTTATCTTTTCACTTAATATATGTATTTCTCCCTTAATCAATCGAACACGCTCATTTAAACCAATTAAACCATAATGTCCAGGATTCTTACCGATATATCTAGTGTCAAAACCAATTCCATTATCTTCAACTTCAATAGTAAGTTGTTCAAGATCACTGATATATTCAACTTTTAAATGTACATCTGTGGCCTGTGAATGTTTTGCGATATTTGTTAAACATTCACTAATTACATATAAACAGTGCTCTTTTATTAAGTTTGAAATATGCGGGGGACTTTGAATAGTAAATCTCACTTGTATAGATGTAGCCTCAGAAAAACGTTGAATCTCTTCCTCTACTGCTTCATTAAATGAATTAGTAGTATGACGCAAATCATCAATAACCAACCTTGCATCATGTAAAGTTTGTCTCGCCCTTATCATAGTTTGTTTCATAATCTCTTGAGATCGTCCTGTATTCCCTTTCTGCATATGGGCATCTATTGCTTCCAATTGCATAATTAAGCTGGCTAAACCTTGCGCTAACGTATCATGTAAATCTCTTGCCATTCGCTGTCTTTCATTAGCTAATGTCAATTCTTCTACTCTCATATATGCAGACTCTAACTCTTGAAGGTAGCTCTGTATACGATTCCGTGTATCATATTGCTGCTTATTAATATAAGAAAAAGGAATAATAATTGCTAACACTAACAGAAACATAGAGATAAGAATAGCTAATTTATTCACACCATAATTTATACTAATTGCAGTACAAAATATTGCATACATAAGAGTAAAAACTGCTATTACTTTAAATATATTGTGATAAACATATAGACTTTGGGCAATTAAAATAGGGGTTAATCCAACAAAAATTGCTATCGAAGCATTTGATGCAATGAATGCAGCCAAAAACACAATGAACAGTTGTACAAAAAAGAAATATAACAATTGCCTATTCCTTAATGAACTAGCATACCAATGAAAAACAGTATGAATTACAATGACCATTGTAAAGAAGAAACTATCCATCGAGAGAATATTATTACGAAATGCTAAAAGCAGTGAAGCTATATATACGAGTGTAATCCATAAAACAATAAACCTTCTCGGAATAAATACCGCTTCCAATACATTTTTATCCAAATCCATATTTGAATTTATTTTTTTCATATTCGACCTCCACCATTATATTATACAAGATGCAGCTTACATTTTGATAAAGTGAAACTTTAATCAGTGGAGCTTTTGTCTATCCCCATTGGTTATTAACCCTCACCAATTGTGCTTTTACAGGCAATCCACCCCACAAATAGCGAGATAAATTATTAATTCCTCTTTATCCTCATTACTGAATGCAAATATGAAATATTGCATATCGAAATGCATTGATGTATTTGTAAGCGCTTACTATAATAGGTGTATAAAGATTCATTACATCTTACCATTAAAAAAGGAGGCACTCATATGGAAATCGCAATGGCAGTTTTAAAATTTGTAGGTGGGGTAATTCCATTAGTTCAAGAACTTTTAAAAGCATTTATGTAAGATTATTATTCAGCAATTATCTATAAGAGTTATCATACAAATGATCTGTATATCAAAAACAAATTGATACACAGATCATTTGTGTGAGAAAACTTCAAACGAAAATTATGTACCCCAGCATGATACATCTATCTCAAGTTGGAAAAAGACGCTCACAAGAGCGCCTTTTTTTATATTACTATATACCTAATAACTTGTTTAGAGAATCGATTCTACAATACTACATAATTAATATATCTGTTTAAAGTTTACACAATCAAAATCCCCCTCAAAGTATAAAAGAAGATTTTCTGTTCCCTTTTATTTAGTACTAATGAAATAATTACTCAAACTAAAAATGCTATAATAAACCCAATCAAACTAAGGGGGAACATTTATCTTGCGCGGAACATGCATTCAATTTCACAAGTTTGGCAATCCCAAAAACGTATTACAAATTGAATATAAAAATATAGAACCATTAAAAGAGAATGAAGTTCTCGTTCGTATGTTAGTTAGACCAATTAATCCATCTGACTTAATTCCCGTAACCGGAGCGTATGCACATAGAATTCCTTTACCTAACATACCTGGTTATGAAGGTGTTGGGATTGTAGAAGATGTGGGAGCTTTTGTTTCTAAAGACCTTATTGGCAAACGTGTTTTACCGGTACGCGGAGAAGGTACTTGGCAAGAGTATGTGAAAACAGCAGCTGATTTTGTAGTTCCTATTCCTGATTCCATTGATGATTTCACAGCGGCACAAATGTACATTAATCCTCTTACGGCGTGGGTTACATGTACGGAAACGCTAAACTTACAACGGAATGATGTTTTATTAGTGAATGCTTGCGGATCCGCTATTGGTCACCTATTTGCACAGGTATCACAAATTTTGAATTTCCGACTCATTGCAGTGACAAGAAATAGTAAACATACAGAGGAATTACTTCAGCTTGGTGCCAATTATGTAATAGATACTTCCACTGCCCCGCTTCACGAAACAGTTATGGAATTAACAAACGGGATTGGTGCAGATGCTGCAATTGATTCTATCGGGGGACCAGCTGGAGATGAATTAGCTTTTTCCTTACGTCCAAACGGGCACTTTTTGACGATTGGTCTTCTATCAGGTGTACAAGTAAACTGGGCAGAGATTGTCACGAAAGCAAAAGTGCACGCAAACATATTTCATTTACGACATTGGAATAAAGAAGTGTCACCATATAAATGGCAGGAGACATTTCGTCACTTAATTCGTATAGTAGAAAATAAGCAATTACGTTTTATGACGGTACATTCTACGTATGACTTAGCGGATGTGAAAACAGCGGTTGATGTTGTTCAATCTGCTGAGAAAACGAAAGGGAAAGTGTTTTTGACGAGTTATTAACTACAATTGAAGGAGTCTTTTTGATTGGCCATTTAAATAGACTAGATAGTACGTTCAGGAATGCCCAATTGTAAGTATCTGGTATAATTCTGTTAAAAGGTGAAAGGAGACTCTAACATGTGGTTACTTACAGCAATTGCTCCTGTTTTAATAGCCGGGGGAATTGTAGTATATGTGATTGGAAGGCTGAAGCATAAATATAACAACGGCACATTAGGTAAGAAAAAATCAAAAAAGGCTCAAGTTTTATTGGATAGTTTCATACCAATGGGAATGCTTGTAGGGTGTTTAATCGGTATAATTGTCGACATATTTTCCCCAAATTATTCACTGTTTACAGTTGGTTTAGGAGCTGGAATAGGCTATTTATTTGGATTTTTCGCTTATGAATTTTATAGTAAGACAGGAAACAACTTCTCATAATCCAAAACAATAATCAGGACAAGTACATGGTAGTCATATACAATATGTACTGTCCTTTATTTTTGTATCAACGCTATCACCTTACCTTTCACATCCTATACACCTTTTTTATTGATTTCTCTCTCCTCCCTCTTTCGCATATCCGCTTTTTTGTTTTCACTGGATCTATATCCAAAGTAAAGTAGAGCACATGTAATAACGGAACCTACAATGTATCCTAAAAAGCACCCTAACCAAAACATATTGAAACCGCCTCCATTCATAATAAATTTTATGTAATATAACTCTTTACATGCTCCATCGTTTATTTCTATCAACTATACACTCTCTAAAGTTATTCATACCACTAATTTTCTCCGTACCTCAAATAACAATTTTATTATTTGTCATAAAGTTAACACCTTCGTTAAATATATATAATTTCCATATTATTACTTTTATCTTTGAAAATAATATACTACATTTGAAATAAGTAGGCTAGTACATCGGCTCTTCTCCCTCTTAACTTTAAGTTATGAACAAAAGAAAAATAAAAAAATCCCCTCAAAGCATAAACTTCAAGGGGTGAGCCTGTTTTTATTTACTTATATACGTACAGCTGTACCACTTACAGCAACCATTAACATTCCATCACGAACAACTTCGTAATCTACGTCAATACCAACAATAGCGTTTGCACCTTTTTGTTTTGCAAGTTCTTTCATTTCATCCATTGCGATATCACGAGCTTCTTTTAGCTTGCTTTCATAAGAACCAGCACGACCACCGACAACATCACGAACAGAAGCGAATAAATCGCGGACAATATTTGCACCCATAATAGCTTCACCATTTACAATATCAATATAATCAATAATTTCTTTACCTTGAATTCCAGAAGTTGTTGTTACAATCATGACTGACACTCTCCTAATAAGTTGTAGTTTTAATTAGCTTTCTTATGTCTTTATTATGACATGGAAAAAGTAACGAATCTATTGAATTACCTTACAGGAATGTGACAGTTTTGTAAGAATAAAACGCGCATTATGTTTAATTTTAATAAAGCGCTTTAATATTGGGATACATAAAAGATTCTCTATTTTCTTTCCAGTCCTTTTCTACTTCTTTAAAAGTTGGTCGCCCTAATTCTTCATTGTTTTTCTGTTTACGAAACCATTTCTTCACATACTGATCTCCATTTTTATTTTGAACTGTACAAAGGAAGCTATTACTACTATCCTTTAATATTTTTACAATCACGAAAAGACACCTCTTTCCTTTTAAATAACATAATAGAACTTGATCTTTTACTATAAGCCCTTCCTCTCTTATAGTCATACGACTCCTCGGCCGCGCCAAATTTGTAAGATCAAAAAACGATATTCACTATGTCTACATTTTTCATAACTGATATGTGAAGTAATTATTATTTAAAGAAATCAGAGTTATAAGCATTATACTTATCAAATATTTTATATATTTCTAACTTATCATCTAATTTTGCATCTACTAAAATTAATATATTCCCATCGTAAATATACTCTTCATATTTCTTAGCATGTTCTTCTGGGATTCCTAATCCTATAAATGCTCCTATTAAACTTCCAGCTCCTCCGCCAATACCGGCTCCTCCAATAGCTGCTGCAATAGGTCCCGCTGCTACAATTGGACCCATTCCAGATACGGCAAGTATACCAAGGCCAGTTAATAAACCACCGAGTCCGCCTGCTACTCCTCCTGCTACAAGCCCTGTCGCTGAAAAGATATCTGCTTTATGCGCAGTTTCATGATTCACTTTTTCACCCGATTTTTCTTCCAGATGTTCAATTTCCTTTTGATCCTTTGCAATAGCTGAAATGTTATCCGCCGGGTATCCTTTATCTTTTAATTCATTAATAACGAACGCCGCATCATCAATTGTTCTAAAAACACCTACTATTTTCCTATCTACATTCATAACTATTAACCTCCTAAAGTTTTATATAATGTATCTTTATCTTTCTTCATTTCTGTATACACTAATCTTCTTATTAACATAACCATTTACGAAAAAAGCAAATAATAAAAGCATTACAAGCGAACTACTTAACAAGTAAATTAAATCAAATGTAATATCAATCATCATTTCATTCATGTATACCAGACTCCTTTTTATTTAAAGTAAAAGTATATTTTTATAGACTAGAAATCTTACAATTCATCTTCATTCAATCTCTTTGTAGTATATGTATACCCTTCGTAACGCTTTCTAAACGTAAAAAACTATAATTATATTTTTTTACGTTTATATGTTTAACATTTTTTAAAACGGGTATGTTTATATTGTTATGCTTACTATATGGAAAGGAATATTTCGATGAATGCCATTCACTCTACTACTATTCTTTATAATGAAACACCTACAATAACTCAGATTCATCATTTTTATGCTTTGATGACAACGTTTCAAACGAATTTATTTATAAGTAAACACGGAACACTTACTTCTATTAAAAACTTAAGCACATTAGTATCCTTTTTCCTTACTGTAAAAAAGAGAGAGCTTGTATTATTTATCTTTGAAGGAATAGATGCAAAAAGAGCTTTAAGTACACTCTTTCCTTCTTAACAGTTTTGTTATCCCCTATTCCCTCGATCTTTACTTTTCATATATGGTTATTTCAAAGTGATTTCCTCTATTCAAAACGAGACCCCCTAATACAATAGGGGGATTTCTAGTTTGGCCTTAGGAAAACTGATATAATATATATTACGTTTTTCATTCTTTACAATAGAAAGCTTTTACTAATCTTGAAGGTAGGAATTTTTAATGAACTCGAAAGCAAAATTTAGTATTCGCTACAAAATTATGGCTGGTTATTTAGTTATCATTTTGTTCTTACTTATTTCTTTCATTATGTTAAACAATGAGATTTCCAATTTACAAAAATCTCGTAATTTTATTATTGATCACGATTTTAAAGTTCTTAATTTAACGAATCAAGTGGAGAAAGAACTGCTAACAATTGAAAATAAAGCGAAAGGATTTATCACTTCTAATAACGCGAACTATCTGCAATCTCTTAACTCTGCCGAAAGAGATTATGAAAAACATTACCATGATCTTTTTTCTTTATTAGAAGATAATCCATCTCAGCAAGAAAAATTAAAACAAATTAACGAAAACATTACTAGTTGGATGAATAAAGAAATTCACCCGTTAATTGCAAATCATAATAGTAATAACATAAAAGAAATCGACACTACCGAAATCCAATCATTGCAATCACAGCTAACTGACTTCCGCAGCACTGAGGAGCAATTAACGAAAAAAAGAGCTACACAATTAGATACTGAAAATAATAAATTAGAGATTTGGTTATACAGTTTATTGTTCTTACTTTCTTGTATTTCCATTATCGTTTCACTTTATATTTCTAATTCCATTACAAAAACGATTAAAAATGTAATTCAAGCTATTAAATCTATTTCTTCTAAAGAAAAAATTACGGAAAGAATTCATGTAAACACGCGGGATGAAATAAAAGATCTTGCTCATACAACGAACCATCTACTAGACGAAATATCTAAAAGAGAATGGTTACAAACCGAGCTTGCAGAATTAATTTTAATGTATCAAGGTGTATCTTCTATTGAGATGTTAGGTAAAAAAATTCTTAGTGGAGTTATACAAAAAACACAAACTTCTTGCGGTGCATTCTATGTACGTGAAGAAATTGAAGACACTGTCTACTATGTGAAGAAAGCTTCTTTCGCCGATCGAGGTGCTGATATTGGAAAACAATCCATTAAAATGGGTGAAGGTTTCATTGGACAGTCTGCCTTAGAAAAGAAAAGTTTTATTCTCAGGGACATACCCGAAGAGTTTCGTTATGTCACTAGCGGCGTATTAGAAATACGTCCTAAAAATCTACTAGTCATCCCTATCTTATTTGAGGATGAAGTGATCGCAGTAATGGAGTTAGTAAGTGTAACTGAGATTTCAGACTTACATCAAGATTTAATTCAACAAACCGTTGATAATCTAGGTTTAACAATCCATAGCATTATGGGACGTATGCGAATTCAAACTCTTTTACATGAATCACAAGCAATGACAGAAGAGTTGCAAGTTCAATCAGAAGAATTACAAACGCAAGCCGAAGAACTACAAATGCAAGCCGAAGAATTACGAACAACGAATGAACAATTAGAGTCTAGAACTGAAGAAGCTGAACAAAAGACAGCTGACTTACAAATTACTAAATCAGAATTAGAAGAAAAAGCAAGTGAGTTGTTACGTAGCTCAAAATACAAATCAGAGTTCTTAGCAAATATGTCACATGAATTACGCACACCATTAAATAGTATTTTACTATTATCTGAAATGTTAAGAGAAAATCATGATAATCATTTATCCGATGATGAAATTGAATTAGCAACCGTCATTCATTCATCAGGGAAAGATTTACTTACTTTAATTAATGACATACTAGATTTATCTAAAGTAGAAGCCGGAAAACTAGACGTCATTTTTGAAGCAACGAACATAAGTGACATGGCAGCAAGTATGCATCAAAACTTTTTACATATAGCTGCACAAAAAAATGTTGAATTTACTGTTGAAGACAGTAATACCATTCCTGATCTGTTTTATACAGATGCAAAACGGATTGAGCAAATTATTAAAAACTTATTATCCAATGCATTTAAATTCACAGAAAAAGGATCCGTCTCTTTACATTTCGATTCAATAGAAACAACCAATTTAAGTCATGATATGCAGTCTGTAAGTAAAGATTGGATTACAATTTCAGTAAAAGATACTGGTATTGGTATCGCTAAAGAACAGCATCAACTTATTTTCGAAGCCTTTCAACAGGCAGATGGTGCAACGATTCGGAAGTATGGTGGTACAGGCTTAGGTTTATCCATTTGTAAAGAGTTTGCTAGATTATTAGGTGGTTGGATTACGTTAGAGAGTCATGTAGGAGAAGGCAGTACTTTCACAGTATATATTCCTAACCTTCCAAATGGATTACATGATATACAGTTATCCAATTTAGAAATCGCAGCAACGATAGATGAAGTTATTCCTGCTGAAGTTGTCGAGGAAACTATCGTTACTCCAGAAACAAATAACGTCTTCCAAGAGAAAACCATTTTAATTGTCGATGATGATCATCGAAATATATTTGCATTACAAAATGCATTAGAAAAACAACATGCCAACATTATTACTGCACAAAACGGCATAGAGTGTTTAGAAGTACTAAAAAGCAATACAAATATCGACCTTATTTTAATGGATATTATGATGCCAAATATGGACGGTTATGAAACGATGGAAAATATCCGAATGAATTTAGAGTTACATGAAATACCTATTATCGCATTAACTGCTAAAGCAATGCCAAATGATAAGGAAAAATGTTTATCTGCTGGTGCTTCAGATTATATAAGTAAACCATTAAATTTACAGCAACTCTATTCGGTAATGAGTGTATGGTTAATAAAATAAGTGAGGTTTAGTTTCAGTGGAAAATAAGTATTATAATTTTGATCCATCAGTAGATACGGATAAGCGTACGAACTTAGAAATTGAATTACTATTAGAAGCGGTATTTAAACTATCAGGATTTGATTTTCGCCAATATGCTCGTACTTCTATTTATAGAAGAATTTGCAATAGAATGCAGCTCTCTAATATCCCTACCATTTCAAAATTAATTGAAAAAGTAATTCATGAGGAAGCGTTTTTAGAACAGTTATTAAACGATTTCTCGATTAATGTAACTGAGATGTTCCGTAACCCTACCTTTTTTAAGGCGCTAAGAGAGCATGTTATTCCTGAATTAAAAAAGCATCCTGAAATTAGAATTTGGCATGCTGGATGCGCAACTGGTGAAGAAGTATTATCAATGTCCATCTTACTTCATGAAGAAGGATTAAGTGAAAAAGCTGTTATTTACGCAACAGATATGAATACAAATGTGTTAGAAAAAGCCAAACAAGGTATACTTCCGTTAAATAAAATGCAAACTTATACGAAAAACTATTTACAAGCTGGCGGTACACGAGCATTTTCTAACTATTATTCAACAGATAATCGCTTTGCTTATTTTAATCCATCTCTTTTACAAAACATTATTTTTGCGCAGCATAATTTAGTAACCGATCAATCTTTTAACGAATTTCATATTATACTTTGCCGTAACGTTTTAATTTACTTTACAGGTAAACTTCAAAACCAAGTACAGCAACTATTTTATGAAAGTTTAGGTCACAATGGATTCCTATGTTTAGGAAATAAAGAAACTCTTCGTTTCTCGGATATAATGCCGCATTATACCCAATTTAATCCACACGAACAAATCTATCAAAAAATACAATAAAAAGCGTATGAAATCCTCTGTTTGGATTTCATACGCTTTTTATTTCGCATTCGTTTGTATCATAATTAGACACATATCATCTGATTGTGCTTTCTTCTGTTCTTCCTTATAAAACCCTTCTATCTCTCCTTCTAAATCGCCCCATTTTCTTTCTGTAAAAGTACGTAACTTTTCTTCAGACTCAAATTCATCATTTGAAATTGCTTCAAGTACACCATCTGTAAACAATAATATTTGAGCGTTCTTCTCAAAAGGGATAACTGTCTTTTCAACTTTTATTTCATCAAAAAATCCTACCGCACAACTCCCGCGATCTAGTTCAACTACATTTGTTTCATCAACTAAAACGTATCCAGAAGGATGTCCTGCATTTACATATTCAATTGTTCTATTTTCTGTATTAACTACTAAGTATATCGCTGTAAAATAATATGGAATATTGTCATTCTCATTATGTAAAAGAGTCATATATTTATTTAAGTCTTTAATGACGAGTTCTGGATCAATTAAACATTTAATCGTTTCACGTAATACGGACGAAATGAACATACAAACTAATGAAGCAGATACACCATGTCCCATCACATCTAATAATATAATACCGTAGCGATTTTCATCGATTTTATACCAGTAATACATATCTCCAGCTAGTTTGAATGAAGGTAAGTAACTTGCTTCAATTTTTATATGATCTTCCCTTAATGGACTACTTAATAAGTTTCTTTGTACTTGCGTAGCTAAATCTAGTTCATTCCGAAGATTTTCTTCTTGTTCTTTATGCCAATTTAATTCCGATTTCAAGCGTAACGCTACACGCATACGTGCTAATAGTTCAACTTTATTTATAGGTTTCGTAATATAATCCATTGCTCCCATATCAAGCGCTTCAGCTAATTTATTCGCATCTTCTAAAGCTGTTACAAAAATAATAGGTATATCTTTAAACTTCTCCTCTTTTTGTAATCGCCTACAAACTTCAAGTCCATCAATTTCAGGCATCATGATATCTAATAGGATTAAATCTATTTCATTATGCCTGGAAGAATCTTTTCCAAAATGGATATATTCGAAAAGCTCTTGTGCAGAATTAAGCGATACAAGATCCTGATATCCGGCTTGTTTTAAAATTTTTTCAATTACAAAGATATTAACCGGATTATCATCGACAATTAAAATGGACACAAGTTATTTCCCCTTTTCTGATTTAAAATGTAAATCTATTATCATTTTCTATTTTTCTAGTATTACATACTCAGTTATAAAATGAAAATTTCCTACTCAAACATATTTACACAGCAAAAGAACAAACCCCCAGAAATGAGAGTTTGTTCTTTCACTCTATAAATTTCCACTTTTAATTTAACACCATTGCTTTGTCATTTAAAAGACGATCTAATTCTTCCATATGATTTGTTTCATCTGCAATCATATCTTCTAACTTTACAACTAACTCTGTCATATTTAATTCCGCTGCTTGTTCTTTTCGCTTTTCATAACGCTTAATTGTTTCATATTCTGATTGTCTAGCTTCTTCTAACATTTCTCTAACATCTTCTACTTGTTTCACTGGTAAAGGGGGCGTAGTAGGTGTACCACCTAGCGTCTTAATTTTCTCCGCTAAATATAGGGCATGTCCTTGTTCATCACTAATTTCAGATTCAAAGAAAGGTTTTAATACTTGTCTATATATACCAGAAACCGTAGCTGCATTATGGTTATACATAATAATTGCTGAGTATTCTCCTGCTAAATCTTCATTCAATCCTTCGATTAGTTCTTTCACATCGTGTGACATTTAATATCTCCTCCTATACTTAATAAGTACCCCTTTTCTCATGTTTTAAACATCATTATTTAAAATTTTTATGTATCTAAAAACGCTGCTTGCTTCAATTTACTTATCGCTTGTCTTTTAATACGAGAAACGTGCATTTGTGAAATACCTAACCGTTCCCCTGTATCTTTTTGATTTAAATTTTCTCCAAATATATAATGAATAACACTCTTTTCTGTCTCATTTAATACGTTAAAAATATCCTCTAAAACGAGACGCCTTTCTGTCTGTTCATATCCTTGCTCTACTTCACCTACAGATTCAATTCTCGCTACCGAACTTCCATCAGATGAATTTTCAACTACATCATCTAAGGAAGATACTCGATAATTATTTTTAGCATCCATAATCTCTAGCACTTCCTCTTCGGATAGTCCTAAATGATCCGCAATCTCTATAATCTTCGGTGAACGCTGCAAATGATCTGTTAACTCCTCTATCGCAAGTTTAATTTTCCCGCCCAAATCTTTAATTCGCCTTGGAACGTGAATGCCCCAAGTTTTATCACGTAAATACTTCTTTATTTCGCCTACTATAGTAGGTATTGCAAACGGCTCAAAAGCATTCCCTATCGAATAATCATACCTTCTTATTGCGCCTAAGAGCCCTAACATTCCTACTTGTATAATATCCTCATGCATAGGCCCGCCTTTTGAATAACGATATGCAATGGAATATACGAGATTTTTATAATGATCAACTAACCTTTCCTGCGCTTCATCACATTGGTTTTGTTGGAATTCTGCAATTAGTTTAATAACGTCTTCTTTAGTAAGATTCGTAGGTTGAGATTGGACTTCCATCATTCTCCACCTGCTCTCTTTGTATATATTTTGTCATTAAAACTGTCATGCCCTCATCATGCATAATTTGTATATCATCCATTAACGTATTGATTAAATATAAACCTAAACCATTTTCCGGCAAATGTTCTACTGGTTTACTAATATCATACGGACCAACTTTATTTTTTAAGGTGCTAAAATCAAAGCTAATCCCATTATCCGCAACCATAATTTCTAATCGATCTTCATATAGACCAAAGACAATTGTAATTTCTCCAACATCTTCTTTGTATGCATGTTGGACAATGTTTGTACATGCTTCACTAATAGCAATTTTCATATCTTCTATATCGTCATAAGCAAAGCCCATTCGATTCGCAACACCAGCCATTGTTAAACGAATAATAGCCACATATTCTGCTTTTGCAGGAATTTTCATTTCTATCTTTTCAAATTTCTCCATCATCCCTAGTCACCTTCTTTCTACTTTTTCAGCATCGGAATTCAAATTTAATATTTCTGTTAACCCTGTAATATCAAATAATCTTTTTAGTCTTTTAGATACACCGATAAACTCTAGTTTTCCATCATTTTTCTTAACTGCTTTTAATAAAGCTATAAAAACGCCTAAACCAGTACTATCCATATAATCTACGTTATGAAAATCTACTACAATATGAACCTCTTTCTCGCTTGCAATAGGCATAATCTTATTTTTCAAATCTGATGCCGTATACGCATCAATTTCACCAGTAAGTTGTACCGTATAACCTAAATCATTTTGCAAAATATTTATTGCCAAATTCATCATTTCCGCCCCCTTATCTCAAACTACTACTATCTTAATTACCCATAAAAATTAATTTTAAACATATTTTTTTATTTTCATTATAAATAAATTTTCTACACCTTTCTCGGCTTAACACTAAAAAAATATTATCAAATGTTTAAACCTTATAAATTTGTGTATGTATAATGTATAAACATTATTTTTAGGGGGATCTATCTATGGAAGAGCACAGCTTTAAAAAGGGAGATTTCGTTCAATTTTCTTATCGACACGATCATGCTACAAAATTAGTTGGTTCCATTATTAACATACTAACGAATACAATTGTAGTTGATATAGGCAATAACGAGGACTTATCTCATATAGAACCGAGGCAGGTTGTAAGAATAAATAATTGTAAAAAAGTAACGATGGTTTAATACATAATAGAAAGTGTAATTTCAATGAGTGGGGGGTCTTCATCCCCCACTCATTCCTATGCAGATTACATAAAAAAAGCATCCAAATTATTTTAATTGGATGCTTTTTTATGTATATTTATCAGTTTATTAACTTTAGAGCTATATATAATAAACTTAAGATTACTATTCATTATCATACTTACGCTTTCCGTAGCATTCTAGAGAAGAATGTAACGATTAAAATAAAGACGATTGCACCTAATAACGCTGGAAGAATAAAAATGCCTCCCCATTCAGGACCCCAGTGACCAAATAATGCACTACCAACCCAAGATCCAATTAAACCAGCAATCACATTACCAACTATACCTAAAGGAAAGTCTTTTCCCGTAATCATTCCAGCTAACGCACCAATAAGTCCACCTACAATACACGTAATAATAAGTCCCACAATTAAACCTCCTATATTGTTTTTATATTTGATTTATCAAGCTTTGGTGTGTAACCAAAGCTTGATAAACATGTATTATTCTTTATTATCCAATCCATCACTTATCCTTTGTTTCACTTTTCCGACTTTTTCTTTTATAGTTCCCTTCGTCTTCTCCCACTTCCCTTCATTTTTCAACTCTCTATCTTCTGTAACTTCACCAATTCCTTCTTTTACTTGTCCCTTTTTCTTTTCAACTTTACCCGTAATTTGTTCTTTTAGACCGCTCTCACTCATATTTCCAATCTCCTTTTCGTAATAGATTTATAGATGTAAAGGATACAAATTTAAAGAGAATACGTGCATCTTCTTTCTTGTAGCCATTCACCGACTCTTTCTAAATCCTTAACGAATAACAAGATTTTCCCTTCATCCAGCTTTTCTTCATAAAAGTTAGCTTCTTCCTCATTAAGCCCTAACTCTTGCATCTTATTTCTTAACTGATCTCCCGTTTTTTGAAAGACGTTAATAATACTTGTCCCAAGTCCTTCCTCTTTTATTCCAATTGTATTCACGTCTGCATTGTCTGCGATTCTATCTGTCCTTTCTTTCTCATGTGTTAATACGTAAATATCTTCTTGGTCTATTCCTTTCTTCACTAGATCATTCGCCGCATTCATGACCTCTTTCTCCGTAATAAATTCATATACAAAAGGTTTACTATACTTCGTTTCCATCTTTAACTTCCTCCTCTAAAATGAATTATTTGTTATATTATATGTAGTACACCCATTTTCCCAATGTTAAACATAAAATATGAAAAAAGTTATTTAGATTTTTTTTAATAGAGAATGAACAGCGTAATTTTCCACTTTAAAACATCTCACCCAACTTACAATAACTACCTAATTTAACAGAAAATTTTTATAATTAAACGTAAGGAGGGATACTATGAAAAAAATCATATCTATATGCGCTCTAACCGCTCTATCTTTCACTTTAATTGGTTGTACAAGCACCTCAGCTACAGATAAAGCTTCACAAGTTAAGCAAGAACATACACAAAATACCTTTCAATTAAACTCCGCAAATATTACAGACATTGAAATACTCAAAACAACAAATCATACTACTTCCAAATCTCAAACAAGTAATGAAGAAATGGTAAAATCTATCGTTTCAGCAGTTCAAAAAGGTACCTCTAAACCAATCACATTAGATCAAAAAAAGAGACAATCTGTGCATTCTACTATAACCGTTACATATAAAGATGACGCAAAAGAAGAGTTTCTTGTGTGGGTTGATAATAAGGAGCAAATTACGATTGCTAAAGATGAGAAGAAAGATAAAGTTGAAGGTGTAACGGTGAACATTAAAGATGCTAAAATGATGAAAGATTTCTTTAAAATGTAAAAAGAATCTCCTTTAAGGGGATCCTTTTTCTCTTCATACAGCCTAATTGCTTTATACGAGCAAACGAGTTCTGCTCCTTATCATCCAAAGCAGAAATATATTAGTTATATAACTATTGTTGCTATTGCAGAAAAGTACAACAAGCTGGACAACCTAGATTTCAAACTGTAAGATTAGATGTTGGTGAAATCGGGCAGCAAAGTATATATAGAAAATAGGTGTTAATTTTGAAAATCAATAAAAAATTTGAACCGATAATTTTTAATCTCTTTATGATTTTAGGTATATCTAGTATTATCTCTTTCGTCATAGTTTCAATGAACGTTGGGTATACAGCTTTATTTCTCAAATCATGGCTGAAAACATGGGGAATTGCCTTCATACTTGCATTTTTAGCTTCTAAATTACTACCCTTTGTAGTGAAAAGGATAATGAAAATATTCATATTTGTTGAGAAGGATGCTTAAAAATAAAGTGATGCACTACTCTAGTTCATTTAAATTAATAGAAATAATCACCACAAAACTTAACCTAGTAAAATGTTTCAACTCGAAGAAAGGTACCTGAAAAGTTGTCTTTTCTTTATATGTTAAAAAAGCTCGCCTATTTCCGTAGGCGAGCTTTATCTTTATTACACAATATGAAAGTATACTCTCTTTTTCTCTGAAATTTTATGTAATTATACATATTCACGAAAATAGAAAAAGTAACATTGTCATTACAACATATTCTCCACGTTCAACTTAGTTATCATTAGCATGTTTTTCTATAAAATCAAGAATTCTAGCATTCACCTAGTTAGAGAATTCACCATTGATTGCGTGAGATGCATTTTTCCAGTTCACTATATCGATATCTTTCACATATCTTTTCCCAGTTTCAACTGCTTTTACCGAATTATGCATTGTACTTTTTTCAGCCATTAATGCAAGCACTGGAATATTGATATTTTTCAAGTCTTCTTTACTAACTAAATCAGGCGCTGACGTTTTAAGTTTATAGTTACGCATACCCGACTCGATTAACTTAGCGATCGGCTCATCGCCATTTATTTCTGCTCCTCCAGAAACATAGCTTAACATCTTTTCTCTTATAAACTTAGGTACAATAGGAACGGAAGCTGGAATAGATGCTAGAATCATCTTTATGGATATTTGCGTAAATACAAAAACTGGGTCCAATAAACTAGCCGTAGCAATATGCTCAGAATTATATCTAGCCAAGTTCATTGTTGTCCATCCTCCAAAAGAAACAAAAAATCCATTCTAATTAGTCTTTTATCAAGATCATAATCAAAATGAATTTTTTAACTTTATAGAGACTGTTTTTTAGCTATACATCTCTTGGAGTTTCACTAAGTTTTTTTTATGATTTGATAATCCAATTGTAAAACTATTGGGATTCATAACGATATCTCCTTTGTTACCTTTTAATGTAACAATAACTTTAGACTTTATTAGCCCTCTTTTTACTTTTATACCCTCTACATCTTCAATATTAATTATTAGTTTATTACCATTAAACTTACCAGTTAAAGGATTCAATTCAAGCATCATTATCCTCTTATTAGTAAAACAAATCACTTGATGTTGATTTTCTAAAAATGCACCAGGTCCAAATTTAAGATATTCTGATGTTGCTGCCATTTTCATAGTGTAAAAATAATAAAAATACAATTCATCTTCATATGCTACCTCATTAAATAGTGCATCTAATACATTATTGTTTAACATTTTTATTCCCCCGGTATGCAAATAATCTCTTACCATTTATCCTTTTTCTTCCTATCCGCCATTTAATTTTACCATAAATTAGAATTAGATTAGAGTTTATATAAGATTAATAACAAACCTAAAAAGATTCACATATTTATTTCAAAAACTAATTTAATCAATGGGGTGAAGATAAATGATAAGTTATAAAAATTAGAATGAGGTTCCATTAGAACTTGCAAATAAAACTAAAACTCAGTAAAGAAGGTTTAAATCCTTTAGAAGCCCTATAGCTAATGTATTCCAGAGAGTAAATAATAGGTATATACAGCTATATAAACGCTCAAAATCAGAAAAAAACAACTATCTGATAAGCAAAAACTTGCATTACCAAATGGTAGAAAAGTAAGTTTGGAGCAACGGACTTGTAAACAGTGTGGTTATATCGTTCAAAGCAAAACTAAACTACGTCTAAGCCTCTGCTCTAGCTGTTACGAACTTCAGGTAAGTATGAATCAATAATAGGAATAAATTATTAAAATCAAAATAAGCACATCTCGTTAAAAAACAGATGTGCTTATTTTTATATAAGAATTTCTTTATCACGTTTAACAATACGCTAAAATCTATTAAATCAAATTATTGTTTTATAAATTTAAATACTATTCCTTTGTCCATCTAATTAATATAATACTTTTTGCTTTATTTTATAAAATGAAGTATTTGACGCAAATAATTTCTTCTAATAATAAGGTAGTAAATTATTTGTACACTAATAAAGCTTGTGAATATGAGAATAGAATTCCCTGCAACAGGTAAGTCTACGCCCACCCTGCTCTGTGCTAAAGCCCTTATTGCCAAAAAGGCTACGCTACTGTGAATAACAGAAATCACAATAGGCACAAAAAATAATATGCTAATTTGTTGGGTTACAATTTTTTTTAACTCTCTTTTAGTTAACCCTAATTTAGAAAGCGTTTGAAATTGGCTTTTATCTCGATCTAAATCTGTGAATAAACGGAAGTATAAGAAGCTAATTGCAAATATAAAAAATACAACCCCCACTAGTACGCTAAGAATAGATAGCATTGCATTCATTTGTTTACGTTCTAACCATTGTAAGACCGAGCAATCAAATATAAAAGGTGGTTGTCCACTTTGATAATCATATAAAATTACCTTCTCAAGTTGTTTAGCAACATCTGCTGCTTCATGCATATTTTTAATTAAAAAACGATAGACTTTATGCTGATCAGTCTTTCCTTCTGCTAATTGCTTTTTTAGTATTGTTTCGTACATTGAATCTGAAACAACAACAGAAAAATGATAAGATGGGCCAATAATATTATCCCTTAATATCTTATTCCTCGAAAGATTAAAATGCATATTACCCTGTTCTATTTTAAGAGATGAAGACACTTTCTTTAATTCATCTTGAGAAGCTGTTCTTAAATATTTTTTTGATGGTAGAATTAGACTATCCGTTTCCTTTTTTAATGTTTCTACTGGGTATCCTAGTATTTTGGCAGTTGCGTTGTAATCAGTCAGGCTCATAATTGTTGCACCTCCTTCTGTATTAAAACCAGTAGAAGTTACTAACTTATATGAGAATCCAGCATCATGTAATTGTTTCTCGATTTGAGAAATATGAGAGGACTCCTGCTTGTTGCGTTTCAATGATGTATACTCAAACGCATAAGGGCTGTCAACTTCCGCTAATGCTCCATTTCCAATAGCAAGACAAGCACCAATAGAGGTAAAGGCAACTGCCGAAAGTATACTTACTAGAAATAGTGTTCTTGCGTTATCTGTCATTCGATATGCTAACTCCGAAATCGTTAACATATTTGTTTTTTTAAAGAAAGTGTATTGACGATTTTTCAATATTGTAATGACATAAAAGCTGAGCTGAGTAAATAAAAAGTATGTTCCTAATACACATAAGAAAACGCATATTAACATAACATATATATAATCGGTTCCTTTTTCCAATGCTGTATCTAAATAAAATGCTGAGGCATATCCAATGATAATACAAAGAATTGAAAAGAAAGCTAGCCATTTAGATGACTTTGGTTCCGTTTTTGGTTTTTCTTCAGATTTCATGAGTTCAATTAGCTGGGATACTTTCATTACTCGTAAAGTGAAAAAAGAGACAAGTATAAATAAAATAAAAAACATAATAGATGTCATTAAAATTGCCTTAGTAGGAAAATAAAATGGAAGCCCACCTTTTAATAGGAAAAGTGAACTACATATCAATAAAATTAATTTTCCAAAGACTAATCCAGTTCCAATCCCAACAATAATTGCAGAACATCCAATTAACATATTTTCCATGAAGATTAACTTTTTTAATTGTGTGTCAGACATGCCATGGAGTATTAAGATACCAAATTCCTTTTTCCTTGTTTTTAAAAACATAGTAATAGAATATAGAATGAAAAAGAAGGAGAAAAATATAATTAGATATTGAGTAATTTTAAATCCTTGTGTACTTAAGGCACTTATGACCGCACTTGTCGATACAAGATTACCAGTGAAATTAGGATGAAATGCAAGTAATTCATAAATGAATAGAATCATCACGGCAAATGTACTACTTAAAAAATGGCCTAAATATAATCGCTTATTACGAATGACGTTATTAAGCGCGAACTGACGCAAATTCATGTTGATTGCCTCCTAATAAAGATATTACATCCATAATATTTTTGTGAAATCTTGAACGATTGTCACCGCAATAAATTTCATTATAAAAAGATCCATCTTTAATAAAAACTACTCGGTCACAGTAACTCGCTGCTACAGGGTCATGTGTCACTAGCATCATAGTTACTTGTTCTTCTTGATTTAATTTCTTTAAAAGTTCCATCACATCATTTGCCGCTTTTGAATCTAAATTTCCTGTTGGCTCATCTGCTAAAATTAATTGAGGAGAATGAATGAGGGCACGAGCAATGGCAGTTCGTTGGGCTTGACCTCCTGAAATTTCATAGGTTCTTTTATTTAAAATCTCTTCAATCCCCAGTTGTTTAGAAATAACTTCTACTTTTTCGTTCATATCATTCAAACTTACATTATCTAATGTAAGTGGTAAAACAATATTCTCTTTTACAGTTAGAGTATTCATGAGGTTAAAAGATTGAAAGACAAATCCTAGTTCACGACGTCTAAATAGAGCTAAATCATTAGAAGATAAACAATAGGGATTTCTTTCGTTAATAAATACTTCCCCAGATGTTGGTGCATCAATAGTAGAAATCATATTCAGTAAAGTTGATTTTCCACTCCCTGATGCTCCCATAATCCCTACAAATTCTCCTTTTTGTATTGTCAAATCAATATTGGAAAGAGCTTTATAAGATACTTCTCCTGTATTATAAATTTTACTTAAGTTACGGACTGTTAATATACTCATTGTTGCTATCTCCTGTTCGTTTATTGGATATCTACAATTTAATCTAAAGCGTTATAGTCTTCATATTGAATTGTCTTACATTTACCTTACAAGAATGTAAGATTACAATAAGAAAGTGCAATTAATATTAAAGTAAATAGTAGTATTGTCAAGAATATGGTTAATTTAGAGGCATTTATAAATTAATTCCATAAAAAGGGTAACATTCGGCTGTTCTGGTTTAAGTTGTTCTAGCTTTACTTCTTTAAATTGCACTGTTTGTCCCTTCTCTTCAATTTCAGCGTGAATAGCTATTAAGATATTATCTTGATACAGTTCTTCAAAAACTACTAGTTCTTTACCTTGTAGTCCAGAAGCATTAAATGTGAAATCTAATGTGATAGAACCGTTTCTTTCGTTTTGGGGAGAATCAATTTCTTAAGTTAATAGCGATGGGGGCACCATATGAAAAAAAGAAAATTGTACGCTTAAATACAATTTGGCAACAAACTAACTGTTTTCTTATACATGAATAGACAACTACTGTAAGAGTTATAGTTCCCTTTTTGCATTTATCTTTTAATCAGATGAATGCTTTTTTTAGTACATAATAAAAAATATAAAAAAATAACTAGAAAAACTGTCACAAAATCCGTTTTTCTGGTTTCTCTATAATACAGGTATCAAATTGAAAGTGAGGTTTAAACTAACATGTTAACGATAGAAAATGAAGAAAGTCATACTTCTAATATGACCTTTGAAGATTTATTTAAGCAGTACTATGCTTATGCTGTGAAACAGATTATATGGATTGTTAAAGACCAATCTATAGCTGAAGAGTTAGCACAAGAAGTATTTTTACAATTATATCGTAGTGATTGGAAAGGAATTGAAAACATACCTGGATGGTTGATTAAATCTTCTACTTATGTTGCTTATAACCATTTCCGATCTGAAAAAAGGCAGCAAGCGAAAATTGATAAAGAAATCCAATACCATGACGTACAAAATGTTTCATCGTTAGACGATGATTGGATAAGAAAAGAAGAAATTACAAAGGTCCAAACGATACTAAATAAAATGAATGATCGAGAACGAACCCTTTTACTAATGAAATTCTCTGGTTTTCAATATAAAGAAATTGCAGAAATACTTCAAATTGAAATATCTTCTATTGGAACATTATTGGTCCGAGCCAAAATGAAATTTCGCAAGATTTATAAACAAATAGAGGAGGCATAACAAATGAAATGTTATGATATCGGATTTATTCAAACATATATTGATGGCGAACTTTCTCATGATATAAGAAAGGAATTCACAAAGCACCTAGATACATGTGAAGCATGCCAAGATTTATTAGTAGAAATTAGTAAATTAAATCAATGGGAAAACGTAATGCTAGATGAAGAATGTGCAAATTCACCACATGAAATCAAAATTGATATAGAACAAGCATGGAAAACATTTGAAAGTCGTTCCAAGTTAGAGAATGTTTCTAATATAAATCACAAAAAACAACAGAAGAAAGGAACCTTTACAAACATGAGTAAAAAATCAAAACGTTTCATGTATACAGCAGTAGCTGCAGCAGCACTTTTCACAACAGCAATGATTCCACAAGTACAAGTGGCGGCTACAAATGTTGCCTCGTATTTTTCTAATGCAGTTATAAACGATAAGGTTGTAAATGAGGGGGGTACAGATGAAAATGGTAACAAAATAGATGGAATGAAGAATGGTAAATATATTCCTATTGATGAAAAAATTACAGATCAAGGTATTACTGTACATTTCAAAGAATTATATATCGCAGATTCACGTATATCAGTTCATTATAGAATGGAAAAAGCTGACGGAAGTTTAGTACCATTTGAATTTGATACATCGGGATTAGAACTTGGGAATGATGGTAAGGTTAATGGACAACAAGAAGAAAACCCTGAGCTTAAAAAAGTAGGGGTAATATCTTTTATCCAAGATTCAGATGATCTTCTTCCTTTTGAACTTATGGCAGCTGGTAAAAAATTAGATCATGTAGGCATTCGTGAGAAAGACAAACCAGAAGGTGTCGTTACATTTGTTGAAGGTCCTGAAGGAAAAGACTCTTTCAAACAACCTCTTACGCTAGATATAAATATAAATAAAATTGGAAAAGTAGCTGGATCTTGGAAAGCTCAAATTCCAATTGATACTTCACATTTGAAAAATAATACGAATTAACATGAAAAAAAGAATAGAACAGTATGTATCTAATTCTCAGTTTATATGTTTTCTTGTTTTCGTTACATTTATTTTTTATGTAGTTTTTACTCTATCTTTTATTTGTGATTTAAGACCATTATAAGAAAAAGCTCCCTAAAAAAGTAGAGAAATAAATAACCGGTTTCTTAACGTATAAGAAATCGGTTATTTTGTATTTAAAATGCGTTTAAATGTAAAATTTTCTTTTTTTGTAAAAAAGAAAAGACACCCTAAGGTGCCTTCCTCCGACTTGAACCATCTTAATTTTAATAATATGTATTGGACTCCCATCCAACTATTATTTTACCATGTTAAGTTGTTTTTGTTTATTGAGAAATACAATAATTTATTTATGCTGGTCGTCTGTATGAGGTCCTTTTGTAGTCCATGCAGCCATTAATAAAAGAACAATTGCAGTGATGACACTTTTGGATTTCTTCAGGATTCATTTGATCTACGGGTTTATAATCCCTGTTAGCATCATAGGTAGAATAGCGGGATAAAAGTAGAAATAGCATAATTAAAAAAGGAGTGAAACTTCACTCCTCTTTTTTACTTGTTGATTTTAACATGCATTAGATCACTACTAGAATTTTGCTTCTCTAAGCTTATCTCTATTTTAAGATTGTTTTTATTTATTTCAAAATTACCTGTGCGTGTATTAGAAGCCACTATATTATCAATCTCTTTACTCAAATCTAAGTTTGGATTTATCATAGTGATCCACTTTTTCCCTAACTCTAGTAACGCCTTATTACCTTGGCCTCTCTCAATTACAAAATTAACAGTAAAGTTATTTTCATCATCACCCCTTACAGTGAAATTCCCATAAAATTCTGGAATCCCCTCTAATACTGGAGAGAATAAAACGACCTCTGAACCTGGACCACCTATCGCTGCATACTTTAATTCCGCATTATATTTTGTATTGATTTGAGTAACAAAATTTTGTGCTTCCTTAGATACAGATCTTTTCAGTACAGATGAGCTCTCCATCCAACCTTCATAATAATAAATATCATCATCTGCTAAATCTTGCAGTATAACAGTAGGCTTTAACTCAGGCTCTTTTTCTGATTTATTAATTGCATTGTATAAGAATAGTGCATACTGCTCACGAGTCACGAGACTTTGCGGTTCAAACTTATTATCACCCGTGCCCGTCGTGATTTTATTTTCTTGTAATGCACTGATAGCATTTGTTGCCCAGTAATTTTTATCTACATCTTTGAAAGTGGTAGTAGATGTTGCTTGGAAATTAAATGCCTTTGTTAATACAACAGCTAATTGTTCACGTGTTAAAACATTATCTGGACCAAATTTCCCATTACCAAATCCGTTCATAATACCAGCTTTATTCAGAGCTAGAATTTCTTTTTCAAACATATGCCCTTCTATATCTGTGAAAGGATTTTGTGTAGTAAGTTCATCTGCTGGCTTCAAGTAAGCATATATTAGTTTAGCCACTTGTCCTCGTGTAATGTTATCACCAAAACCAAACATTCCGTTTCCATAACCAGCTACAATATTTTTCTCTTTTAAATCCATAATTGCTTTATAAGACCAGTGATTTCCAGGAACATCTTTAAATCCTATTGTATTTTCTGCTTGCACATTTGTTAGAGGAGTTAGTGTTGTTGATGCAATAACTGTCCCTGCTAAAATTAATTGTTTAAAATTCATAATTGAATCCCCTTATTCTTAAAATAATATGTTGAAAAGAATACCGTGCATACCCTTTTATATTAACATATAAAGATGTTATATGTAGGTTAATTATGGAATATTTAAAGAAGATTATTCCAGTTGATAATGAGTACACAACTACATTAAAATCATAATAATTTGCTTCCAATACGCATTCTTTTCCTTTATCCATTTTAAAAAGATACCATTTACAAATGCAAAAAACCCCTCAAAACATCAGCTTTAAGGGGATCCCTCCTATCATCTTCTCTCTTCATACAATCGATTTGCTTTATACGAGCAAACGAAAAACATACATGTCGCAACAGGGATAAATGTTAAAAAAAGTCCTCTCATTAATGCAAATGGCGTTTCAAATAAGAATGACCATAGAAACGATACGCCTTGCTTATCCCATAATCCTGGAGTTAAGTATAGTTCTTTCGGATTTACAAATGCTCCTAAATTCATCGTATTACTATACATAAATAAAAATAATATCGGCAAATAACATATCGCTAATTCTAAAAATGTTTTAGATAGACGTTTATACTTCCCTGCTCGTGACATTTGATCTGAAAAAATGTCATCTTCACTTTCCTCATTTACCTTTTTAAAATAGTACGTACCTGACCACCGATTACCAGCTATATGCTCCCAGCCACTATCTTCAAATAGTGTGCAGTAATTAATAAAATCACTTGTCCTACTAAATACTCTATGGTCTATTTTAATCGTCGCATCTTCGGGTTCTGTATATCTAAATGTATAACCAAATGTAGTGCTTTCTAGTTGATAGCCTTTCCAAGCCATCTCTTCTAACCATTTTTCCTCTTTCTCAAATTCTAAAAAAAATTTCAATCTCCACATCATCGTTTCCCCCTAACTATACGTGTAATATACTTTTTGTAACCTCAATAATGTGCTGGCTCTAATAAAGCTAAAAGTACGTAATAGGTTGTTTCCGTTAATGGTAAATTTTTATCTCTATTCATACACACCTCCAATGTAACGATAAATATATAGCTAAACTATATAGTTCAACTGTATATGTCAAATGCAGAAATAACTTTATAAGCCATAAGAAAAACGCTACCTTTTTAAAAGATAGCGTTTTTCTTATTATCCTTGCTTATTCTTCGCCTTTGAATGCAGACCCTTTTCTTATTCACATAAAACTTAAACCCTTAAAGAACCACGAAAACCTCTGGCAGCATAGTAAGAATCTGCTCCATTGTGGTACACAAAAACATGTCCGAAGCGATAATCACAGAAAAGCGCACCACCGAGCTCTCTAATATCTGAAGGTGTTTGTACCCAACTTGATGATTTTATATCAAAATCCCCAAGTTGTTGCAACTCTCGATATTGCTCTTCAGTCAATAGTTCAATACCCATAGCATTTGCTACATCAATAACCGTATTTTCTGGTTGATGTTTTTTTCTTGATTCTAGCGCTTCACGATCATAACAAAGGCTTCTGCGGCCTTTAGGACTCTCCTTTGAACAATCACAGAAAGTATACTCATCCTTCTCTTTATCATAAGCAATAACATCTGGCTCACCACCAGTTACTTCCATTTCATTAAGTGACCACAATTTTTCAGGATTAGCGTCCAACTTCGCTTCAACTTTAGCCCATTCAAGTTCTTCATGGCGGTTCATATTCTTCTCAAAACGAGATTTTAATACTTTTAACAATTCTTCTCGTTGTTCTACCAATAACTCATTTTTATTCTTTGTCATATTAGTCCTCCGTATTATGTGTCCTTTTAATCATTTAAGTATATGTTTTATAACAAATCTTCTCAATCATTGTTTTGTATGCAGTTTACAATAAATTATATAATTTTTAAAATCTCTTTTTCAACAATAAAAAAAGCACCTGAAACAGATGCTTTCTCTCATTCTCAATACGTAAACGTAATCGTCACTAAAGAATATCCTTCTTTCGCATTATACGGCTCAGCTTTATAAGAAACACGGTTCGCTCCTTGCGGATAACCGATTTCTCCAATTACTTTTTTCACATCTTGCAATGCGCCATCCATTGATTGTTTATAAAGGATTTCAATTTTTGGTGACTTTGCATTATAACGTTGCTGCATTTTATTTTTGAATTCATTATAGTTGTTTGCAATGTATTCATTTCCTAAATAATTTAACTTTGTATCTTTTAATATTTGTTGGTATGCAGTGGTTTTCGTACCACCTGCCGCAATTTTATTTGTTAATGTACTATAATAATTTGTTGTAGCTTGCGGATAGTCACTTCTATTCCACACGTGATTTCTTGCGATTTGCTCATCTGATAAGTTGAAATATGAATATGTTACGCGGCCCTGCTCATCTGGCACCGGATCATCGAATGTTGTATCAAGGTGATACCATTTGTTTTCGATTTTCACTAAATTCCAAGCATGAGGCTGACCGTCTCCAGTTCCTACTACAAAATGATTCTCAATTCCCGCTTCTTTTAATAATTGATAGGTTAATAGTGCGTAACCTTGGCAAACCGCAGAACGATTTACAAGTGCTTCATATGCTGTGTAAGCTTTATAAGACGTATCGTAAGAAATATGTTTTACGACATAATCATGAATCGCTTTCACTTTTTGGTGATCATCCATTCCAACTTGAGTAATAGAAGAAACAATTGCCTTTGCTTGCTTCATTACATATTCCGTTTGTTCTTTCGTTTCGCGATATGTAATTTTCAGCGTAAACGTATAATTTCCAGGTGATCCAGAAATTCCATATGAAACATTCGATCTATTATAATTTGTATACTCATTTTTACTTGCCACTTCTTTATAGGCGTTAAAAAGCGTATCCATCACTTCTTGCATATTGCTATTTTTCGTTTTATATGGAAGTGTAATATTTGTTTCATATGTATTAATACGCTTTTGCACTTCATCTTTAAATGCTGCTAATAATGCTGCATCTCCTGTATCTTTCACCGCAACCGCAGGATTTTTATATTGCAAAGCATTATATAAAAACTGTGCATACTGTTCACGCGTTACCGTTTTTGCAGGTTCAAATTTCCCGTCGCCTGTACCAGATGCAATCCCGTTTGACTGCACCGCACTAATCGCACCTTCTGCCCAAAAACCATTCGGAACATCATTAAATGTATGCTTTTGCTTAGCTGAAACTTGAAAAGCATTTTTAATAATTTGCGCCATTTCTGCACGGCTAACAGAATCTTTCGGTCTAAACCCTCCGTTTCCATCCCCATTAAAAATTCCTAATTTCGTTAACGTTAAAACCTCTTCTGGAAACAATGTGGATCCTGCGCGAATATCTCGATACGGATTGTTTAAAGTAGATCCATCTTTTAATACATAACGAGCACCTTCATTACTGAACGCACCACCTTGCTTATTCGGTAACAGCGCACGATAAATTAAAGCTGCAACTTGCTCTCTCGTCGCAACATCACCGAAACCAAACTTCCCATTTCCATAACCGGAAATAATATTTTTACTCGATAAATCTTTAATTGCCGGATACGACCAATGCGACGTAGGCACATCAGAAAAAATACCTGCCTCAGCAGCTCTCACGTCACTGCCATTTGTATATAGTAAAGCACCACCTATAAGTGATAATGATGTAATTGATTTTAGTAGTTTTGTGTACATAATTCCTTCTCCCAATACGTTCTCTATTTATATATTTTGTCGAAAAATCTAAAATAATATGACAAAACATATTATACTATTAAAATTTTTTGAAGGATATACTAAGTTTTGAAATATGCAAAAACTCATATTGTTATAGGTGTTCATAGTGATATTATGTTGTTTTACTTGTGAATATATAAATAATAAGGGAATATAACATTCAAAAATCATTGGAATAAAGCGAAACTTCACTCAGTGGTACTACTCTGTACATTTCACGTCTCTCTTCTTTACTTTAAATGAATGTTTTCGCTTCACTTTTATCTCAGCCAGTATAACACCGCTAAGAATAAGCAATGCTCCAATATACCCTTTGAGTGGCAATACTTCGTTCATGAACAGGTAAGCGAATATTGCAGAAAATACAGGTTCTAATGAAAAAATGAGTCCTGTATGTGTCGGTGTTGTGTATTTCTGCGCCATCGCCTGAACAATGTAGGCAAAAGCACTGCAGACAATGCTTAACACCAGTACAGCGATCCAACTTTCTTTAGTGGATGGAAGTTGCGGCTTTTCGAAAATCAGGGCAAAGAGTATGCCAAAGCCTCCTGCAAATCCCAATTGAAGAATACCAAGCTGCAATGTATTCGCAACTTTAGCCGCCCTCCCGGTGACAATAATATGAAAAGCATAAAAGAAAGCGGCGAGTATACAGAGTAAATCTCCAGAGTTTAGTGTTAATTGATTATTCAAAGTCAGTAAACCAATGCCTGTCATTGCAACAAGGGCACTAATGATCAGTCTATAACTTAGTCGTTCTTTGAACAGAACGATAGATAATAAAGGGATAAAGATTACAGTCAAACTGGCTAGAAAACCGGCATTTGAAGCTGATGTTGTTTTTAAACCTAAGATGACTGAAGCAGATACCACAAATAGTAAAAACCCCAGAATAAAACCATATTTTAGAGTAACAAAATAGATTGAACGAAATTGTTTACAAAAAACAGCGACACAAACCAAAAAAGCAATACCAAAGCGTAATGCAACAAGAGAAAATGAAGGAACAGTTTCCAATCCGACTTTCATAAAAAGGTAGGAAGAACCCCAGGTCATTGTAACAACTAAGATCATAAAATCAGCTTTTATAGGTTTCATTTTTAGTTCCCCTTTTCAATTTTATGTACATAGTATATTTATGATTGAAATATTAGTAAATTGAATATATTTAATGCTATACTTGAACAAAATTCATACATAAGAAAGTAGGAGATTCGATGAGTCTGACTAAGTTCGAAATTTTTCTGAAGACGGTTGAAATGGGAAATTTATCAAGAGCAGCAGAAGCACTGAATATAACTCAGTCAGGTGTCAGCCATGCGATCAGGAGTCTTGAATTAGAGTATGGGTTTCAACTGCTTTCTCGGAATAAAACAGGCATTCGATTAACGGAAAATGGTGACCGTATTTTAACGCATGTGCGTGAAATAGTAAACCATAATGAGCGATTAAAGCAAGCTGTTGCAGAGATTAATGGCATAGAGGCGGGAACCTTGCGCATTGGCACCTTTACAAGCGTGTCCACTCACTGGCTGCCTGCAATCATACATCGATTTCACTTGGAACACCCTCGAATTGAAATCAAATTAATGGAAGGAGATTATGGCACGATTGAAACGTGGATTCAACAAGGAGTAATTGACTTAGGTTTTATGTCACTACCGTCTTCAAGTCATCTCGAATCTATTCCACTAAGAAAAGATCGAATGCTATGTGTACTCCCTAAAGATCACCCGTTAAGTAAACAATCCACGATTCGGTATGCTCAGCTTGAGAAAGTGCCTTTTATTATGCCTGCTTCTTCGTGCGGTTACGATGTTAGGAAAGTATTAGAAGCAGCTCGGGTTCATCTCAATATTCAATTTGAAACCGGCGATGATCATGTAATTGTCGCGATGGTGGAGAATGGACTTGGGATCAGCGTCATGTCTGAACTCGCATTACAAGGACAAAGCGAAAATGTTACGATTGTAGAATTGGAAGACAGACCTACTCGATCACTTGGGTTGTCACTCACTTCAATTAAACACGCATTACCAGCGGCAAAACGCTTTATCGAACATACCCAAAAATGGCTGGATGGAGAATAAGTATATCGGCAATCAAAACAAAATCAACAGGCAAGGAACTATTACGTTTTATTGTTCTAATTGTTATAGGAATATTATGCTACTTTACTTGCGAATATATATAAAAGAGAAATACAACATACAAACAGCCCAAGTTCCTCATTGAAACTTGGGCTGTTTCTTATACTTTTCGTTCTAATACAAAAACATAAGAGCTTGTAAGTACTCCCACTATTACTTTAACAATGATTTTCACTAGAATCTTATATATTAACTGCCTCTACTTGTTTTTCTAATTCTATTCCAAGGAATTTAGCAAGCTCAAGCATACCAAATTGATTAGCTACAGACTCTGCATCAGAATTATAGTTTGTGTTTGTATTAATATCATACGTATAAATTGCTCCATCCGAACTGCGAATAAATTCAATACCGGCAACAGTGATTTCATTTTTCTTCAAAAATTCTTTGTATTGTTCAATAATTGGCTCATGGAAGTCCGATATAATTTCAAATTTTGTTGACGATTCTTTCTTACTCTCTTCTCCTACTGGGCAAAAAGCATCGTGAATCGAGCATGCATCTGCTGGACAAAGCTCAAATCCTTCTGATGTATCTACTTTAACTGCATATACAAACTGACCACCTACAAACTCACAACGCGTAATATATGGTTCTGGCGCTTCAATATACTGCTGGATTAAAGTAATTCCATCGATAGGTTCTTCAAACGCCGGACTATCCAAATACTGTTCTAAAGCATCGATGGAATGAAATAGTTGAACACCAAGGCCTTTCCCTGCCCGGTTATGCTTTGTAATGAACGGTACTTCCCCTAACTCCCTTGCTGCTTTTACTATATTAGCGCGGCCAACAGCACCAATTGTTTTCGGCACTTGTATCCCAAAATTTCTTAATGCTGCATATTGATTCAATTTACTTACTTCAAGGCGTAATGCACGAGATCCATTAAATACTGTTCGCCCGTATCCCTCTAACCAAGCAAGAACCCCCTCAGTCAATTCAGGTGCATAACGATGTCCTCTCGTATGTGAAGAAGCACTCATGCGGCTATAAAAAACACCTTGAGGAGGCTCTTGTTCTAACGATATTGTTCCTTTATCTAAATGCCATTCCTCATACGGTAACTCCAGTTCTTCCAACCTTTTCACTAAATGTTCCGTCCATTCCTTATTCTCATGTAATATGTAAATTTTACTCATTTGTAATCAATTCCTTTCTTTTCAATTCAACTAATGGCATCACTTTTTCAGAAAATCGTTTCATCTCTTCAAGCTGTGGCGAAAATTGTAAAAGTAATAATGTAACACCTACTTTTTCAAAAGCGAGTATCCTTTCTGCAATTTGTTCTGGTGTTCCGATTAGATTAGGACGTAACCCGCGATTAGATACGGAATAATCATTCAATTTCACTTGCTGTTCTAAATGCGATTTACTAATAAAATCTTGGTAACCCGCATAACCTAACGCACCTTCTTTCACATCCGTTATGCGTCTCCATTCCTCTAATGCCTCTTCTTCTGTATCACGACAAATGACGTAAGCCGCAAGCCCGAATGACTGCAATGGCTCCTCTGTAACTTTCTTTCTACGATTCTTCATATCTTCTATTTTCACAGATACTTCTTCCACTGTTCCACCATGCATGACATATGCATCCGCGTGTTTTACGATTACCTCTTTTCCTCGCTTACTCTCACCACCTGCATAGATCTTAATCCCTTGTTTCTGCACAGGTTTTGGACTTAAATGTGTATTATGAATCTCATAAAAATTCCCCTTATAAGAAAACTCTTCTTCTTTCCAAAGCCCTTTCAAAACTGTTACAAATTCCTCCGTACGATCATATCTCTCGTCGTGTGCAGTAAATCCCCCGCCATACTGTCTAGCTTCTTCTTCCCACCATGCTGAAACTACATTCAATGTAAAACGGCCATTACTTAATTGATCAATATTCGCTGCCATTTTCGCTGTAACTGCTGGATTGTGGAAACCAGGTCTTACAGCTGTCATAATCTCTAATCTATCCGTCACTGCTGCAAGTGCTGCCGCAGTTGTCCATGCTTCCAAACTTGGTGCTGAAACACCTTTTATATCATTTAAGTTTAATTCTGCAATAAGAGTTGTTGAAAAACCTAATTGTTCTGCCGCTTGCGCTGTTTGTTTTGCATACTCAAACGTAGGCGGCATAGATTCATCATCTACATTTCGAAGCCATCCCCCAAAAATCGGCAACCAAAAACCATACTCCACTACCTATTCCCCCTTTACCTTTTAGCCATAAAAAAGGCTACTCTTATCGAAATAAGAGTAGCCTTCTTGACTAATTGAACCGCTCTTATCTTTCAGGTTTTTCTTCACCTGCAGGATTTGGCACCTTTCGTCTAAAACGAGGTTGCCGAAGTTTCATAGGGCCCGTCCCTCCACTTCTCAACATAAGAATTGTTTTTTTTTGTGATTTTTTTATTATAATCATCAGAATAATAAAAATCAATTGTTTAATACTTATTTTTCCGATAAAAATTAAATGATATATAAGAAATCATATTTTTATAGCGGTTCATGAGGGTATTATCTTGTTTTACTTACGAATATATGAAGGGGTATGTTGTATCATGTCGAAAACATCATGTATAACCAAGTTGCTTTGCTTCTATTATAAAAATACAGCAAAATAAATACGAACCAAAAGAGGTGTTAGTAATATGAAAAATAAAAGATGTGATAATTGCGGTTCTACTACATTTAAAGAAGGAAGGGTTGGATCTGCTTATCACGCATATGTTTGTGAAGATGAATCTAGTAGGTTCTTTTCAGGAGGGAAACGTTCTAAGCTATTAACCACATTCTGTTTAGAATGCGGTGAGGTAAAATCATTCAGAGTTGAAAAACCAGATACATTCAAAGAATAAAATGTATTCGAGAAGATGTTGTTACTAACATGAAAATAGCATTATTTATATTTGAGCTAATAGGAAAAGAATATTATCTAAAAATGATCCAGATGAACTTATTGAAATACAAAATAAAAAAACACTCATAATTTCGCAAAAGCTATTTAAAAAGCACATAGGAGAACTCCCTATAGTTTTTAAGCTTAAAACTATATTATTAAAATTAAGATGATTTAAGTCGCAGAAAGGTACCTTTAGGTGTCTTTTTTTATGGAGAATCAGTTTAAAAACTCAAAATAAAAGAACCTCAATAAATGAGGTTCAAAAAATCTACTATTTTAAATTACCTTCGTAAAAAGCAACTCCATTTTGAACATGCTTTAAATACCATGTAATCGTCCCGCCACAAACATTTTCATTAAAACTATTAGCATATACTCCATTTGAGTAATACAGAGTTCTTTTGAATTTACCATTAGAATACTCATAAGGAATTGAGCATGTTGCTTGCTTCGGAGAACTCACAGCTTTTTGCGTATCAGCTGAAGCCGCTCCAATTCCTCCTGTTAATGCAATACCAGTTGCTAATAGCCCTACTACTAATTTCTTGAACATAATAAATCCCCCTTTAATAGTTTTTATAACTTACAACTTAAATGTATCACTTTTGTAATTTATGTAAATATCTTGAATATGTAGAAATATTTATTTATTTTTTGGTAATATTAGGATTTTATTTTATCAAATGAAAAATAGAGGGATTTAGAGAAGTATGTAACAATGCATAATAAATCAATCAGATATTATGATATACTCACAAAGAACTGATACAAAATTTCTTTAGATTGGAAAACTAAAGTCTTATCTACCTAAAAGGAAGGCGCCTAATGGCGTCTTTTCTTTATTTTCAAAAGGACCTGCTCAATTCATTCTTTAAAACATAAGGTAAAGTGAACCCATTAAAATCCATGGAATGAACCCTAGTTTTACCCTTTTATCTAAAGGAGGCACTATTGTTATGGGATATGGTGTTAGTTGCGGCGAAGGCTGCGGTTTCGCTGGAGGATTTGCTTTATTAGTTGTATTATTTATTCTATTAATCATTATCGGATGCAGTTGTTTCTGCTAAAAAACTATTAGAAAAGGTACCTATATATAGGTACCTTTTCTTTATGTGCCTTATTCATTATCTAGTTTCAAACTTTTATCACGATTGGATTCGGGTTTTTCATTTTTCGCATTCTTCATACCTCAAATATGAATCGATTTCAGACATGAACTTTTAACTAAAAGAATTTGGGACCATTTTTTCCCACAAAGGAAATACCTTTTTGAAAACCGCTACTATAGAAGGATCAAATTGTGTACCAGATCCTTCTATAATACGTCTATAAGCTTCTTCAGGAGATAGAGCCGAACGATATGCTCTTGAAGAAGTCATTGCATCGAATGCATCTGCTATTGCAACAATTCTTGCGCATAGTGGTATTTGATTTCCTTTTAGTTTTTGAGGATAGCCCTTTCCATCCCATCTTTCATGATGAGAAAGAATTATGTCTTCACTACCTTTTATTAAAGATATATTTTTAAAAACTTCTAGTCCTAATTGTGGGTGTGTCTTAATAATATTATATTCTTCTTCTGTAAGAGAAGATGCTTTCTTTAAAACTTCATCCGGAATACCTATTTTCCCTATATCATGTAATAAACAAATAAAATGAAATTGTTTTAAAGAATTATCATCATATTCATTTGTTTCTTTAGCAAGAATAGTAGCATAATTGGCTACACGTTCACTATGTCCTTTCGTATATTGATCCTTTAATTCCATTATCCTCATTATCGATACAGCTGTTTCTTTCATTTGCTTTTCATAGGATGCTTTAATTTTTTGTACTAAAAATTTTAATGAAAGAAATACAAAAAATGACGTAATAAAAATTGTTAGAAATAATAATATTAATGATATTGGATAGTTAATTTCAAAATAATAAATAGCAATTAAAAATCTACATATCATACAGATAGATACCGATAGAAGATAATGAATACTTAAAAATAAAGGTGCAGAAATTACTAAGAAGCACTCTAAATAAGGGATATGTAAAGAAGCACCTGGATTACGTATAAACATAAGATCGTATGCCAAAAGATAACTAATACTAACGCCAAGAAAAATATATTTTGTAAACATTTGTTTATCCATTTTTTGTAAACACTTATTACATAAAAAAAATGAAATGAAAATAAATAAAAATACGAGTTCAAATAAAAGCTTCTCTAGTGTAAAATCCTTTCTAAGAATAAAATGTTGATAAATATTATCAAACAAAAGAGTACTACAGGGAATAAATAGAAACATGTTTATCGGTTCTTTCGTTTCAATATTTTTAATCCCTTTAATCATTTTACACACCGCCAAACCTTTTTTAATAAAAAAATAATTTCATATAGATATTATTAATAATATCCAAGAATAGATAATAGTGCAAAAAATACCCTTTCTCATAACCTATAAATGGGGTACCGCCATGATAGAAACGTATAAAAAGATGAATAGGATTATAGAAAAAGGCGAATTTTATGTAAATAAAACATATGCAGAAACTTCACGTACAATGGATTTCACCAATTCTTTTAGAAGCTCAAACAAAAACTCCATAGGTATATCACCCTTACAATATACAGTTAATTCTATTCTTTCATATTAATACAATCTCACCAATATAAAAAAAGGCTCCATTGCTGGAGCACTCAAAAATAAAATAAAATACAATAAGTAAATGAATTAAAACAAATAACAGACAATTTAACTATATAGATTAAATATAAATAAATCTATATATATGTAACATTACATATTGAAACCTATTTATTGATGCTATAATAGGCTTACTCGATGATTGTTATATTTTTTCATGGTTTTTAAGCAATATAATACCTTCTTAACACCAAGTGTACAAGTAAGAGAAGACATCTTAATCGATGTCTTCTTTTCTTATATAATAACAACACAATAAAATTAAGATGATTCAAGCTGCAGGATGGCACCTTGATATGATAGTAAAGAATACATCATCACATTGTCAGCAAGCAAAAGTGTATTCTGCATTTCTGAAAACAGTAGATGGCAGATTGTGACCTGCTGAATCTGCTAAGAAAGAATATACAAGAACATCCTTAACATCGTCTTTATTTCCACTAATAATAACATCAAGAAAATCTTCTATTTGGAATTCTGGAGTAAACAACACAATCTTAGTTGTTCTGTTTGGTTCTAAAGAAACAAAAGTACGAGAGATTTCAACTAATTCATTTTGAGTTGGGAAAGAAGTGTTTGGACTTCTCTTAACAGTTACCGTTACATTACTAGTATGGCAGCGTGAATCATTGTTTAACATAATGTTGAGAGCAGTTGGAATAATCCCATTTTCAGAAACTGGAACTCGAAACACTCCAGTAGATTTATGAGCCATATAATCACATCCTTTCAAAATAAAATATATTTACAATATATTAGATGCAAAAGGCGCTCATTTTGATAGGGACAAATTATGTGATTAATATATCTATAATAATCCTTGGTATTACTAAGCCAATGTTTTAAAAGATTAACAAATATCGTGAGAACCAATCAAATGTATATTAAAAGTAAAAAGAATAAGGCGTCTAAAAGCCCCCTATTTGGAGCCAATAATGAGACATTATGTTAATCTTATATGTATCGTTGTACAAAATTGAGAAACTTAAGGAGACAGATAAATTTTATGAAAAAATTATCCATATTATTTACTTTCATTCTAGTATTAGTCAGTGTTACGGCTGCTTGCACACAAGATAAAAAAGATATTGCCGTTGAAAATGGTCCAATAGAAGAACCAACCGCAAAAAATGAAAATGAAGAATTAATAAATTTTGAAGAAAAAGAAGATATGAGCCGCTTGGAACAAGGTATTTTATTAGTTGGTGAGAGTGTTAAGGGCGGCTATTACTTGAGCGCTGTTCAAAGTGCATATTTAAATGATAGCAACGATTCTATCGTTGTTAATGTCTCTGTAAAAAATGTACGTGGTCAAATGATTGGACTATCAGAATTAAAATATAACTTAAAAGATGAAAAAGACGGAAAAACTTATGAAGGAAAGGTGCTTGACCAAAACCCTTCTGATATACAAGTTAAACCAAATGAAACGGCAGAATTAAAAATAGTTTTTGAAGTACCAAGTACCGCAGATGAATATATGTTTCATATTGAAAGCTCTTTAGATCCTCTAGGAGCACACTGGAAAATCGATAAGCTGCAATCACAAAAAAACTAAGTCTAACATACAATTTGATTGAAGAAATCTCTCAAATAAGCAAAAAGTACTGAAAGAAGTCTTCTACATATCAACTATATAAAAGTCCCTCCGACTTAAGACAGAGGGACTTTCTCATTCCTATTTCAAACTACCCGCAATCTCCGTAAAGATAACTCCAAGCGCATGGGCACCTGCATCTGGATAGCCTAAGCTTCTTTCACCAACTGTATCGGCGCGGCCCATGCGAGCTACGATTTCTTTCGTATACTCTGCTCCTTTTTCAAAGGTGATTTTCAATATGTTTAAAATATCTGAAAACATAAATTCATTTACTTTTCACGAAAATAAAATTGTATTTTTTAGAATTTTAATGTTAATCAATTTGAAACTTTATGAGTTAATTAAATGTGATATTTAAAGAAGGAATTTATGATGAAGTACTCACATGATGGAATTAATGTTAAAAAACAAACAAAAAAACTCTAACTAATTCGTCATGGCGATTTAGTTAGAGTTTTTTTGTTTGAAGTATTCACGAGTATCTACCCTTGTCTTTTCAGGTAAAACAATATCAAGTTCTTTATCTAACCATGCAAGAGTCTTTTTACGGAGAAACTCACGCATGTATTCTTCTGCTTCAAGCATTACTAAGTTAATTGTACAAGAAGAATTGCTAGGTTCACAAGAATTACAAGCCTCATCTCGATATAGTAGACCATTCTGCACAATATTTTTACATTGAAAAATAGGCTTTGGACCTTCGACAGCTTCTATCACATCCCAAAAAGAAATATCTTCTGGGGACTTAGCTAACCTATATCCTCCCTTTACACCTGGGACAGAATTCACAATGTCAGCTTTAGATAATTTACCGAAAACTTTTGAAAGAAATGTTTCAGAAAGTCCTTGAAACTCTGCCAAATCTTTTATTCCAACACTTTCCTTAGAAGGAGTATTAATTAAATAAACTAGGCAATGCAAGGCATATTCAACCCCAACACTATATTGCATATACAAATCACCTGCTTTTTATTTTAAGGGTTATCAAATTGTATCTTAGGACCATTTAGAATTTTAGTCAAATAAAAAAAGGCTCTTTTAGAATAGTATGTATTTCATTTGACAAAAATAATTTCAGAGTTTATATTAAAGACCAAGTTAATCGACGATTAACTTAGTCGACGATTAAAATGTAAAAACTTTTAAAAAGGGGAAATACAAATGAACAAAACACTTATCATAAACGCACATCCGAAAGTGGATGATACATCATCAGTCAGCATTAAGGTTCTTAACCACTTTTTAGTATCTTATAAAGAATTAATTCCTAATAATGAAACGATTGAACAGATTAATTTATACGATGATGTAGTACCAATGATAGATAAAACTGTTTTAAGCGCATGGGAAAAGCAAGGAAATGGACAAAAGTTAACTGATGAAGAACAAAAAGTAACAGAGCGTATGTCCGAAATTTTACAACAATTTAAAAGTGCAAATACGTATGTTATCGTATTACCTTTGCACAACTTTAATATTCCATCAAAGTTAAAAGATTACATGGACAATATCATGATTGCACGTGAAACATTTAAATATACTGAAACTGGATCAGTGGGACTACTTAAAGATGGAAGAAGAATGCTTGTTATACAAGCAAGTGGAGGAATCTATACAAATGATGATTGGTATACAGAAGTGGAATACTCTCATAAATATTTAAAAGCAATGTTTAATTTTCTTGGTATTGAAGATTATCAAATCGTTCGTGCACAAGGAACAGCAGTACTAGGTCCAACTGAAGTATTACAAAACGCATATAAAGAAGTTGAAGAGGCGGCTTCTAGATTGGCTAACAAATAAATTTTTTCACTGGAAGAATGATGGTTATAATTAAAGATCCCCTCCACCATAAGGCAGAGGGGATCTTCTAACTTCTATTTCAAACTACCCGCAATCTCCGTAAAGATAACCCCAAGCGCATGCGCACCTGCATCAGGATAGCCTAAACTTCTTTCACCAACTGTACCGGCACGGCCCATGCGAGCTACGATTTCTTTCGTGTACTCTGCTCCTTTAACCGCTGCTTCTGCACCTTTTTCAAAGGCAGCTTTCATGTCTTCTTCGTTTGAAGCGCTAGCTAACCAAGAGTCTACACATGGAGCAAGTGCGTCAACTAGTGTTTTGTCACCAACTACTGCTCCTCTTCCGAATGATCTTTCACCGATAGATTGTATACCTTGCAGTGCTGCTTGTAACATTTCAGCGAATTCTTTCACTGTTAACTCACGCTTCTCGCCTGCTGCTTTACTAGCTGCGCGGAATGCACCGCCCCAAATTGGACCAGATGCGCCGCCGCAATGTTCCATAATAATCATTGAGCAGCCATCAAGGAATGATCCGATCGTTACATTCTCCTGTTCTACAATAGAATGCCACTCACGTTTTAATTGCTTAAATCCTTTTGCCACACTCATTCCGAAGTCGCCGTCACCTGCATGTGTGTCTAACTCACAGAACGGTACCTCATTTTTAATAATAATATCGCTCATTTTATCAACGAGATAAATCATGTTGTTTAATGTAATGACATTATTTTTAATAACAGCGTGCTCTTCCGCTGTTTCTATTTCGAACGAAACTTCCTTCTCTTCTGTCTCTTCAAGTACATTCACGTACTCTACACTTTCAACCGGTCCATCTACTTTAAACGCAGGTGTATTACACTCTTTAGATAGTAATGTTTTTAACTCATCATCTAATTTCATCACTGTTAAAGACATACCTGCCATATCAATACTCGTCATATAGTTACCGACAAATACTCTATTAATTTTAATGTTTCTGGCAGCTAGTTCTCTCGTAACTGCGTTGTTAAACAGGTAAAGTTCTTGCAGTGGTGTTCCGCCAAAACCGTTAACTAGAAGTGCAATTTCTTCGCCATCTTTTACTCCTAAATCTTTTACAAGATCATTTGTCATACGGTTCGCTAATTCATCTGCTGACAACATTTTTTCACGCTTAATTCCTGGTTCACCGTGAATACCTACGCCGTATTCCATTTCATCTTCCGCAAGTGTGAAAGTAGGTAATCCGCTCGCTGGAACAGTACAAGACGTTAACGCTAAACCGATTGTGCGCACGTTAGCAGCTGCTTTTTCTGCTACTGCTTTCACCGCTCCTAAATCCATACCTGCTTCCGCTGCTGCGCCGGCAATTTTATGAACGAGAATAACGCCCGCAACGCCGCGGCGTCCTACTGTATATAAACTATCTTCTACCGCAATATCATCGTCCACTTTTACGTAGTCGACTTCAATTCCATCTTCAGTCGCTAAATGCGCACCGTTTTTGAAATTCATAATATCGCCGCTGTAATTTTTAATAATTAATAACGTACCTTTTTTACTAGCTGTCTCTTTAATCGCTTGGTATACCTGAATTTGTGAAGGAGAAGCAAATACATCTCCGCACACTGCCGCATCTAACATTCCTTTTCCGACTAATCCTGCATGTGCCGGCTCATGACCACTACCGCCGCCACTAATTAACGTTACTTTGTTTTCGTTCATTTCTTTCTTCTTAATTACTTTATATTTTTTCAAAAGCTCAAGCTCCGGATGAGCCATAACCATTCCGTTACACATTTCCATTACTAATGTTTCTGGTTTGTTTATAATCTTTTTCATTGTAGTTCTCCCTCAATTCCTTTAATATATTGTGATATATTTGAAATCTTCTTCTTACTACTCATGTTAAAATGAAAGCGTTTTATAGTAAACGGACAAAATGGACAATCTGTCTAAAGACACCGCTCTCATTTATAGATAGGATTTTTATATTAATAACATTCTAGGGATGATTCAGATGACCTCTTCTATAATTTCTAAAAAGATAATCGCGAACTCATTGAAGTATTTAATGGAAACAGAGTCGTTTCATAAAATATCAGTAAGCGATATTATGTTACACTGTCAAATGCGTAGGCAAACTTTTTACTATCATTTTAAAGATAAATTTGAACTATTAAGCTGGATTTATAGAGAAGAAACGAAAGAAAACATTATCGACTTTCTCGACTATGAAACATGGGAAAACATTTTCGATTTATTATTTGATTACTTTTATGAAAATCAAAAATTTTACCGAAATGCTTTTAAAGTCATTGAACAAAACTCGTTTAATCACTATTTATTTGAGCATACGAAAAACTTATACATGAAAATTATTGATGAACTATCCGTGAGCTGCGGATTCAGCCTTTCTGATGAGACAAAAAATACGATTGCCTCCTTTTATAGTCACGGCTTCGTTGGAACGATTAAAGATTGGATTGAAAGTAAGTGCAAAGTAGATCCTTCCATTATGTCTTCTCTCATGAAAAATATGATAAACAATCAATTACTACTATTACTGGAGCAATCAGCAAAGTAATTAAAGGGTGGCAAAAGCAATGAAAAAGATTATGAATGATGTACAAAATATCGTTCAAGATATGATGCATGGCTTTTATTTTGAACATAACGACAAAGTAAATTACGACGAAACAAATAACATCATTTATGTAAAAAACATTGAAAAACTGAAGCAAAACGTCGCTATTATAAGCGGCGGTGGTAGCGGACATGAACCAGCTGATATTGGCTATGTAGGAAAAGGTATGCTTACGGCGGCAGTAAACGGCAATATTTTCACTCCGCCTACAGTAGAACAAATTGTAGCGGCTACTCGACTCATGCCAATAGAGAAAAGTATTTTATTCATCATTAAAAACTTTAAAGATGACGTTGAAAACTTTCTAGCGGCAAAGCAAATTGCCAAAGAAGAAGGAAGACAAATTGACCACATCATCGTAAATGACGACGTTTCAATTGAAGATGATGCTTCTTTTAATAAAAGAAGACGCGGCGTAGCCGGTACTGTATTCGTTCAAAAAATACTTGGTGCGGCCGCTCTTGAAGGACATTCTTTAGAAGAACTAACAGCACTCGGCCGTTCTGTTACCGAAAACTTACACACATTAGGAGTCGCCCTTTCACCTGCAAACGATCCAGTGAAAGGAAAAGCTTCATTCACATTAAACGAAGATGAAGTCTTTTACGGCGTCGGCATTCACGGAGAAAAAGGTTACCGTAAAGAAGCACTATCCTCTTCTGAAATATTAGCGATTGAACTAATGAACAAATTAAAAAGCATTTACCGCTGGAGAAAAGGTGACAACTTCGCCATTCTCATTAATGGACTCGGCGCGACACCATTAATGGAACAATACATTTTCGCAAACGACATTCGCCGTTTATGTGAGCTTGAAGGATTACAAGTTACATTCGTAAAAGTTGGTACCCTTCTAACTTCTTTAGATATGAAAGGTGTTTCACTGAGTTTGCTTAAAGTAGAGGATTTGGATTGGGTGAAGTGGTTGAAGACGGATGCTCGAGTGGGTAGTTGGTAACTAAAATTATGATAATAAAAGCCTTTAACTATAATGAGTTAAAGGCTTTTTGCAAATTGAAATATCGTACGAGCGTTAAAAAAATTCTTAATCACCTCACTGAATGATTACAGGTCTTCCAAATAAAGCTGGATGATAAATTAACATCGCACCTACAAATGAACACACTAAACAAAAAATAGCCTCGTATTTTATGACTAGAGAAGAGTTCGTATCAAACTTTTTTTCCTCTCTTTTAAATATCATTTTAAATAAAACGCTATATAATAAATACCCAATAATCGCCCCGAGGGTGTTCGTAAATAAATCATCAATATCTGTAATTCTATTATTTAACAATTGATTTAACTCAATTGCCAATGAAAAAAAGAATCCTGCACATACGGTGTTTTTCATTTTTCTAAACCGCGGCCAAATAGTCGGCAATAAAAAACCTAACGGCATAAACAGTACAATGTTCAAAAGATACGTAGTACTACCCGCCGTATCAAATAGAGTCAAATTGATTTGATTTACACGAATCCACGTTTCATATCTACTTATATCCCATACAGTCGCGATCTGCGTCACCCTATACACTAACGAAAGGTAGAATAGAAAAACATACACCCATAGAAAATGCCGAATAGATATATTGTTTTTCGCTTTAAAATAAAATCCAATTTGAAACACAATACAAAAAATAATAGTAAAAAAATACGTATACAAATAACTAATCAAAACTCCTGTATGCATGTAGAATCCCCTAACTTTACATTTTCATCTATTATTTTAGAACATAGTTTAAGAACCGGTACTTTGTTCATATATTTAATCTTCTACTTTCTCTTCGAATATCGGGAATATATTAAAAATAAAAAATCCCCACTTCTTCATTTTCAGTCTCCTCCTTGATGTAACTTGTTTATAGGATAGGAAAAACTTTTAAAATAAAGAGTGGGGTAAATATAAAATTTTTCTTAAATTTTCACCTTGTACCTAGGTAAAAGAGCCTAACAATCACATAATACAATTCCACACAAAATAAAATTCTGATAATATAAAATAGACAATCATTTATATATGGATTTTTTTTGATATACAAATGATTATCTATTTTAAAGGGGATAAAGAAAATTGGAGCTGATTTTTATTCATGAATAGACAAAATTCTTCTCATAACAAAGGTGATTCCTCAAATAAAATTGCTGCTTTTATTGCAACGCTAGGAGCTCTATTAGTAAGTGTAGAAGTTTTATCTAATTTGTTTATAATTTTTTGGTTAATGATAATAGCAGTAACAAATTTAATAGTTATATTTTATCTTCAAATTAGTGTTTTTAGTTTAGTAACAACAATCCTTTTTGTAATCTTTTACTTTATATACAAAAAGTTATTTGCACATTCTAAATTCGTAGAAACCTTTTCAAAATATAATATGATTATTACAATTATTTCTTTATTACTTTTAAATATGTTATACATATATCAAAAAATGTTTAACGGTGCATTAATTACTCCTGTGGCAATAATTATTACATGGTTAATTTACAAATTTATGTTTAAAAAACATAAAAAATAATCTACCTAAGTAAAAGTAAGCGTCAAATATTCCACACCCACTATTTGTAAATACCCCATGAGATAATCTCCTTACATACTACATGTGGAGATTTTTTTATGAAAAGACACCTAATAATAAACTCGCTTTAGAACTATTTAATGAGGCTGAGAAAGAAAGTGATTCTGATCTCCCGAACCAACCTGTTGACACAATCACCTATCGTCGTAAGAAGAAACGCGGCCATGGGGATGAGTCTGTACAGAACCTTCCGGTTGAAATCACAAAAAAGAACAATCTAAGTTCCTATCATTATCTTCGTTATTTGTTTGAAGCGCTATCCAATAACGATTTAAACAATAAAGAAGAAATTGATAAAGTCTTGCCGTGGTCAATGGATTTACCGTCTAGATGTATAGTGCCGAAAAAAAGTGAAGTAAACAAAGTTAGCTTAGGGCAAAAAAGATGAATAAATGTACATCAATAATAGTTCTAATTATAATTAAGATGAAAATATTAATAGTATATGGGGAATAACAATCAGTGAATAAAAAGGCAACAATTAAAATAGGGGCATTGTTTACAATTTTATTAATTGTATGTGTTTTTTATGGGTATAAGAGTTTAAATAGTTTTTTAGTCTGGAATGAACTCGGTGATATACAGATGATTTCAAGTGAAAAAAAGGTTGCAAATGGTATATATTTTGTAAGGGGAGAGATATATTCTGAACGTGTAACAGGAGATGAAACGCTACTTGCTGATGGGTATGCGGTAGTGAATCGAATTCAAAAGAAAAAAACAACATACTACACACAGACTTCTGCACCAAATCGTTCTTTATGGAGTAACGGTCAAGTAACAGCTTTTTATAATGAACCCATACATATAGGAAATAAAGAATTAAAATTAATAAATAAAGAAAATGTGTCTCTGGAAACTCCCTTTATGGAATTAAATGATCAGAATGTAATTTCAACAAGAATAAATGATATTCAGGCGAATGCTACAAAGTTAGCAGATGGAAAAAAACGTTTTTATTCATTTAGAGCAGTAGAAAATAAAGAAAATGTAGTTGTACTTGGGTCAGTAGATGGAAAAGTAATAAAAGAATTACCTAATAGATACGGGAAATTTGTTTATATTGGACATACTAAGGAGCAAATTATAGATAGCTTAAAGAATGGTAATAACAAAAATTCGATATATTTCGCTGTACTTATTATACTGACTAGTATTAGTGGGTTCGTATTATATATGTATGGGAAAGGAAAATGGACAAAAGATGTTTTTGTTTTTACATTTTTCGGAAGAAAGATAACTTAAAAATGGTTTGATTGTAATCGTTAACAAACCCCCTCAAGTATGTAATTCCATACTTGAGGGGGTTTTAATTTCTAATTAAAGTGTACTAATCTATTCCTTCCCATCTCTCATACTATAATACCCCAAATTAATAATAACCAAGAAATACCCACCCATAATTCCAGATGCAAATGTCCACATGAACTCATGGTGTTCAATTTCATACATAATAATTGCACCGAGTATTGCGGCTGCGAACCGATTCATCATTCCGAGCATCGGTGCTTTTTCTTTTTTTACGATGCTGTCTCCGAACTTTTCAATACGCCTTCCTAAAATCCAGGCGCAGTACATACTAACTAAAAGGCCAATGCTTATCCCTACAAACTGGGCTCGAAAAGGGGTCAGCAACCACCCTACTAACATCACGCCTAGCAAACAATATATTTGTATGTTAAATGATCTTAATGCCATACGAATCATGTTATGCTCCTTTATCTTTTTCATTGTAATTCCGTATCATCAATTCCATTTTTCGGACTTTAAGCTTTCCGATATATCTTTTTTAAAATGAGGAAATTTGATTTTGCTCACCATTAAATAAGCAAGTACGCATGTACCAAACGCCACGGAAACTGGATTATTTAAAAAGCATAAAATGAGGAGACACATGGCCGCGAATGGAATGGGCATTCCGATAAAGGTTGGGAGTTTGCTTTGCTGCGTGTTAAATCTTGCAAGTCGAAGCATTCCGCAAATACTGTAAGCGAGTGCACATATCATCCCGATAGACTGCAAATCTTTTAAAGCGACACTATAGGCAAGAATAGACGGTGCCACGCCAAAGGTAACTAAATCTGCAAATGAGTCTAACTCTCCGCCAATTTCAGAAACAGAATCTAGCTTCCGGGCAACCATGCCATCAAAGAAATCAAATAACATACCTGTAATAATAAAAACTGCTCCCAAATACATATCGTGAACGAGAATAGCGTAAATAGCGAGAAGTCCACATACAAAGTTTGCTATCGTAATCATATTTGGTATGTAACTCATCACATGCTTCCCCTCCTTTTTACTCATTACAATTAAGATCCTTCTGTTTTTCTTCCAATATAATCTTATTTATTTTCGTTAACGTATCCGTCATTTGCTCTAAAGCATTTATATCGATTTTAGAAAAGTATTTCTCAATTAACACATCATCTAACTCAGACAACTGCTCCATATACTTACTACCGTTTGGACCAAGTGTAAGGAAATACTCCCTTTTATTATTAGGATTTACTTGTTTTGAAATCATCTGCTGCTTTTCCAATTTCGATAAAACTTGGCTGACAGCACTTTTCGATATATTAAAAGTAGTCGCAATGTGATTCGCTGTCGTGTTTTCATTTAAATTAATATGAAATAGCATGCTTTCTTGCTGTCCTGTAAGACCGTACTCATCTTTTAACTCCTGAAATAGTAAAATGTAAAATTCATTATAAGCCCGGTTCATTTCATTAATTACTTCTTTATACGTTCTCGTCATAGCACTCTTCCTCCATGCTGTTATTTCGGTTTCTATAGTTAAGTTAACTTAACTATATTATACCGTTATGTTTGTGTAAAGGGAAATCTATCTCTATACATTCCTATAACACTGAATAAAGTATGCCCTTTGCCTTTTCCACTGCTTTTAATAGATCAAATTCAGAATGATACATCTATCATTCTGAATAAATAAACGTAATAATTACAAAAATCCCATATAGACCCATTACTGGTTAAAATGTTATAATAAAATCACCCTACATAGTTACTCATATTCCGATTGAGGAACTAGCGTCTTATTAAGCAATGCGCATAACTCAAATAAAAAAGACACTTTCAAGTGTCTTTTTTATTTATTTTCATAAGAATTATCTCTTTTATAAACAAAATCTATTCAACAACAAAGGAGACTATCAAATGGAGAATACTGTATCAAGAGAACTACGTAACATACGTATATGCCTTATCATCTTGATTATTGTCATTGCATTTTGGGATCGTGAGAAAACTGTAGAAATCACTGATCATGGTAGTGATCCTATCTTAAACACCAGCAATATGACCCAAGTTGGTGATAATACATTTGCATCCAAAGACGAATCTAACCAAATTAAAATATTTAAATTTGACCCGGATACAAATGAAATAAAGCTAATAAAAGAGTTTTATGCTAGCGAATATTAATTACATACATGGGACAGACGGCACCTCAAGGTGTCTTTTTTTATTTTCAAAAGGACCTGCTCACATTCATGCGTCAAACATAAAGTAAATGGAATCCGTTAAAAAACACGAGTGACCCTTTGTTTTCCCCTCTTATTAAAGGAGGAACTATTATGGGATTTGGTGGTAGTTGCGGCGGAGGCTGCGGTTTTGCTGGAGGATTTGCATTATTAGTTGTATTGTTTATTTTATTAATCATCGTTGGAGCTGCTTGCTTCTGCTAAACAAACTATCGGAAAAGACACTCTTATATGGGTGTCTTTTCTTTATAAACTAAAAAAGTTTGAGAAATGGAGTCTTTAGTCATAATTACGACTAAAGGCTTTTTTCTATATAAAAATTAAAACATAGTAAAAACGAAATACTTACTCAAATTGTTTTTCGCTTTACAAATTATATCCAAAAAGTTGGATAGCTTCTTTTACTACTCATGTTATTAATGAATAAAGCAATAACTACAATAACAAGAGAACCAACTAAAACTGGTGTTACTAAATAACTCCAACTGTATGCTCCTAAAATAACGACAATTGGATCAGCCCCTGCCGGAGGATGCGTTGTTCTCGTTAACATCATAATAGCAATCGACATCCCAACTGCTAAAGCAATTGTCCAATATTCATTCCCGAACAAATGATATATTGATAGACCAATAAAAGTTGAAATCAAATGTCCTCCAATAATATTACGCGGCTGAGATAGCGGTGCATTCCAAACTCCAAACGCTAATACACAACTCGCCCCAAATGGAGCCATTAACAATTCTGTAGAAGTTATACTCGTTAAATATGTTAAGGTGAGAATTGTTAAAAATCCCCCTAATAGTCCTGTCAAAGAGTCCTTTATATTTACTTGTAACGGACTTCTTCCTTTCCCTTTCATTTTTGCAAAATATCGTACACTTATTGGTGGAGCATCTTTCTTCTTAGCTGCTGTTATATTGTTCATCATTCTCCTCCTTTATTTACCAACAATTATATTCCAAACAAACTAACCGGTCAATATTAATTTTAGAGGTTAGTTTAAGGGTGCAGAAAAAAAGAATCAACTCATATAAGTTGATTCCCTAAACTTCTTCACATTTTCGATCCTGAAATTTTGCTACCTTTTTCCGGTTCCCACATATTTTCATAGAACACCATTTTCGTTTTCCGCTTTTATCTATAAATAATAAAACACAATCGGGATTTGAACACCTTTTAAGAGAAATAAGCTCATTTTCTGTTATTAAGGTTAAAGCATCCAATGCAATTATCGATACAAGTACATCCTCAATTTCTCCAACTGGGACAGGTACTAGACACTGTTCAATGACCTTATATGTAAATGGTGCCTTCTCAATTTGTTTTTCCAAATACGTAATAAAATCATTAGAAATTTCGTGCTGATCAGCAATTGCCTCAAACTGTTTTCTCATTACTTCTCTTGCCTCTAATATGCTAGATGTAACTTGATCCATGCGCTCTTGAATTCCTATAAGTGTTTTTTCATTCCAAAAAGGCAGATTAACCTTTATTACATGTAGCCATTCTAATACATCTTCATCCGTTATTAATAAATCATAACGTTGTCCACGCCTAACTAACTCTGTATTCACTAAATCTAATGAGAGATTTCCAGATATAAGCGGGAATTGTTTTGTTTCCTGCATGTACTCATCACCTACTCTTTAAATAATCATATTCCAAATTAATACAGAAGTACAACTTTTTTATAAAATACAAAGTATGAAGATCAAAGCCTTTAGCCATAATTACGACTAAAGGCTTTTTTGTATATAACTAAAAAGGAGCTGACTGTATGGAACATAATAAAAATGGAATGCTTGCTTTAATCGTTTTATTTGTAGGACTCGCATTTTTTGTTATCGGTATGGTTTATCATTTATGGGGAACGGTTTAAAAACAAATAATAATTCATTTAAGAAAAAGTACTCGTATGAGTACTTTTTTTAAGATGTCATGTAAAAACATTCTAAACTTACTTACATGCATACAATCATCAATGATAGTTATATAATTGAGAAGGTTATAAATTATCAATCTATTTTTATATAATTTGGAAAGGAGCTAAAAACTAAAAATGTTAGAAATCATTTTTGTTGCTATATTACTTTTATCTAGCATCACTCCCATCTTTATCGAACGAGGTTTGACGAAAAAAAATGTAGTCATTTTACTGATCAATTATGCATTCTTATTTGCCACCATCATTGTAATTGGCGCAAACTGGCGTATGATCCCCGCCTATTTCTTATTGTTCGTTTTAACATTACAAGTTTTTTTGAAACCCAAAACTACAGCCGTTTCTAAAAAGTTAGTGATGAAAGTTTTAAAAGGTCTAGGAATTATCGTAACGGCTATCGCAATGTTTACATTACCTTTACTTTTTCCAATCATAACACTCCCTGAGCCTACTGGAAAATATACAGTAGGAACGAAAACTTTTCATTTAATTGATACAAATCGAAAAGAAACCACTGTACCAAATAGTCATGGAAATCGTGAGTTAATGATACAAGTATACTATCCTGCCGAAAAAGGATCAGGGAACCCTTCTGCCTATTTTGAGAACATAAACGAGCTGGCTGAACAATTGGCAGTAACAAACGGTGCTCCCTATATCGTAACAACACATTTAGGGCTGACAAAAACACATTCTTATCAAGATGCTAAGCCACTTCAAGATAAAGAGAAATTCCCCCTCCTTTTATTCGGTCATGGGATGGGATTATATGGTCAACAAAATACATTCCAGTTAGAAGAGCTAGCTAGTCAAGGTTATGTAATCATTGCTCTTAACTTCACAGGATATGCAGCAACCACGATTTTCCCTAACGGAAACCGTGTGGACTCAATACCAATTGAATATACACCTACTGCCTTAAATACCATAGTTCAAAACTGGGAACAGGATACTACTTTTGTTTTAAACGAAGTAATAGAAGGTAATTTCGATAAAAGTTTTAAAACGATCGCAGACTTAATTAACTATGACAAAATCGGAATGTTCGGTCACTCTTTTGGCGGAGCAACTTCCGCACAAATGTTAGTAAAGGATGCGCGTATTAAAGCTGCAATTGATATGGATGGCGGATTGTATGGCGATCCACTACCTAAAGACGGTACTCAAAAACCATTCATGTTGATGAATGCTGAAGCTACGATTCATTTTATGAAAGAGGCTGAGAATCAAAAGATAACCGGAATCCAAAATGAATTATTGGAAATAGTCTATTTAAGAAATAAAACTATTGAAAAACCGGGCGTGTACACAGTGGTAATTCCAAAAACAAACCATACTAGTTTTACAGATTTAGCAGCATTTTCACCTATTATTAACGAACCAGACGAAGATGTAGCCGCAAATTATACACTCATTAATAAACTAGTAACTAGCTTCTTTGATCAAAATTTAAAAGGAATAAACGAAAATCATTTAGAAGAAATTCAGAAGCAATATCCTGAACTTCAGCTCATTAAACACTAATAATCATTCATTTACCTAGTCATGTAGCCCCTCACTATACTTGAGGGGTTTCCGCTTTAAAACAATTATAAAAAAAGGCCCCATCACTGGGGCGCTCAAAAAATAATATAAGTAAATGAATTAAAACAAATAACAGACAACTAAAATATATAACATAAAAATTGCATAATCTATATATATGCAATATTACATGGAAAAATTTCATTATTACATGCTATACTAAAAAAGGAGTCGACAATCGTTATTTTCTTCTTATTTTTAAAGCAATATGGATATATCTTCTTAACACATTTGGATTGTACAAGCAAAAGAAGACATCTTACTAGATGTCTTCTTTTCTTATATTTTTATGAATTTTTTTGAGTTGATGCTCTCCAAGCACGAAAAGATGTTGGGCGTCCAGAATGAGCTCTTTGCTTTGCAGCAGCAACAGCTGGTTTTTCTTCAATAGTCGTTGGTTTTTCTTCCACAATCGCTGATTTTTCTTCAAGAGTATTCACAGCTGTTTGTATTTTTTCCAACTGCTCTTTTAAGGCTTGCTGTTCAATCTTTAAATCCGTAAGTAATCGTAAAATCATTTCAGAATTGGCCATAAAGATCCTCCTTCCCCCAATACACAGAATAAAATACAATATGTCATCAGCATAATACCGGTGACAAAAATAAGGTCGTCAACTCTTTTAAAATCTAAGCACCTTTTATTTTTTAAAAGGACCTGCTCAAGTTTATCCGGAAAAACATAAAGTAAATTAAATCCATTATTAAATGGTCTTTATGGAAGGAGGAGTTAATATGGGCTATGGCGGTACTTGTGGTGGAGGCTGCGGTTTCGGCGGCGGATTCGCTTTACTTGTTGTACTCTTTATTTTATTAATCATCGTTGGGGCTAGCTGTTGGGGCGGCGGATTCGGCTGCTAAAGGAAGGCACTCTTGAGAGTGTCTTTTTTTTACTTATAATAATTAATTTCCCCTCTAGCTGCAATCAATTTACATATATAATTCGTTAATGCCCTATGAACTGATTACTACGTCTCCCTTATATGAATTCCTCTTAAACAACGGGTTTTTAGAGTCATGAATATAATACATTACGTTTAACCTCTGTTGGTATTATTTTCCCAACTTGTAATAGGCAGCACCTTGGATTCAAACAAAAAGAAATAGTATGCTTAAACTGTAAGAGTACACTTATTGTAAAGAAACATTAATTACAGCGTCTCTTTTTTGATCTAATAGCTCAATCAATTCCACAAAGTATAGATTTAAATATTAAAAAACACTCCTAGCGAGTGTTTTTTAATATTTAGGTCCCATATAATCATAACTTTGATCCAATGCCTTAAATAAGTCAATCGCACTTTTTAATTCTTGTTTGTCAGACTTTAATTCTTCCATCTTTGTACCAATATCTTTCCTGAAGACTTCTAAATCACTAATTGCCTTCTTTCCCACTCCAAGTTGCGACCAACTTGATAGAAGTAAGTTATGAACATTACTTACTACACTTTTGTTATGATTTAAATCTTGAATCATATTCTCAAATTGCTGTAAGGCTTGGTTTAAAGCTTCCTCATTTATATAAATTCGTGGCATAATACTATCCCCTTAATAATTTTCATCTGTCTTTTTATAATCATCAGCTTTCTTCTCAATAAAATCAGAGATTTCCGTTGCTGTACGTATATACCAAAAACTTAAATGTTCTACATGGGCACGTATATCGGTTATCTTGGCTTCTAAACGTTTACTTTCAGCTGTTTCTAATAAAGCCATCATATTTGAAATTAATCTCGGTACCTTATCTTGAAATTCTTGTGCATTTCGCTTCATATCTCTTACAGCTTGTTCTAGGTTCTCTACAACTACACGAATTTCTCCGCTACCTAATAACTTACCGGGTGAATCATATACTCTTTCACCTGTATCTACATTCAAAAGATATGGGCTTGCCAAATTACCATCCTTTCCCATCGGGAAATATTTATCATTTTGATAATGGTATCCAGGTTTATCTTTTATAGAATCTAAAAATCGATTCGCTTCAAACGCTATCCTTAGTTCTAATGGTAATTTAGAACTTGCTTCTTTTGAAGCGGGTGGTGTAACAGCATATGTAGAACCAATATGTCCATCATAAGGACCAAAGGGACCATACCCAATAGTATCTGATCCATGAACAATTGTAACAATCCTACCTGTAAATTCCCCGTTATTAGCTCGTTCCTGTAACTCTGGAGGAAGTAAGTGTTTCGCACTCGGTGCATTCCATGTCAAACACCTTATACTCTCATCAAACGCTGCAACATACTCAGATAAAGCACCGCCTAAAGAATGACCTGTAACATATAATTCTAGATCTTTTTCCTTATAATCTTCTTTGACTTGTTTCATTACTTTTTCAGCCTGTTCAAATTGACTGTGATATTCCCATTGTCCGTTCTCTTCGTTCCAATATCGTCTTGGATCTTCCCCTCTTTCTCCTGCCTTTGGGGCTGGTGCTGGATCATGAACACCGTCTCTCCTAATAAAAAACTTACCATCTGTTAACGCATCCTTCATCCCTTCTCCAGGTTTCAAAGAATCCTTTTCAAAAATTTCACCTCCTTCTGTACCACGGAAAGATACCATTACTTGTGTTTTTCCATCTACTACCCGTTCAAACACTACAGCATCCATTCCTGTTTGTTTATCATGAAAAGTTTTTCCTCTATCCCATAATTGCATAGTTTTTCCTTCAGGGTCTTTAACACTAAAAACTCCTTCTAAGTCTTTATCACTCTTATAAGCAGCTCTGGCCATTTGATAATAACTCGAATCTAAAACTTCATCATTTTTGCTCAAAACATTTCCCCTCCCAGAAGATTTAATATATTCTAAATATAGGATACCATTAATGGAGGGAATTGAATTGAAAAAAATCTTTTCCAGTTTGAGTATTATTTTTATATTAATCATTTTAGGAGGGTGTAACATGAATGATGATAAGAAACAAGAAGAACAAAAAATAGTAAAAAAAGCCGAAGAAGTAACTATTAAATATTTCAAAGAAAAAGAGAATTTAGAAGTAGTCATTACAGGACATAAATTTGCCCCAAGTGATTTTCAAACCGTTTTTATAAACGGTCATATAAAAGATGATGAGAGTAAAACCTTTTCTGCAGATGTAGAATATAGTGGAGAAAAATATCATATAAGTTCCATGTCTCATTCTAAAAATTTAGAGCTTAAAAACTAACACTGTAGGCACTCATAACAGTATAGCCATCAACTTAAGAAAATGAATTAAATAACGAAATTAGGACACCTTTTCATGCAGTACTGTATGAAAGGGTGTTTTAATTTATGGCTATAAACAGTGACACACCAGTCGAGGAATTTGCGTATTAAACATGTATGATTCAACGAAAATTTCAGGCACAGAATCTTGTATCATTCTGTGTATTTGTAGGATAAACAATCAGTTCTGAGTCTTCAGTTAATCTTTGCACAAAATTAAATGAAGCCACCGGTACTTGCATTTCAGCCGAGGCACTCAATAAACATTGGCACGAGAAAACCGCATGCTTTTAATTTGTCACTCAACAAAATTAGAAAATAATTACAATAAACCAATTGTATTTTTCCTCCGAAAAATTGCACATTTTTAAAATTGACATAACACTTCATACACCTTATACTGTTAACGACAGTATACTGTCATTAACAGTATATATTCTAATTCATTCTAGGAGGTATATCCATGAAACATACAGGAAGACATACGGGCGCATTTCTTTTGTTATTTCTAGCTGAAGGAGATAACTATGGCGGGCAATTATTGCAAAAGTGCGAGGAAGAACTTCCCGTCAATCCAATCGATAGCGCCATTTTATATCGTACGCTAAAGAAATTAGAAAACGAATGTGCAATTGAATCTTACGTAAGCACAGATCATCAAGACAAACCGAGAAAGATGTACAAAATCACGCCTGCTGGAAAGGAACAACTGGCAGATTTTCAAATGGATATTGAAGAAAAAATGAAGAACTTATCCTTCTTCTTAGACAAATATAAAGACTTAAAGGAATCCGATCATGATTAACGGCGTGATCCTTTACCCTTTAGCCATTATCCTTACGGGGCTTTCTTTTATGAAAGATCGTACGAAAACGAAAGATGCTCTAATGAAGTCGTGGAAAATGTTTCGCAACCTTCTCCCTGCGATGCTCTCCATCCTGCTTTTCGTCGGCTTATCGCTTTCTATATTAACGCCGTCTTTCATCTCTTCTATTATTGGGGAGCAATCTGGATTCATCGGTATTATTTATTCAGCAATACTTGGCTCCGTTGCACTTATTCCAAGCTTCGTCGTATTCCCACTTGGTAATACGTTGGTACAACACGGTGCAGGCCTTCCTCAAGTTGCGGCACTTATGTCTACACTCATGTCAGTAGGAATTACAACCTTGCCCATGGAACAAAAGATATTCGGACGAAGCTTTGCTTACGCACGTAATGCATCTGCATTACTCATGTCACTCCTATTCTCCTATATTATTTGGGTGGTGATGGTATGAAAGAACTAAAAAGATATCGCTTCTTTTTCATTTTATTACTGGGACTCTTTGTATTGACTTTTATAAATCAATCTTTAGGATGGACTGCATTACAGCTAACAAGGAATAGCATTTTAGATATGTTGTTTCTCCTCCCTCCTGTCCTAATATTTGTAGGATTACTTGATCAATGGGTGAAAAAAGAAACGCTCATGAAATATATGGGCGAAAAATCAGGCATCTATGGTATCTTGTTTTCTCTATTATTAGGAGGCATTGCAGCTGGTCCCCTCTACGTCGCCTTTCCAATCGCAGCACTACTCTTAAAAAAAGGTGCCAGCATTCGGTACATCGTATTTTTCTTAGGCGTTTGGACAACTGCGAAATTGCCAATTCTCGTGTATGAATTTTCTTCATTTGGAGTTACTTTTACACTCATTCATATTTGCTTCGGTCTAGTATTCTTCTATATTATGGGGCTTATTTTTGAGAGATTTTATGATCAAGAGCAGTTGCTTCGGTATGATGTTACGGAGGAAATGTAGGATTAACAAACATTGCATAACAGACGCTGAAAATCGAACTGTCATTGAAGCATCTTTAATTTCTACTAGCTAAAAAGAGGTGTCACCTTATAACTATGTGACACCTCTTTTTTATTTTAGAAACATTACCATAATCTTAATTCGATACAGTATAATAAATGTATAATAAAAAATTCCATATTTTGTATTTACTATTTTTTGGAGGTGATTACCTTGAGTAAAAACGTGAATTTACTTCTTCAAATAGTAATTGGAATTATCATTATGATCGCACCTATTCTCATTACAGGGACTATGTATGATGTCACTAAAACGATGGGTGACTTATTAGTTGCAGAATTTATTATAAGAACACTTTCCCTCATTATTGGACTTTTAGTTATTAGTAAGGCTTTGCATCGTTATTCTCAATAGTTCTTCTTACTAAAAAACAGACAATACATACACCACATTTCCCTCAGCTGTTTGAACTATTATTACGAAAGAAATATAAAAAGACATCTTTAATCGTAAAGATGTCTTTTTATATAGACCTTAATTTTCGTTCTGTAAAATCCCCTTTACTTCTACTCCCTTTTTCTCTTCTTTTAAGAACAACGATACAATAAAAGCAATGATGATAAAGATTAATCCAAGTGCAAATGCACCTTGGAACCCTGACGTTAAACCGTTTAACTTCTCTACTGGGTCCATTGGATTTGCGGAGCTTTCCATATACTGAGTTGTTCCTGAAGACATTTTTGAAATAAAGATAGCCGTACCAATTGCGCCAGCTACTTGCTGTAACGTATTAAACAACGCTGTTCCGTGCGGATATAGATCTGGTGTTAATTGATTTAAGCCGTATGTTTGTGCTGTCATGACAAACATGAGTCCAACCATTAATACGCTATGCATAACAATAATTTGTACCATTGATGTATCAGGAGTAATGCTTTTAAATAAGAACATTGCAATCCCCACTAAAATAATACCAGGAACGATAATAACTTTCGGACTAAATTTATCAAATAGTTTACCTGCGATTGGTCCCATTATGGCGCTAATAATACTTCCTGGAAGCATGATAATTCCTGATTTAAAAGCTGTAACGAGTAAAACTGTTTGCAGGAACATCGGTAATAAAGTCATCGTTGAAAATAACGACATCATCACAATGACAATTAATCCAACTGATAATGTAAACATCGGAACTTTAAATGCGCGTAATTCTAAAATTGGATTATCGATTTTTAATTGTCGCACGATAAAAATACATAATGAGATAAGCCCAACAATTAAAGCACCATACACTTTTGGATCAGACCACCCTAAATCACCTGATGCACTAAAGCTATACACAAGCCCGCCAAATCCTAACGTTGATAAAAGGATAGATGGATAATCTACTTTTGGCCTTGTTAACTCTGAAACATTTTGAATGTATTTCATCCCAATCATAATTGAAATGATCACGATAGGAATAACAATGTAGAATAACCAGCGCCAATTGAGTGAATCGACGATTACTCCAGATAATGTAGGACCAATTGCCGGAGCAGACATCATCACAAGTGCGATTAATCCCATTGTGGCACCACGTTTTTCAGGCGGACAGATGATTAAAATCGTATTCATTAATAACGGTGAAATTAAGCCCGTCGCTATAGCTTGGACGATACGGCCGACTAATAAAACGGAAAATGTCGGTGCGAATCCCGCAATTAATGTACCAACTAAAAATGTTACCATTGCGATCAAAAACATTTGTCTCGTTGTGAGCCATTGCTGAAGTAACGCTGTAATTGGGACTAAAACCCCAACTACCAACATGTAAGCTGTAGAAAGCCATTGAATCGTTGAAGCTGTTACGCCAAATTCTTTCATTAATACCGTTAACGCATTACCAAGTAACGTTTCGTTTAATAATGCAACCATTGCCCCTAAAAGTAATGCAATTAAAATGGGGGTATGTTTCATATTAGAAGTATCAACTTTGCCACTTGCAGGGCTCTTAGTTGTCATATTCATTTACAGATTCTCCTCCTGTTTCTTAATTAAAAAGCTTTATATAAACCCAAACACATGTAATATAATATACATATGTAGATTAAAAAGGGAGAATCAATTTTCCGCCATTGTATACTTAATCTACAAAAAAGGAGAATTGTAGATGAACGATAGTGAAAAACAGCTTGATTTACGTATTAGACGTACACATAAATTACTATGGGATTCCTTATTTGAATTAATGACGCAATCAAAACAGAAATATAGTACTATCACGATCAATCAAATATGTGACCGTGCGATGGTACACAGAACAACCTTTTATAAACACTTTGAAGATAAAGATGCTTTATTAGCATTTGGATTTAAACGATATGGCAAGATGATTGCTGAAATACCGGTTTCAGATCGATTAAGTAAACCATTTCAAGTAATGGAACAATTCCTACATCATGAAGAAATCGGTAAAATATTAGAGACGCAAATGTCTGATGAACAATTTATTAGCCGGACACAGTATTTAAGTCACGAAACGAGAAAACAAGAAATAGAAGCGCTAAATCAACTATGTAAAAATCATACGATGTCAAATGATTTAATCATTGAATTTTATTCAGGGGCAATCACCTCATTAAGCGCATGGTGGTTTAAAAATGAAAGAAAAGTTTCTGCTGCTGAAATGGATAGGTATCTCCACCAACTTATTAATCGGGATATTTTTCAGTTTGAAAAAGAGTAGGACTACAGATAGGAACATGATATGTTTTCAGTAGAATACGATATAAATGTGGCAGCGAATAAATGGCATATAATAAAAAGAAGAGATGCGCTAACATCTCTTCCCTAACTGTGCTACCGTATAGGGTGGTGGTCATTATATGTTATTTGTTTTTACGAACCCCATCCTTCTGCTTCCTACGGCGCGGAGTGGGTTTTTAGTTGTCCTTATCTAGAAGTTGCTTCCGCAAAAAATACGTTGAAAATTTCTAGCACTACGGACTCATGGCCAAGCATATTTTGCAAAGCAATACACTACACCTACAGGCCTTATTTTTTCATTAGAACCTGTCTTTTCTGCAGGCTTTGCTTTTGTTTTCACAGGTGAAACACTTAACGGGAAAGGGTATTTAGACGCTACGCTTATACTGTTGAGTATGTTAATTGCTGAGGTGGATTTTAAGAGTTTGTTGAGGCCTAGTTAAAAGAAGAATATAGAGTAAACATTTCACTATGATCAATAAACATACCCTAGAAAATATGAGTCTGTATTATTTTCATTCTCTTCACGTAAATTTTCTTATTTAATGAGACTTTTTTAGATGCTATCTTCGAATAAGATAGCATCTAAAAAATGTTAAAAGGAATTTCCCCCTAGTGTCTTCTTATATTTTATATAATCTGCATATTTGACCTTTTCTACGTTCTTTGATTACTTACTGAATATAGTCATACAAATTTTTTGCTAACAATAAACAAGTTACTGTAATGAAAAGGGCGCGAACATACCCGCTGCCTTTTTTTATAGCAAATTTGGATCCGACGATTCCTCCAGCAATTTGAGCAATCCCCATTATGAAGCCATACGCATAGTTTACTTGCCCTACATACATAAACATGAACAATGCACCAACGTTACTTCCTAAATTAAGAAACTTCGCAGTACCTGCTGCTTTTAAAAAATCATACCCAATAAATAAAAGAGAAAACATTAAAAATGAACCTGTACCAGGACCTAGAAATCCATCATAAAAACCAATAACAAAAATAAAAAAGGTGAAAATAATGACGTGTCGACCAGACAATTTTTTATGAGTGGAAATACTTCCCCAATCCTTCTTGAATATCGTATAAATAGCGACCACACCAAGCATGATCAGCATTAATGGCTTCAGTACTTCTGGGTTCATTAAATGAACGGTCCATGCCCCTATTATGGAACCTATGAAAGTGATTGGAAATAATTTAAACGCCGATTTCAAATCAAGATTACCAGAACGATAAAACACAATATTACTAGTTGCACTTCCCATTGTCGATGCTAGTTTATTCGTGGCTACTGCACTTGCTGGATTCAATCCTGTAAATAATAAGGCTGGTAAGGCAATGAGTCCTCCACCACCTACAACTGAATCAATAAATGCAGCTACAAACCCAAAGATAATCAAAATAATTAAGACAGATGGGTCTAAATAAAAATCCATATTAGTAGCCTCCCCTTTAGTCACTATTGTAATAGTAACTACCAATTTGCTAAATGTAAAGAGTTATTGTAACGTTAAAATATAAAAGCAAACATCGGAGGACGAAAAAAGTGGACTACATAGTGCAACAGCTTAAAAAAATTGGTTTTAATGAATATGAAGCTAAATCTTATGTATCTCTTGTTAAACAGGGGCCTGTCACAGCCTACCAAGTGAGTAAAGATTCAGGTGTCCCAAGAGCGCGAATTTATGAGATTTTGGGTAACCTTGTAGAAAAAGGCATTGTCATGAAGGAAGAAATAAATGACACCACTCGCTATTCACCTCTACCTGTTGAAATCTTTTTACAGAAGGCTCAATCAGAATGGCAGTCTACTTATGAAGGAATTAGTGATTCATTAAAAAAACTAGAAACTTCCGAGGAAAAAACGGATAATCGAGTGATTACTTTAAAAGACAATCAAACAATCATTAGCTATTGTCAGACATTAATAAAAAAAGCAGAACAACGTATTGTCATTTCGATGTGGGATGAAATGTATGAAGCGTTAAAAGAGGATCTAGCTGAGGTAGCTGATAAGGTTACAATACAAGGTATTACCCTGCATGTTGAAAATCCCATTAAAAATCTAGAAGCCCACCGTATAACAGCTTATACAGAAACCCTCTCTACAGAACATTGGTTTATTTTATCGATAGATTCTAAAGAAATGATTTATGGACCATCACTTGAAGAGCGCAATGTTGCTTTTTATACAGATGACCCCGTTCATATATACCTATTAGAGGATTATGTATGGCATGATGTTTTAGTAAATCGACTTGTCCGACGTAGCCAAGATGACTTGGAGCAATGGATTACTAAAGAGAGAAAATCCTTCTTTATGGGAAAATAAGAAACATATTGAAAGAATCAAAAAATAAAGCATAAGTGGATAAAATGGAACACTTATGCTTTATTTTATTTGCAAAGTGATACTCCAATCTTTTCACTATTTCCCCTCCACAAACCGCCCATACTCCTTCAAAAACCTCAGATTAAAACTCCCCACTGGCCCATTCCGATGCTTCGCCACATGAATCTCCGTCATCTCTTTCTGCTTCGTTTCCTTATCGTAATAATCTTCGCGATACATAAGCATAATGACATCCGCATCTTGCTCAATTTGTCCTGTCTCTCTTAGGTCAGATAAAAGAGGGCGCTTATCTTGTCGTGACTCTACAGAACGAGACAATTGCGATAATGCTACTACACAAACATTTAATTCACGTGCCAATAACTTAAGCTTACGCGAAATCTCACTAATCTCTTGAAATCGATTACCCTTATGCTTTGAATCGCCCATAATAAGCTGCAAGTAATCTACAATAATTAAAATCTTTTTATCACCATGCTTCCTCTTTAACTTACGAGTTTGCATCCAAATATCTTGCACAGTAATGCCTGCATTGTCGTAAATCTCAAGTGGCAACTCACCAATCTCCGCAAACGCCTTACTCACTCTTTCCCAGTCTTCCATCGTAAAACGGTGCTTCGGATTTTTCAGTCTGCCCCCTGACACTTCACCTACACAAGACGCCATCCGTTTTAACAATTGCTTACTACTCATCTCTAACGAAAACAATCCAACCGCCGCTCCAGACTTTGCCGCATGCAGTTCAACATTTAGCGCAAACGCAGTCTTCCCCATAGAAGGACGCGCACCAAGAACGACAAAATCACCTTCCTGCAATCCACACGTCATTTTATTTAGCGATGTATAACCAGTCTCAATACCAGTAATCTCTTTCACATCTTGATGAAGCTCCTCATACAAATCAACTAACGCATCCTTCAAATCAAATTCACATACAGAGTCTTTCTCCTCTAACTCACAAAGTGCCGTAATCGTCTCACCGATAACTTTCTCACTCTTCTCCGCAATAAGGCGCTCTCCCATCTTGTGCCCGAGAACACCCGCCTGATACATTTTCCAGGCACCTCGAACAAGCCCCTCATAATACGAGAAGTTGCTAGTTGTAGGCACACCATCCATTAACCCTATAAAATACTCCATTCCCCCGATCCCCTCTAAAAACTTCGGATCTACCCTAGAAATGAATGTCACAAGATCAATCGGTTGCCCCTCGCCTTCCATTTTTCGCATTAACTGAAATATAGACTTATGTACTGGCATAGAAAAATACTGCTCCGTCAAACGGCACTCCTTAATAAGCTCTCCATCAATTAATAGAGAACCTAACACCGTCTTCTCCGCCTCCACATTTTGAATACTCATGGCCGCCACCCGCGTTCCGCTAAAAAGCGCTGCAACTCTTCCTCAGATGGCGCATTCTTCTCCCACTCCTCACACCTCGCCAAAAACTCCTCCGTCTCCCCCGTACTAACAGACGACTCCTTCTTCCGAAACTTAGCCGTATCCGCCTCAACCTCACACACTTTCGTAAACCCTTTCCCGTGCCACCCACGCAAAATCCCCTTCACATAAGCAATTGTCCGCTTATTGTTCTCATACGCAATTTGAAGAGCCTTTAGCACAAGCTCCTCTGACAAATCTTCCATCCATGCACTCAGTTCCTCTACCGCAAACGGAGACAAACTACCAAAATGTTGCTCATAAAAAGAAAACACGCGACTTCCCGTTTCTTCCTCTACAACCTCTTCTTCCTCTGTCTCCTCGCAAACTGGCTCAACATCATCCATAGCCAAATCACTTGGCATACCGAAATGTGCTAAAAGCATCGGAACATTCAGCTCCTCCTCTACGCACTTCTGAAGAAACATATGTACAAACTCCTTATTCTTCACACCCTTAAGCTCACGAAGCACACACTTCTCCACATTCGTATTCGTCACAGGATTATAACGAAGCCAATTCAAAACGAATAACTCCCGCGTATCCGCATCATAAAGAATCTTCCCATAATCAACAAAGCGCTGCACAAGCTTATCAACAGTCTCCCGATTATAACCCGTCTCCATCTCAGCTAACCGCTTCGGAAAAGGAAAAATCCCACACTGCGTCGTCTTCGAACAAGTCAACAAATACACATAAAAATACCGCTCCTCCGGCGTCAAATCCAAAACAAAATCATCCTGCCAAAAATTCACCTGCACATTACGATACACCGCCATCCCAATTCCTCCCGTCCTAATTCAAAAATGAAAATTTCCTCTTTGTACTATATATAGGAAGGAGGGCTGGGGTTTTGGCGTGTTATTTCAAAATTTTTTTCGACTCCTACTACGGTGTTTGTTGGTGTTTTTGTTTTGTTATGTTTTTTCTTAGTGATTTATTACTTGGTAGGGGCTTGTAAGGGGCTTAGGAGGGGTTAGTTATCGGTTACTTCGATTAGAAATACACGATCTGAAAAGCCACCTCGTTCTTCTGCTTTCTTTTTTCGGATGTTGTTGATTTCTTCTAGTGTTGTGCCTTCGTGTTCGGCTAGGGCGTTTATTAGTTCTAGTAGGTCGGATAGTTCTTCGAGTTTATCGGGTTTTGTTTTTGCTTCGATGTATTCCATTAGTTCTTCTTGTGTTTTCTTGCAGATTTCTTTTATGTATTCGTCTTGGGATAGGATTCTTGTTGTGAGTGTTTTTCCGTTGGATTTTATTATTTGTGGGATTTTGTTTCGGATTAGTTTGTTGTGGGTTGGCATGGGATTTTCCTCCGTTTGGTTTTTCTTCTATTATAATGGAAAAGCAGTTTAACTAGTTGTTAAACTGCTTCATTGTTTCTTATTAATTAATATCAATCTTTTCTACTAACATTGCTGGGATACTAATTTCGCCACCCATAGTAGATTTATAAGTAAAGATACCTGCTGATTTTCCCTTAACAGTAACATTGTCTTTTTCTAACACTCTTGAATTTAAAATATCGCTTTTATAAGCAACATATAATACTTTATCGTAATCCCCATTAACGGCTACTCTTAATTGCGTCTCACCTTGCCCTTCCATTACTTGAAGAACTTTTCCTGTAAATTTAGCTTTCTTTCCTTTAAAATCATCCGGTGTTCTAGCTAATTGATCATATGTAATTCCTGTTTCATATCCAATTCGCTCTTCTTCCTCTTTCGCCGCTTTCTCCGCTGCTGCTTTCTCTGCCGCTACTTGTTCTGCTGCCGCTTTCTCTGCTGCTGCCTTCTCCGCTGCTGCCTTCTCTGCCGCTGCTTTCTCTGCCGCTGCTTGTTCTGCTGCTGCTTTTTCCTCTGCTGTTAACTCTTTCTTCTGCTCAGCTTTAGCTGGCTTAGCCTCAGTTTTTGCTTCTTCTGTCTTTTTCGTATCCTCAGAAGTTACACCAAATAAAATAAACATTGCTATTACGCCTATTCCATAGAACTTTAATACACTTTTTCTATTTCTTTTTTCTTCTGATCCCCATCTAACTACTAATTGAGGTTTAATAATCCCAATAATTAATGCTATTAAGCATACAAAAAATAATAATGCAAATAAAGTATTCAAATCGCTTAGCCCTCTCATTTCTCAATTTAATTACAATTAATTTCATACAAACTATATATTCCCATGTTTTAATATTTTTTTCAACATTAAATTATTTAATTGATTTGTCAGATAATATAATTTGAAATTCATCAAATGAACTACCTGTAAAAATACTTATAAAGGAAATAAACAGAAGAATTTATATTACGATGATACTCAATGAAAAAAGAATAAAGCATGCTATCGGAAATAGTTTTTAGTCTTAATAAAATAGAAAGACAGCTTCCCTATTTTATTACTAATGGGGAAACTGTCTACTTACAGGCTATATTTTATTCATTGCTTCTTTTATATACTGTTCTTCCTCACTCATAAAAGGAACGGGAAATTCGTCCAATGGGATTTTTGATTATATCCTCTATATCACTTTGAGGCGTATCAAGATAATTCGTTACCTCTTCGATTAAGTTGAAAAACTCCTCCAAGGTAACTTGAACGTCATGATGACTAGGATCCTTCTCTTCTTCCTTATACTTTTTCAACGTCCCTATCACATTCATAAAACGCTGATCAAACTTTTCTTTTAGTTCCTTATTATTATAAAACGCTCGAACACTATCCGTTGAAAAGTGTTCCTCTAACCATTCCTTATTTTCTTTCTCCCATATAAAAGTTTGCAGAAAAGATGAAAACAAAGCAACATCTACTCGTTCTTCCTTTTGAAACTTCTTCGTCATCTCATCCATATGCGAAAGTACCTTCGTAATTCTTTCTTCCTCTGCCAGAAGCACTTCTCTTTGAAAATGCATTTTTCTTAAAAAATCTTCAGCCTCTATATCACGCTGCAATATAATATTTTGAATCTCCCCAAGCGAAAAACCAAGATGCTTAAACGATTGAATTTGCTGTAACACATACAAATCATCTTTCGTATATAACCGATGCCCGCCTTCAGTATAATCACTCGGCTTTAATAAATTAATTTTGTCATAATAACGAAGCGTCCGCACCGTAACATCCCCAACACCTGCAAACTCACTAATCATCCACGCCATATCATCACCTACTCCGATAACTTCTCTTTCACATACTGAAGCATATGAGAAAAACTCATCTCATTCTGCCAACAATATTGAAACAAACCTACAACAAGCAATCCAAAAGGAACACTCCCTCTATAACGATGTTCATACTCACTAATACCATCATAAAAGTGCTCATACTTTCGTCTTCGTAAAACGATATAAATCGCAATAAACAACACAGCAATCATAACCCAAAGTCGCTTTCCCCTTATTTCCACTTCTTGTTTCATCACCTATTCTCCTTCCACTACATACTTATCTTCTTTAAATAACGGAATTCGAATGAAATAACGATATGGCTCATCTCTTATTACTTTCCACGCAACAATGATCACTTGGACAACCTCAAAGACAAATACGATCCAAAACAAAACATCACTAATACGCGAACTAATATTAAATAGAAGAAAAATTAACAAATGAAAATTGAACGCCTTTCGGCAATGATATTTGTACACCTCATTTTTACGTGCCAGCGTGATGTACATGAGTAGTGGTAAAAAGATTCCTATTACGGCTGAGAGTAGTAGCATGATGATGGTGTTTCTTTTTTCTTTTGTGGTGGTTTTCATGAGTGGTTTGGTCCCCCCTTTTTGATTTGTCTTCTTTAGGTTAGGGGGTGACGTTTGGGGAGGTGCAAGGGGAATTTCAATTCAAAAACAGCAACACTTATTTCAGCGTTGCTGTCCTCCTTTCAAAATATGTATGAAGACGATATTCACATATCTCCTTCGTCCATTCAAATAAAATCTCTTCATCTTCTTTTCTAACATCCATATTTAGAGAAAATACATTTCCATCAAATGATAGTAAACCTTTCGAACTACCACTCCATTTTGTCATTGGCATTGTGGCGATTAGTTTACTAACTTTTTCTTCATCATATTCCCACATACGTTGTGCTTGCTTGTCACTAAAATCTATTCGCTTGCGGTATTCTTGTTCCATTAAAAACTGATGGAAGAATGATGCAACTTCTTGTGGTGAGATAGGATGGTACCATTCCTCTTTTCCGCGTTGTAACATCGCTAACAATAGTAGCATTTTATAACTTTTTGCCATTCCTGTTTTTTCAACTTCTTGCAACCACGCTTCACAATGTAAAAACACTGTTTTTTCAAGTTCTGTTAATTCATCATTCCATGCTAAAAAGCCAACATATGATTTAAACTCTTGGCGATATTCTTTACTCTCTTCTATACCAAGTTTATGTAATTCTAAATATGTAGGTCGACGTCCAAGATCCATTTTTACAGTTTGATAGCTATGTTGCAATTTTTCTTTTCTCGGCATTTTCTTTTTCAGTAATTCATCTAATAACTGCTTTGCTTCTAATTCAAATTCTACTGTACATCCATCTGGCAATATATTTTGTGTACCATTTCCTTTCGTCTTTCCATCATCAACTCGAAGCATTTGCATTTTTATATCTGCATTTCGATAATTTGCAATTAAATCAATTACAACACAATACTCCTTATCCTCATGCAATCGTAAACCACGACCAATTTGTTGCGTAAAAATTGTTAATGATTCTGTTGGGCGAACAAATAAAAGTGTATCGACAGATGGGATATCAACACCTTCGTTAAATAAATCTACTGTGAAAATAGCATCTAGTTCATTATTATCCAGCTGTTTAATCGCATCTTCTCTCGAAATATGTTTTGTTTCCGAATGGAGTGAAATTGTACTATAACCGTTCTCATTAAAATATGTAGACAAAAAGACTGCTTGCCTAATACTAGAGCAAAAGACAATTGTTCTAGTTTTCTTATATTTCTTCCAAGCTTCTAAAATATTTAAGGCAAGTTCCTCTCTTAACTGAATTTGCACAAGTTCCTCACGATCATACTTATTGCCTATCCAACGTATTTGTGAGTAATCGGTATCATCATATACTCCATAATAATGAAACGGAGATAACCATCCACGCTGAATCGCTTCCATAAAATCAATTCGATATGCAACATTCCCATCACAAATCGAATAAATATCACGAAAATCATTTCGATCTGGTGTTGCCGTTATTCCCAATAAAAAGTCAGGGTTAAAATAATCTAGCACTCTTTGATAACTGTTAGCTGCAGCATGGTGTAACTCGTCTACAATAATAAGGTCAAAATCATTAGGTGAAAAGTTTTCTAAGTAACGCTTTCTACTCAACGTTTGAATAGAAGCAAAAACAACATCCTTCTCGCCTTCTTTTTTCTTCCCATTATAAATCCCCGTAGCCTTATTATCGATTACACGTAGAAAAGATTTTTCTGCCTGATTTAATATTTCTTCTAAATGCGCAATAAATAAAACTCGCTTAAAACGTTTTGCAAAAAAAGCAGCTAAATACGTTTTACCAAGTCCTGTTGCCATGACAACCATCGCTTTGTTGTATCCTTCTTCCAGTACATTCTCTAATTGTTCCAATGCAGGTAATTGGGCAAAGCGTGGTGTAATCTTTGTTTCATATACAGCTGATTCCTCTAATTCCATTTCTACTCCTGATCTCGCAGTATAATCCTCTTGTCCCGAGGGAATCATCATTTCAATCTCTTCTTGCTTTGTCCAAGTTCGGACTAAATTCGAATGAGTTGTATGAAATTCTTCATACTCTTTACGATATTGTTTAATTGTTTCTATATTGATAGGCTGCGTTGCTTCATTCATATGAATATGTAAAAATTGATCAATCGCCTCTGAAAAAGCTTCCTCTCCAACACTCTCTTTCACAAGCAAGCTCCATTCCACACCACTTGTTAACGCGGAACGAGACATATTAGAAGAACCAACAATCATAACTCCGTCGCTCTCACGCTCAAATAAATAAGCCTTCGGATGAAATGATTTCCCTGCACTCCTCCACAGTCGAATCTCAATATCAGGATGAATGTCATACAATTTCTCTAAAGCATCTGGTTGCGTAATATACAAATAATCTCCTGTACAAATCTTAATATCTATATTCTTTTCTGCTGCTGCCCGCAAAAGAGGGACTAAGGCATCTACCCCCGATTTCATAACAAACGAAGTTAAAATATATATCGATTTTGCATCATCCATATAGCGCTCTAGCTTATGGATCAAATTATTCGTAACGAGCTGGACATTAGTCATCATGTACCTCAACTAAAAAAATTCTCTCCTGAAAGCCACCACGCTTTTCTGCCTTCTGTTTACGTACTTGCTCAACATCCTCTAACGTTACGCCTTCATATTGTGCTAATGCATTCACTAACTCTAATAAATCAGCTAATTCCTCTACTTTATGCTCTTTACTTTCAGCCCCTAAATACTCAGCTAGCTCCTCTTGTGTTTTCTTGCTCACTTCTTCTATATATTCTTTTTTATTTAGTATTCTAGTTGTGAATGTCTTTCCGTTATTCTCAATAATTTCTGGTATGCGATCTCTTACTAATTTGTTGTAGATTGGCATTTGAATTCCTCCAGGATTAGGGTTTTAATGCTCTAATTATACCATATAAGATTTAATTCTTTTCTTTCTGTTTACATGGGATAGCTACTTAAACCATACATTTTAATCCAATAAATAAGGCTGTATCAAAAACATACTACGATGTCATTTTGATACAGCCTTATCTTATCTACTAATACTACTATCACACTAATCATTTTTGAGCTATACAAGCATTAAAAATTCAATCTACCTACAAAACATTAACATCCTTTAAATAATCATAAAGCTTATTATCAACCGATTTCTCCATAATCATATTCATCGTAACAACCGGTAGTTCTTTTCCATTTTTATCTTGCATTTCAGTTTGTTCTACACTTGCTTTATCAGGTTTCGCTTTTCCTAAATAGTAAAAATCGCTTCCCTCGTCATCATCTTTTTTCACAAAAATATGAACATCAATATTATTTTCTTTAGCATCAATAATTGGTTGAACTTCCTTTGACTCTAATGTTCTATTACTTCTTGTATACCATTTCAAAACATCTTGATTTAGGAATTCATCACCATAGTTCACACTCGATTCTACCTCATCGTTTTTATGATATGTGACAAATATTGGGCAAGTAGAGTATTTGGTTTTATAGCCATACATAGTTGAAGTCTCATCAACGTGCCAATTTAAAAGTTTACATGCATCTTTTCTTGAGTATTTTTTATATATAGTAAGGTTACTATCGCACTCATAGTTTTTGTTCTTTTCTTTCGCACTTTTAATGATGTCCATTACCATATACTTAAAGTATCCATTCTGTTTTAAACTTTCTCGGATTAGATCATTAAACATGTACGTATTATCTTCTTGCAGTACGAGAATTGGCTTTTCACCATATTTTTTCTGGTTATTCTGTGTGAAAAACGATAACTCAAAAACCCGCTGCACAGACGTAATCGTATCATCATCTGTTAAGCAATTAGATTCTTCAAGTTGTTTTATATACTCATCCTTATCAACTTTTTCTTGCTTTAATAATAAGTCTAACAAAACGATTTCGTTTTTACGTTTTCCATTTAGTACTTCCAATGAAAGCATCGTTAAAACTTTATTTTCGTACTCTGTTAATGTAGGGACATCTTCTTTCATTTTCAATAAGAACTGATAATAGTTCGAATATCCTTCTGCAAGTACAACTGGATCAATAGAATGGTTTACTATAAAGTCATATAGATATGGAGTTCTTCCTATTCTATTTTTCAACTCAGCAAAAGCTTCCCTCAATACTTTCTTTTCTTTTAAATTACTATTATTAATCGCTTTAAAAATTTGCTTTTTCGCTATCTCTTCAAAGTTAACTGTTGAAATACCTTTAATATAACTCGTATCATTTGTATATCTACGTATATTATCTTTATTTTGTGATCTATCTCCTGAAAGAGCAATCGGAATTAAATAGTTATTTTTATAATTTCCAATAAAATCAATGATCGTAACAAAATCTTTTGAATCGTGTTTTCGAAGTCCACGCCCCAGCTGCTGTATGAAGATAATACTTGATTGAGTTTGTCTTAACATGACAACTTGATTCACACTCGGAATATCAATTCCTTCATTAAAAATATCTACTGTTAAAATATAATCCAGTATGCCATTTTCTAATTGATTCACCCGCAGTTCTCTTTCCTCTTGGGAATGATCGCCGGTTAATGCAAATGTGCGAAAACCTCTATTATTTAAGGCATATGATAATTGTTCTGCCTCATCTTTTCGGCTGCAAAACATTAATCCTGTTACTTTCTCACCAGAATAACCATAGTATTTTACTTTTTCAACTACATGATCCACTCGCTCTTCCGTAACAAGTTTAGATAAAGCAGTAGTGTCATCTATCTTTTCACCATTATATTCAAAATCAGTAACTCCAAAATAATGAAAAGGACAAAGCATATCTTCTTCAAGTGCTTCTTGCAATCGAATTTCATAAGCAATATTGTAATCAAATAGCTCATAAATATTAAAATTGTCTGTACGTTCAGGCGTAGCAGTCATTCCCATTAAAAATTTTGGTTTAAAATAATCAATAACTCTATGATAAGAACTAGCACCCGCTTTATGAACTTCATCTATTAAAATATAATCGAATAGCTCAGGATCAAATTGTTGTAAAGTGTCCTCTTTTGAAATAGTTTGGATCGTCGCAAATAAATATTTAGCATGCACTTGCTTATTTGATCCTGATAAAACTCCAAAGTCCTCATCGGCTCCGCCAAGAACCTTTTGAAAATCTGATTTTGCTTTATTTAATATTTGCTCTCGGTGAACAATAAATAGCATCCGTTTAGGTGCAAAATTTCTAACATCAAATGCTGAAAGATATGTCTTCCCCGTTCCTGTTGCAGAGATAACTAATCCTTTTTCTTTTCCAGCGTCTCGAATAGCTTGTATTTCTTTTAACGCAGCTTGTTGCATTTTATTTGGAGTAATTTTCAATGCTTCTTCAATTGCATTATGATATTGACCAGGTAATTCTATAACTCGATCTAGTAACTTATTTTCTGCAACTTGTTCATATATTGTTTCGTAATTTCCAATCAACTCTTCAGTTAAAATTTGAGAATGTTCCCAGACTTCTTCAAATTGATTTTTAAAATGCTGTACTATCTCTCCATCTTCATGCGATGTTAACTTGACGTTCCATTCATAATTTACCTTCAAAGCATGTGCAGTCAGATTTGAACTACCGACAATTAATGAACAATGTGTTTTATTATCAAATATGTATCCCTTTGAATGAAAACCAGATAAGTTTGTTAATCTTACTTCTACATTTTCAAGTTTCATTAACTCTCTAAACACTTTTGGTGTATTAAAATTTAAGAATGTAGATGTTAATATACGTCCTTTAACCCCTTTTTGTTTAAGATCAAGGAAATGTGACTTTAAAGTCGCTAGCCCACTTTCCGTAATAAAAGCCACCGAGAAAATAAAGGCTGTACTATTTTCAAGCTCTTCCAGCAATGAGCTTAAAACATTTTCATTTTTCTTCGTATTGTTTACTAATAATTTAGGCTTATATATTCCAGGATGATTATGTTTTTGATTAATAAATCCTTTATATAAAGACCCTTCTAACTTTTGAATGAAATTCTCCATATGATCACCATTTATGACAAATTTTTATACTAATTGTATTACTCACTGATTTAAAGTGCAAATTTATTAAAATAAAAAAACTATCCGCATAAAACGAATAGTTTTTAATCAAATTACTTTACAATCGATTCTTTTGATAATTTCTCAATAGTTGGGATATCCGCAGGTGCCCATTCTAAAGCTGCTAGTTCATTCGGATATAACCATTTAATTGCTACGTGCTCAGTTAGAACCGGACTTCCTTCAACAAGTTTACAATAGAAAGTTTTCAAATGAACAATACCAAAATCATACTCATAGGCTGTATAATCAATTTGCTCACCAATCTGCACGCTACAATGCATTTCTTCATCAATTTCACGCTTTAACGCCTCTTGAGGTGTTTCTCCCTCTTCTATTTTCCCACCTGGAAATTCCCACATAAGAGGTAGCGATTTAGATGGTCCTCTTTGTGCACATAAAATTTTCTCATCTTGAACAATTACTGCTCCAACAACATAAATATTTTTCTTCATTATGTCCTCCTTAAATCTCACAGAAACTCTATACTTTATGTTTCCACACTTTATAGACTGAAAAATGCCTTTTATATCTTTTAACGACTAATATATTTTTAATCAGTAAGCTAGATTTTATCTATCGCTATCTAGCCCTTTTAATGCAATTAGCCTAACACTCTCATCTCTTTTATATTATATAGAAGTAACTACAAAAATAAAGCCCGATTGAACACTTCCCTCTTACGCCTCTTTTTTCACCATTTTCTCATACCTAAAATCACACTCCTCCAAAAACCCCCTAGTCTCCCCACTCCCCTTATAAAAACTCTCCCACCCCTGCTCCCTCAAAATCCCCTTCCAACTCTCACTCTCCACCATCTTCTTAATCACACCATCCCAATAAGCAACCTCTTCCTCCGTCATATCTTTCGGGCCCATAATCCCTTTCCAGTGTTGGAAGACAACGTCGATGCCTTGTTCTTTCCACGTTGGAATTTCTGGTAGTCGGTCTAACCGTTTTTCAGAGGATACGGCTAATATTTTTATTTTGCCTACTTTGTATTGTTTTTCGGCTTCAGATAGTGTCATGGTTGCGGCATTAATTTGTTTGTTCGTTAGGGCGTTTATGATTTTTTCTTTGTTTTCGTAGACGAAGAATTGTAGTTCGGCTGGATTTATGCCGAAGGCTTTGCTTACTTGCACGAAGGATAGGTGATCGTCGTTTCCTAGGCCTGGGGCAACGCCGATTTTAAAGTTTTTCTTGTCTTGTTTTAGTTGTTCCATTAGTTGATTTGCGTTTTCTATGTTTGAGTCTTTTGATACGACTACGACTTCCCAGTCCGATGCGAGTAGCGCGAGCGGTGTGAAGTCTTTATATGTTAGTTTACTGTGGCCTAGCAGGTTGTTCGTTATGAGTAAGCTTGAGTTAATCGCCAGTACGTGACCGCCTTTTTGTTTCGTATATTTCCATCCGACGTCACCGCTACCACCAACTTTGTTTGTGACTGTGATTGGTTTTGTGAAGATTTTTTCTTCTGTTAGTGTTTTTTGCATTGCCCGTGCTGTTAAGTCCCATCCGGCTCCTTGAACGTTTGGCGCAACGATTTCGACTTTGTCTATATTTACTGTATTCGTTTGATTTTTTTCCGAGGAACAACCAGCTATTATTCCTGTCATGATCCATATACATAGTAATAATCGTTTTTTCATAGCCCTCGTCCTATTCGGTACTTTCGTTCTGGTCGTCCGATAATGCCGTATGTGTACTCTACTGTGCATTCGTTTGTCGCTACTAAGTATTCTAAGTATCTTCTCGCGGTTGTTCTGGAGGCTCCCATTTGTTCTCCCATTTCTTCTATTGTAATGCCCGCTTCGAACCCTTTTATAATGCCTTTCACTTTTTGCAGTGTTAACGGATCAACACCTGTCGGTAAGTTTTTTATGTTTTGTGTTTGTGAAATACCGAAAAAATTATCGATGAGCGCTTGATTTACTTCATTGTTACTATGTAATAATTGCTTCTTTCTTTTATAGTCTTCAATTGTGCGAACAAATTTTTCTAACGTGACCGGTTTTATGAGGTAGTTGCTTACACCATTTCGAATTGCTTTTTCTAACATATGGTTTTCATTTGCCGCAGTAACCATAATGACGTCAACGTTTGGAAAGTCAGCATGGATTTTCGGCAATAAGTCTGTACCAATTCCATCTGGTAAGTAGTTATCTAATAGAAGCAAATCGATTTCTTCTCTTTGTAATAGTTCCATCGTTTCTTTTGCATTCAATGCTTTTCCGATCACTTTTACATCCTTTATTCTCAATAAAAACTCCTCTTGAATTTGCGCGACGCGGAAATCATCTTCTGCAATTGCAACCTTCAACATATGCCCATCCCCCTGTTTGTTATGTACTTTCTCTCAATGTTTTCGGAAGGTAAATTGTAAAAATAACTCCCCCATTTTTCTCGTTTTGAATTTCAATTGTTCCCTCTAGTAGATCTACCATTTCTTTCACGTTTGCTAGTCCGTAACCACGATCAGTTCCTTTCGTTGAAAATCCTTTTTGAAAAATGGTCGTTATTTTTTCTGCCGGTATCCCTATCCCGCTATCTATCACTTCAAACACAATATCGTGCCCAATATCCGTAACAAAGAAGGAAACACTCTTTTCCTCTCGTTCATTCACCGCATCAAATGCATTATCGATTATGTTTCCAAGGATCGTAATAAGATGCGACACTTTTATATGGTCTGGTAACGGATGAAGTGCACTATCTCCTTCAATATGAAAATCAATTTTCTTCTCAGACGCTGTTCCGAGTTTTCCTAATAAAATAGCTTGTACTTTCGCATCATGAATTTGATGGAATAAAATATGGTTTTGGCTTTGATGAATGTTAGATTCTTGTTGGATAAATTCAATTGCTTCTTTGTAATGTCCTAACTGAAGTAATCCTGATAAAACGAAAAGTTTATTTGTAAATTCATGCGTTTGAGCACGTAAGTCCTCTGAATACTTTCTTACCTCAGATATTGTGTTCACAAGGTTTTGCAGTTCTGTTTTATCTCTAAAACTACATACAATACCTACTGTATTATCATTTTCGAGTATTGGTGTCATGTTTAAAATAAATACTTTATCTTGAAACGCGATTTCTTGATCGGTTTCTAGCGCTCTTTCCATATTAAAATCTGGTAAAACTTTTGAAATGTGCTGCTGCATATAATCATCATTTACATGTAGCATTTCTTCTGCCGACCTGTTCATCATCGTAATAAAACCATTTTGATCAATGGCGATAATCCCTTCTTTTATAGATAGTAGTATCGCGCTTCGTTCCCGGTATAACGCTGCGATTTCATTCGGCTCTAAACCGAGTGTATCTTTACGAATGCTACGTGCTAAAAGAATGCCACCAACAATTCCGGCTAGTAATACCGCTAAGGAAAAGAGTATAATTTCTTTCGTTCTGCTCAATATGTTAGATTCAATACCTTTTATTAAAAACTCTACTGTCACAACGCCTACTACTTGATCGTAGTCTCCGTTATGAACAATAATAGGTGCCTTCGCCATTAAAGCCGGACCACTTACACCATTTCCTTCGAGCGTATAATAACCACCAAAAGTGAGTGCTTCATAGTTATATGGATTGTTACTCTTTGTTCCAATCAACTCAGAATTAGAATGGGAATACATAACCCCAGAGCGATCTTCTACAATGACATAATCTGCACCAGCTTGCTCCCGAACTTGTTCCGCAATAGATTGAATGGTATTTTTATGCTCGTTATTTTGAAAAGCTTCTTTTATAGCTGGCATAAAAGAGAGCGACTTCGCCGTTTGCAGTGCTAGCTGCTCCACTTGGCGCTTCGTATCAACGGACTGAATGTAAACAAATATTCCCGCTAATAGGAGAACGACAAATAAAATTAAAGCGATAATTAAGCTTACTATTTTCGTTTGTAATGACACTTTTCGTGATTTCTTCATGCTTCATATCCTTTGATAAAATATTCAAAACTATCAATCTCCTTTTTCTATTATTATGACAAAACTGAAAATGAAGCAACTATTAAAAATACCCATGTACATAAAGTACAAAAAGAATAAAATTATCACAATATTGAGATTTCAACTAACAGGCAGTACAATTCAACTACAATGCACACGCTTTCATAATTATCATTTTATTTATAAGCAAGAGGAGGAATGATTATGGCTCAAGCAAAATCTAATCGAGTCGCCGGCAATATTTTTAAAGGTTCTGTCGGCAATTTAATTGAATGGTACGACTGGTACGTTTACTCTGCTTTCGCTGTTTATTTTTCAGCAGAGTTCTTTCCTAAAGGCGATCCAACGAGTCAATTACTGAACACAGCAGCTATTTTCGCAGTTGGATTCTTAATGCGTCCTATCGGAAGTTTATTAATGGGACGTTATGCAGATCGGCACGGACGCCGGGCAGCATTAACTCTTTCCATTACGGTTATGGCCGGTGGTTCTTTAATTATCGCCTGTACACCTAGTTACGAAAGCATCGGTATTATGGCACCAATTATTTTAGTTCTTGCCCGTTTACTGCAAGGATTATCACTTGGCGGAGAGTACGGAACTTCCGCAACGTATTTATCTGAAATGGCTAGTAGTGGTCGCCGTGGCTTTTATTCAAGTTTCCAATATGTAACGCTCGTTGCTGGACAGATGGTTGCGTTAGGCGTTCAAATTGTTCTTCAGCAATTACTAAGCGAACCAGATATGAAAGCTTGGGGATGGCGTATTCCATTCATTATTGGGGCGATGGGCGCAGTAGCTGTATTATGGCTTCGCCGCACGATGGATGAATCAGAGCAATTCTCAAACATAAAATCACAAAAACGCGAAAGCGCAGGAACCATTAGCGCTCTTATGAAACATCCGAAAGCAGTATTAACAGTAGTCGGCCTAACACTCGGAGGCACTGTTGCATTCTATACGTACACAACATATTTACAAAAGTTCATGGTAAACACAGTCGGCCTTCCGAAAGAAATTGTAAGCTGGATTAACTTTGTCGCACTACTTATTTTCGTCGTACTTCAACCAATTGCAGGACTATTATCCGATAAAATTGGACGCCGCCCACTATTAATGGCATTCGGTATTCTCGGAACATTACTAACGGCACCAATCTTCTTCTTCATGGAAAAAACGACAGAACCAATCGTAGCATTTTTACTCATGATGGTCGGTCTCATTATCGTTACTGGTTACACATCGATTAACGCAATTGTAAAAGCAGAACTCTTCCCAACCGAAATTCGCGCACTTGGCGTAGGTTTACCATATGCACTAACCGTTGCGATATTCGGAGGAACTGCTGAGTTCATCGCATTATGGCTAAAGAGTATCGGAATGGAATCACTATTCTACTTCTACGTAGCTGGATGTATCGCCATCAGCTTTATTACGTATTGGCGTATGGATGAGTCATCGAAGACTTCGCAGATTGAGGCGGAGCTTGGTGGTGGGGATACATTAGTTAATAATAAATCTAGCTAAAATTATAAAAGGGTATGTATTCTATGATTTTCATTTATCTGAACTAGATTTTAAATACTTTATCTGAAAGAGTGCCAAGATGGTATATGTGAGTTTGATTTTTTGGGGATTTCTACGGTTAAGCTAAAGATGGGCATAGGGTAGCATCAAGATTTTGCGGATTTACAACATTAAGGATCTATCAATAGGATTTACTCTATTGATAGATCCTTAACTGATTTTACTTCAAATAAGGCTTGCGAGTATCTCTTATGACTTCTCAAAAGATGGTTCTATTGCAAAGTTTCTTAACAGATAGAAAATGAGATGTTTACAGATGAATGTTATGCAACTTCAAGTGATTTTTGTAATTGCCGTTCCTACATGGAATAACATATATATCCAGAAATTTGATACTGAAATCTAGGATATTCATAAATACTTCGTCTATGCTTCTAAATCCATTTCACCTTCATTTTAATCGTATTACTTAATAGTGATGTGCATTCCTATTAAAACTAATATAGAAATAACATCAATACACTTGTAACAATTCCGACCCAAATGCAGAGAATGAAACAATAACCCATGATATCTTTAATTTTCAATCCCAGTACTCCTAAAAGAGGTAGTGCCCAGAATGGCTGAATCAAATTTGTCCATGCGTCCCCCCAGCCTACCGCCATAGCAATAGTAGCCGGATCTACACCTAACTTCAATCCTGCCGGGACCTGCAGTGGCCCTTGTAAAGCCCATTGTCCCCCGCCGGATGGTGCCAATAAGTTCACCAAACCCGCTGACCAATATGTAAATATATCAAATGTATCCTTTGACGCAATGGATGCCATCCATTCAATGATTGAGCTTCCCAATCCTGAACTACCTAAAACAGCGATAATCCCCGCATAAAATGGAAACTGTAGGATAATTGGAGATATGGATTGCGCAGCTTCTTTGAATCCTTGTGCAAAGTTGCCAAGAGAACCATGCAGGAGCAAACCAAGTGACAAGAAAAACAAATTAATGATATTTAAATCTAAACTATGACCGTTTATGAATTCATAAACACAATACAACGTGCCGATTACGCCTAATACTATTCCTAAAACGGGTGTCCATTCCAGTTTTTCCGCAGGAGTTAATTTTTTTTGAGCAGGTTTTACAAAAGAATTTGTATCTGTTTCGAGTGCTTTATACCTGATAATCCCACTTTTTGGAGCCATAAGTACAATAATAATTGGCATCGTGATGAATAGAGCGAAAAAAATAATTAGAGTAGAATAACTAAAGATTGTTTGTGAGGTAGGAATAATTCCAATCATATCTATAAGAAAATGATCCTTTGTGGCAATTGTCAGGCCAATAGAACTAGAGAGACCTGCGCTATATAAGGCTGTCGGAGCATAAGCAGCTGCTACAAGTAATGGAAAATGTGCATTCGGATTCTTTTTCGCCACTTCCTTCGCAATGATCGCTCCCACAACTACAGCTAGTCCCCAATTGATATAGTATGCAATTGCACTAATCAAAAATGTCATCGTATAAGCCTTTTGAGGTGTATCGGCCAACTTTGCAACGGACTGCAAACCTCTATTAATAAACGGGACAGAAGCTAGCGTCATTCCTGTAACCATTAGCAATACCATTTGCATTGTAAACGTTAAATAAGTCCAAAATCCATCCCCCCAAGATTTTACGATCTTGTACGGATTTGAGGGATTCATCAACAAAGCTATAATGAAAGTAAATAAAGTAAGCAGCACAGCAATAACAAAGGCATCCGGGACATATTTCTGAGACCATCTCGAAAATACATTTGCACACCGTGTAAGCAATGATTCTTTCTTTCCTGGCTCTGTATTTGTCTCCAATAAGGAATGTTTCATAAATATTCTCCTTTCTAAATTTTAATAAGGGAACTATAAATATCATTCCACAAAAGAAAATAAAACCCTTTTGCACTTGTAAATTCTTCTCCTACTAGATTTAATGAGGTTTTTCATCTCTATCTACTATTTCCACCTCTTAATCCGCTTCTATGTTTATACTAGAAAAATTCAATTTTTATGCATTCTTCATACATCCCTCATGTACTCCTGTCCTCTATATCTTATGTTAATAATTACTTGTCACAATTCTTCCAAACAAGATCCATTAACACAGAAGAACCCAACCCCTACAAAAAAAGACCACCAAAAGGCAGCCCCCCAATCAAAACTCAATCCTATTCCCCACTCCCTGCTCCACCGCTTTCTCATACAAATACTTCGCAACGATAATATCTACCACTGCCAAACCAACCGATTTGAAAACAGTAATCTCTTCATCGCTTTCGCGGCCTGCTTTTTCCCCGCTTATAATTTGACCAAGTTCGGCGTGGATGTCGCTAGCTTTGAATAAACCTTCTTGTATCGGAACTTGAAGATCACCCGTTTCTTCTAATGCTGCCTCTTTTGATTCGATTACTACTTTTGTTGCGCTTACGATGGCGTGGGATGGTAGTTCTTGCATGCTTGGTCTGAATGAGCCGACGGCGTTTACGTGGACGCCTTTTTGTAGTTTTTCTGAGAAGACTGGTGTGGATGCGGTCGTAGTTGTGACGATGATGTCTGCTTCGCTTATTGCTTCATTTGGATTTGTATGAACATAAGCAGGTTTACCAAATTTCTCTTGTATATATTGCGCAAATGCATACGCTTTTTCTTCTGTTCGATTGTATAAAATGACTTTTTCAATACCTCTAACCGCAAATACAGCTTCGGCAATTCCTTTCGCCTGTTCTCCGGTCCCGATAATACATAAAGTTTTTGCGTTATGACGAGCTAAATGTTTTGTCGCTACTCCTGATAAGGCGCCTGTTCGAATCATCGTTAAGTACGATCCTTCTAAAAGTGCAAGCGGTTCTCCCGTTTGAAAGTCTGATAGCATCACAATCCCGTTTATCGTTTTCTTTCCTATCTTTTTGTTCTCGGGGACTACTGTTACTACTTTTAAGCCAAGTGCCTCAAGTCCTTCCGCTACTGAAGGCATAATTAATGCCGTATTTTTCTCATTCGCAAATGGCAGTGAAGTACGTATTGGTGTGATCGTTCTTTCTGCGGAAAATTCTTGTAAAGCAAGCGCCGCGTATTCAATGACTTCGTTCATATTTACTAAGTTTCGTTGTTCGTTCGCGCTTATAACTAGCATATCTTTCCACCTCCTCCTCTTATCCTAACAAAAATCCCCGATTCAAATCATCTCTCGGGTCTACAACGAACTGATGAAACCCTGTAATAAATGCATGCCCCGTTACTTTCGGAACGACAGCTTCATATGTATGTACCGCTGTTACCGACAATACTTCCCCTTCGAATTTTCCGTCAGTAATGCATTCGTGGACGAAAATTTCTCCCTTTTGCAAGGCATCTTTTTCAAAAAGGGTTGCGATTCTTGCGGAAGTTCCTGTGCCGCAAGGAGAGCGATCTACTTGTCCGTCAGCAAAAATTGTTACATTTCGTAAAGTTGCGTCTTCCCCCTTCGGTTCATCTGAGAAAATAACGCCGTATATTCCTTTTAAACCTTCTTCAAGCGGATGCTTTACTTCCATTCGGCTCTCAATGTAGTGCTTAATTTTACCGCCCCAAGTTTGAATAGCAGATAAGTCTTTGAAATCGACTTTCAAACCAAATTCTTTACTATCCACTACAGCATAAAAAGCTCCGCCAAATGCGATATCTACTTGAAATTCATAGTCATCTATTTTAATAGGAACGTCTTTTTTGTATACAAATGAAGGAACGTTTTCAAATGATACGGACTCTACTTCGCTCCCGTTATATTTTGCGTACGCAACCACTTCCCCAGCAGGGCTATCAATAATGAACTTTTGTTTTTCACCTGTCACTTCAAACATACCTGTTTCAATTCCGACTGTAATAACAGCAATAATGCCATGCCCACACATCGTACTCCAGCCTTCATTGTGCATAAATAATACACCAAAATCAGCGTGGGCACTTGCAGGCGGTGTAATAATGCAACCGTACATACCGTGATGTCCCCTCGGTTCATACATAAGAATTTCGCGAAGATGATCCAAATGCTCCATACAGTACGCACGTCTTTCTAGCTGCGTTTCTCCTTTTATTTCTGGCACGCCTCCTGTAATAATTCGAAGTGGCTCTCCAGCTACGTGCGCATCAATTGTCGTATACACTTTACTAACCTTCATTTCCATCTCTCCCCTATATGTTGATACTCTTTTCATTGCAAATATCATGCCAACGCGTAGGGGATAAATTTGTATACATTGTTTAAAAAAGCATACACTACTGTCTATTTTTTTATACACGATCCGGAAGCTATTTTATGGAACACCTTGATACAACCAGGCTTATTATTTTCAATGGAAAGTTACTTCCACCCCCAACATATACTGTTCAAAAGCAAAAGGAAGTGATCCAATGTACTACGGAACAAAAGGCTGGTACGTAGCTGAACTAAAGAAATTAGGCGTGCGCTATCATGAAGGACGCAAACTAGAAAGTTACCGCGGACATATCTTACGCAATTTACTAACTGCAGAACAAGAAAAAACAAAAGAAAAGTAATTTACTAACAAAGCGATATCGAACGATTCTCGAAATATATCAACGATTTTTCAAATATATCGATCACAACTTACAATATATCGACGATTCGACATAGGGTATCGACTTATCGACAAATTTCAGCAAACAATACCCGCAAACTGCCAACTAATCACACATCAATACAAAGCAAAAAAAGGGCACCCAAACGGGTGACCTTCCTTTCTTATTCACAAACAAGAATTTGTCTAGTAAATGATCCTTTTCTTGTAATACAGCGATCTGTAATTTCAAATCCTGCTTCATGGATCATGTCGTCCATCGTTTCCATCGTGACAACGACTACCTTTTTAGCGATGCGACGCGCGCTTGAAAGAATCGAGAATTGATCTTCTGGTGTTGCGTGCGTAAATAAGTCGTATGGCATATCGATAATTGCAACGTCGTAGTTCTCAGTAATTTCTTCAATTGGGCCTTTTGTTACTGTTCCTTCAAACCCGAAATGCGCGATGTTTTTTCTCGTTCCAAGAACCACAAGTGGATTTATATCTCTACCAACGATATTAATCCCCATAGAAAGTGCTTCTACTACTACTGTTCCAATGCCGCAACACGGGTCAATTGCTCGTACTCCCTCTGGATTAGGCACCGCAACATTTGCAACTGATCTCGCAACACGTGTACTAAGAGAAGTCGAATAGCTATGCGGTTTTTTTATGTGATGATACCAAACTGGTTCACTTTCTACATAGTGCCCGAAGTACCAGCGTCCTCCAAGAGGAACAATCCCGAATACACGCTCTGGATTACGAACATCAGCTTCTCCTTCAATATGCATGCCAAGGTCTCGTTCAATCAGACGTCTTTCCCCATATTCAATTTTATTCTCTCCAACCAGGTCATTGATTTTAACGAAGATAACTTTAAACGACGCCCCCGCCAAATCAATTTGTTCCACTTGTTTTAGAATACTCTCTAGGTCGTCTCCTTCATACATAACCTCAACGCGCTCTTTAATAAACGCACTTCTACTCGGTTCAATTTTGACATTACTTTTCAGAATATTAACGTGAGACTCCATTCCAAAGAACGAGCGCATTTCCAAGTAACATAAAGCACGCTCCTCCTCGCGAAATGCATACGTATATATACATGCAGGTGTTTTACTATGATTATTCAATCTATGATCATCCTCTATCGTTTAAAATTGTTATGATTACAATTGCTACAATACTTTTCGTATAAAATTAAATGATATCACATGCCGGAAATAAAGAGAAACGTTAATAAATAAAAGAGACTGCCTGTTGGCAATCTCTTTTAATTTATTAACGGAAAGAAGATACGCTATTACCTTTTGCTTCGTAATAATCTAAAATACCTTGATAAATCGCTTCTGCTGCAGCTTGTCTCTGTTTTGGTGTAGCAATTTTATCTGCATCGGTTTTGTTATCTACAAATGCTAATTCTGTTAATACAGCTGGCATTGTATTTTCTCTAGTTACATATAAGTCCTGATGTTTCGCACCACGATCTTTTGTTCCAAGTGCTGCTACAAGACGGTCTTGAATTTTTTGTGCTAATAACTTACTGTCTTCTACATGCGGATTCGTTACTTTTGCTCTTGCTGAATTATAATATAATGTTTCTGTACCTTCTCCATTTTTCTTTTCAGAACCATTGGCATGAATACTTACAAAAATATCTCCATTATGTTCCTGTGCAAACTCTACTCGTTTTTTCAATGAATCTGTTGAGTTTACTCCTGGACGTGTATTATCTGTACGAGTGAACATAACAGTAAATGGTGCCTTTTGCTCAAATATTTTCTTTAATCGTAATGATACATCTAATACTGTTTGGCTTTCTTTCTCATAATAACCAGGATTACCCGAGTCAACTCCACCGTGACCTGGATCAATAATAATTGCTTTACCTTCTAAGAAGTTCTCTTGTTTTACTGGATTTAATTGATTTTTATCAACCCACTGGAAACCAGCGCCTACGCGGATACGAATCCAGCTGCCACTCTCTTCCATAACCGTTACTGTTTGTGCATCATATGTACCTAGCACTTTAGAACTATGTGAAGCTGTTTCATAAGTAGTAAATCCTTCATTAATCGTTTCTGTTTTTTCTTTTAGAGGTGTCCACTTCTCACCTTTACTTGTTACAATTTTCAACCAGCCGTCCGCTCTTTGTTCTGTCACTTCAACCATTTGCGGCTTATGTTGAACGTCAGTAATGCCAGATGATAATGATGGTTGATGATATGTAATAAAGTTTCTGTTCATATACATTCTTTTTGATGTATTTGTTTTATTTTTATCAGCCATCGCAATGAACTGAGCTGCCTCTGCACGAGTTACAGTTCCTTCAGGATTCCAGCCATTTCCCGTACCATTAGAAATCTCTAAGGCTACTAAAATATTAGCTTGTTTCTTACCCCAATGAGGTTCCAAATCTTTAAACTGTGTTGGAAGCTCTCCAATAATTTTCTTATCTAATGAGTATGCTTGTACTAACATAGATGCCATAGATGCACGGTTAATTTTGTTGAATGGACTGAATTTACCAGTACCATCTCCATTAATTACACCTGCTTTTTCCACTGCAGCAATGTACGGAGCTGCCCAATGGCTTTGTGCATCTTTAAAAGATGGCTTTGCTTTTGGATCAATTGGTAAACCAAGAACGACTGCTAAAATTTTTGCAGCTGATCCTCTATCTACTGCTTCAGATGGAGAAAACGTTCCATCTGGCTTTCCATCAAGCGCTTTCTTTCCTACTAAATAATCAACTGATTCTTGCGCCCATGTAGGAACATCCGAAAACTTCTTCGCTGCTGCGAAACTACTTACTGGAGACGATAATAAACTTGCGGCTAAAATACCTGCCGCGACTGCACGATACTTCATAAAAAATAATACTCCTCTCGACAATCACCTTTTAATAACGCGTAATCTTAATATATAAATCTCGAAAAATCCGAACAAAAAAAATTAGTGCGCCTCTATCATTTTATAATACTCGAATTATGTAGTAAACCTACTTTCTTAATATTGTAAAATAAATTACAATTAATTTACTTTTTGTTAAATAAAGTCGATTTCTCTGCAAACAAAAAAATAGGCTACCAAAGGCAACCTATTTCTTTTCTTATTCAGCAATCATCTCTGATAATACATATGCATAAACAAGTGCTTCTGTATGTGCAATCGAACTTTCATGTGTGCGCTCAAATGCATGAGAAGAATCAATACCCGCTCCAATTAATGCATGTTTCACATCAAATCCAGCGTGAATCGCAGCTGATGCATCCGATCCATAGTACGGATAAATATCTACTTTATATTCAATGTTGTTCGTTTTCGCAAGCTCTACTAAATGTTTACGTAGTGCATAATGATACGGACCACTGGAGTCTTTTGCACAAATAGATACTGTATATTCGTCAGATGCTTGTCCATCACCTAACGCTCCCATATCAACTGCTAAATACTCAACCGTTTCTTCTGGAATGTTAGAGTTACCACCGTATCCGATCTCTTCATTATTAGAAATTAAGAAATGAGTTGTATATGGTAATGTTACATTTTCATCTTGTAATCTCTTAATTAATTTTAATAGAATCGCAACACTTACTTTGTCATCTAAATGACGTGATTTTATGTATCCACTCCCTGTAATTTGAACGCGCGGATCAAATGAAACGAAGTCTCCTACTTCAATTCCTAATTCACGTACTTCATCAGCTGAAAATACGCGCTCATCAATACGAACCTCAATATTTTTCTCATCGCGTTTCGCTTCACCTGCATCTTTATATACATGCACAGATGTTTGATGCATTAAAATCGTCCCTGTATACGTCTTGCCACTTGATGTTTCAATTTCGCAGTATTCCCCTTCTACAGAGTTCCAGCGAAATCCGCCAATCATAGAAAGACTCAGACGACCGTCAGGCTTAATCTCTTTTACCATCGCACCTAACGTATCAACGTGTGCTGTTAATAAACGGTGCTGTGCATCATTTTTCCCTTTTACCGTTAAAATAAGAGCACCTTTATTGTTACGCTTCGTTTCTACATTCCACTCACTTACATAGTTTTCAATAAAACGAATGATTTTCTCTGTATTTCCAGACGGACTCGGAATAGAGACAAGCTCCTTAATAAGTTCCATCGTTTCTTTCGTATGATGTGCCATTGTCGTTTCCTCCTCATTTTCTCTATTATTTAGTATACAAAATTTGCTATAAAACCTCTACTCATATAGCTTAATTTTCTAAATTATAGTAAAATTCACTTTAGTATACAAAAGGAGTTATACAATATGAATATATCAAAACAATATGTACACATTGTACTCATTTGGTTTTTAGCATCATTATTTTGTTTACAAGTTTCTTATGCAGTCCACACTACTACTTCTATTACAATTGGCTGGGTATTAACAGCTGCCTTCTTCATTATTAGTTTAATTGCAACAAAAAAGCATAGCGTTACTCACTAACGCTATGCTTCCTTTACAAAACTATTCTTCTGGAACATCTAATAAATAAATGCCTCTTTCAAACCCACCGCGCTCTATTTCTTTTTGCTTACGAAGACGTTCTACATCTTCAATTGTCGCACCTTCTGCACGCGCTAATGAAATGATCACTTCCAGTGCATCCGCAAGAGAATCAAGCGCATGTTCACGCTCTTTCATAGAAGCAAACTCACGAATTTCTTCTGTTCCAATTTTCGCTAAAGCTTGTATGTATGCTTGTCCTGTTAATTTTTGTGCTGTATATGTTTTTCCAGACATTAAAATCTTCTCTGGAACACGGTCTCTTACTAACTTGTTATATGCTGACATCATTCATCCTCCTATGTTTAATAACATCCGAGCTCTGCCTTATAAAATAACCACTCTTTTTTCACACAAGCACTTAACATATCAATTCCTGATCCGTGCGCCCTTACTACCGGAAAGAAATAGTGCTCTGGTTCTTCTTTCTTATCGCCATATAAGGTTTGGTACTCATCAGGAATCGCCTCTTTTTTCACATCCCGTTCTTTCTCCACTTCACCTGAGAAAGCAACAATTGGATGCCCTTCAAAGAATAGTGCAGTTCGTACCGCAAGAGATGGTGTACTATGCAAAGCATAATATGTAAGTAAGATAATAACGATAACACCAATAATTTTCTTCATATATTACTCCTAAAAAAAGTGCTAACACAATTATACTAAAATGTGTTAGCACTTTCTCCCCTTTACCCTAAATTAACCGGCAGTAAAACTACCACTACCCTTTATTCCCCTTTAAATGCCGGCAAACGTTTTTCTAAAAATGCAGCAATACCTTCTTTATGATCCGCTGTTTGTCTCATCGCATATTGACCGCGTTTTTCAAGCTGCAATGTTTGTTCTAAATTGGAGCGATTTACTTCACATAAAATTTGCTTCGTTTGAATCATCGCTTTAATCGGCTTTTGTGACCATTCACTAATTTTTTGCTTCACAGCCGTTTGGAAGTCCTCGCCGATTACTTCATCAATTAAACCGATATCCAGCGCTTCTGTCGCTGATAATTTCTTTCCTTCCCAAATAATTTGCTTCGTCATATTTTCACCAACGCGCTTTTGAAGGAAGAAATGGCCGCCTCCATCTGGAATTAAAGCGATTCCAATAAAGTTCATCGCAATAATCGATGATATATCTGCCATCACATAGTCAGCTGTTAATGCAATACTTAATCCAAGACCAGCAGTTGGTCCATGAATAGCACTAATAACAAGCTTCGGCATCGTATATAGAGTCACAACGACTTCAGAAATAGTATTCATAATACCATCAAACTTGCTTTCATCATTACTTGAAAGCATCGATTTAATATCTCCACCCGCAGAAAAACCACGGCCGTTCCCGCATAACACAACAATGTGTGCAGAACTCTCCGCTACTTCTTTCAGTTTTTGTAATAGCTCTTTTAATGTTGGCTCATCTAATGCGTTTAACACCTCTGGGCGATTGACCATAACTGTTGCTACGTGCCCTTCATATTTCACAATGACAGATTCTGTTTTACTTGTTACTTCCATTATATATACCCCTCTTTTCTACACAAAGATTATACTTATATAATTATAGAAAGGGGGTGAAAAACCCTTCTTTTTTCTTAATTTTCTGTCTAATAATCTCGTAATTTGTATATCACCTTGTATAAAACATACAATTTCGTTGAAAAATATAGAAATTAAAGTCGGTTTCTCCCCTCTCTTCATCTATTTACCATTGCAATGAAATGGTGTATTCTTAAGTCTGATATAAAAATCAAATATAGAAATTCATTCCCCTTCCTATTATATAGAGGGGTGCTGAAATAAAGGAATGAAGAAATGGAGGAACATATGGTTACTAAGTTAAAACAGACGGATAACTACTTCCCGCATTTCCTACTGCTATTCATCGTGTTTCAACCAATTTTAGATTTATTAACGTCTTTTTCAATCTATGTATTACACATGAGCGCAACAGTCGGAATCGTAGTCCGTTTCGCCTTTATGCTTCTTGCATTAGGTTATCTACTTCTTCATCATAAACAACAAGGCGCGAAGAAATATATTCTTTATTTATGTCTATTTGGCATCGTACTCGCAATCGGCCTTGTGAATAATTTAATGATCAAATCTCCAGTTTCATTTGGAGAAGAAGTGAAATTCATTATGAAAAGTTTATATCCAATTGTACTACTGTTTGGATATATTATCGCACTAAAAGAATTAAAAAATAACGAATTTGCGTTTCATAAAATTATTACGTATTTCTTATATGCAACGTTAATTTTAAGTATTTCGATTATCGCAGCGATGGCAACTGGTACAGATTTCCCAAGTTATCCAAACTCAAAAATTGGTTCAAGAGGATGGTTCTTTGCCGGAAATGATTTAAGTTCCATTTTCGCAATTATGTTCCCAATCGTTGTCTTATACTCGGTCCATAAAACAACTTCTTTCTCAAAAGTGTATTACTGGATTCCAACTGTACTTGCGATGTATGCAAGCATTATGATCGGAACGAAAGTAGGCTATGGTGCTATCGTTATTACACTGGGCATCGCTCTTTTCTTCTTATTCATTGAATATATGATGCATCGTAAAAAAGAAGGAAAAGGATTCACATATCTTGTAAATACAATCGTTGCTGCTGTCGTATTAGGTGGTTTACTCGTTCTTACACCGCAAACCCCTATCGCAAAAAACATGAGTATCCACTTACAAATATATGAATACAAAAAATCAGTACAAGACGAAAAAGACCGAAAAGAAGGAAAAGTAGTTAAAGAAGAAGAACATAAGCAAGGCGAACTAACAGACTCTGAAATGAAAAGTTTAATTTACAGTGATCGTGACAAGTTTTTAAAAGTATATAAACAATACTATAAAGAAGCACCACTATCTCAAAAACTCTTCGGAATGGGCTACGCTGGTAACTATACGACGAAAATGAAGTTAGTCGAAATGGATTTCCACGACCTATTCTTTGCATTCGGAATTGTCGGCTTCCTTATGTACCTATTGCCGCTTCTTTATTTCGGTATAAAAATATTCATTCGCTTGATCACAAACTTCAAGAAACTATTTAGCGTAAAACATATGCTACTAGCTAGCACACTCGTCCTATCGCTCGGTATCGGCTTTATGTCTGGACACGTCTTAACAGCACCAGCCGTTAGTATTTTCTTTGTTGTGATACTTGCTTACTTAATTGTTGATTTAGAAATAGAATAGAAAGAAGCAGCATCTATTTGGATGCTGCTTTTTTCTATTCCAATCCTTTACCACCTCTATATTCAACATAAAAAAACACTTAATTGCCCGCTTTTCTTATGTATGACATTAGAAACCGTTTATACGGAATAATTATTTTAATCGAATTATTAACATGCTAAAATATTAAAGGCACTATTATAAAAAAGACTATATAATAGATATGTCGGTTTTTTTGTACGAAATGTATTTCGAAAAAGTGAGGAGAGTCCTTTGGTATTTAGTAGTTCGATTTTCTTATTTATCTTTTTACCTCTCGTATTATTTCTCTATTTTATAGTGCGTGCCGAGCTACGTAATTTCGTATTACTTGCATTTAGTTTAATTTTCTATGCATGGGGCGAACCGCGTTTCGTTCTTTTAATGCTCTTTTCCATCGTATTAAACTACTGCTTTGGCCTACTTGTGCATCATTATGATAAACGAAAAAATATGAAAGTCACATTTTTAATTATGGCTGTGGTCGGAAATATACTATTACTTTCTTATTTTAAGTATATTTCATTTTTTACAGACATTTTAAACAACGTCTTGCACTTATCTATTCATGTGGAACCTATTCCACTACCAATTGGAATTTCATTTTATACATTCCAAGCGATGTCCTATGTCATCGATATATACCGTAAAGATGGGGATGTTCAAAAAAATCCACTTAACTTAGCGCTATATATCTCTATTTTCCCTCAGCTTATTGCCGGACCAATTGTTCGTTACAATATCGTTGCTGAGCAAATTAAAACGCGCATCCATTCTTTTGAACGATTCACAGAAGGCATTCAAATTTTCGTGCTCGGACTAGCAAAAAAGATATTAATCGCTAACCAAGTTGGATTTGTTGCTGATAAAATCTTTGCCTTACCACCATCTGAAATGAGTGTTGGAACGGCATGGATCGGTATTATCGCCTATACCTTGCAAATTTATTTCGATTTCTCAGGATACTCTGATATGGCAATCGGACTTGGAAAAATGTTCGGATTTGATTTCCCGAAAAACTTCAACTACCCGTACATCTCTAAATCTATTTCAGAGTTTTGGAGAAGATGGCATATTACACTCGGCTCTTGGTTCCGCGATTACATATATATCCCGCTCGGCGGAAACCGCGTTTCAAAACTAGCGAATTATCGTAACCTCTTCATCGTGTGGGGATTAACTGGTTTATGGCACGGGGCGAGCTGGACATTTATCGCCTGGGGCTTATATTACGGCTTTATTATTTCAATTGAAAAAGCTGGATTCGAAAAAATATTAAATAAACTATGGAAGCCGCTGCAACATGCATACGTATTACTAATCGTTATGATCGGTTGGGTCTTCTTCCGAGCTGATAATTTCGCTTACTCGTTCCAATATTTAAAAGCGATGTTCGGCATAGGTGGGCAATCCTTCATCGATGACAATACAATGTTATACGTACATGAATACATTATCGTATTTATCATCGCCTTTATCGCCGCGACACCAATTTTAAAACGAATTAAAAACATACTAGAACTTGCGCCAAACACGTATATGTTCACAATGCAATTTGTACGTCCTATATTATTACTAACATTATTTATGATTTCGGTTATGTACTTGATTAACTCAACATATAATCCATTTATTTATTTCAGGTTTTAACTGATGTAGGAAGGAAAAGTTATTATGAAAAAATTGGGGAACCTCATCCTGTTTATCGGTTTTCTCACCATTATCTTTTCATTTGGCATATTATCGTTACTCAAAACAGACCGAGACATTTCACCAGTTGAAAATCGGCCACTCGCTCAAAAACCAGCACTTACGAAAGAAGCTCTCCTAACTGGTAGCTTCTTTAAAGATTTTGAAACATACACAAATGATCAACTAATCGGACGAGATGAGCTTATTAAAAACTATACAATTGCTCAAATTAATATGGGCAAATCTCTCATTAACGACATTATTTTAACTGATGATAAATGGCTCCTTAAAAACCCGGCGTGGACAAAAAAATATAATGAAATTGACCAATCCATGCCTGCTATAAACGACTTATCTCAGTTTTCAAAAGAACAAAACGTTGAGTTTTACTTTGCTTTACCACCGTCAAAAACGAATGCATTATCATTTAAATTACCTTCTCATATTCACACATATGCAGAGGAAAATTTAAATTACTTTCTAAAGAAACTTCCAGCAGACGTAAAGCCAATAAAACTTATGGAACACTTTAAACAGAACTATACAAACGAAGAAATACAGGACATGTATTTCAAAACAGATCATCATTGGAATATGGACGGTGCCTTCTTAGGCTACCAATATATAATGAACACAATCGGGCAACAATCTTCTATATATAAAGGTAAAGAAATAAAAAAAGAAGACTACATTCGTACATGTGCGCAAAATAAACATTTAGTTGGAAGCTTCAACAACCAACTATACCAACTCATCGATGCCAATGGTGAAAAATTGTGTTACTACACACCGAAAGACGGTTTCAACTTCACAAGCGTAAACGCAAAAGATGTGAAAGGTACTGTTCATCAAAATTTAGATGACATATACGGCGTAGAAAAACAAAAAGATACAACATCATACGCAGGTTATTACACGGATGACTATCCAGAAATCGTCATCGAAAATAACAATGCACCAAATGAAGTACGCGCCTTAGTCCTAAAAGACTCCTTCGCAAATGCAATCGTGCCACACTTAGCACAAAGCTTTAAACATACATCTATCCTCGACCTGCGTCACTATCACGAAAAAGATGTATATCAATACATTAAAGACAACAATATTAACATGGTATTGTTTGTGTATAGTGATTCGAATTTGAGTGGAGATATGTTTAAGTTTAAGAAATAGAAAGAAGGCTCTTGTATATATACGAGAGCCTTCTTTCTATTAAAAAATCAGTGGGGATTCATCCCCACTGATTTTTCATTTTATCTATAATCGACTTATAGATTTGGGTTGTTAAGCACGTTCACGTGTACAGCTTGTGAACCGATTTCGCTTGTTAGAACATCTTTCTCGCCTAATACTTTGAATACTAATGTACCTTTGTCAGTGTACTTAGTAGTTAAAGTATTGTAAATGTCTGGATTGAAGTTTGGAAGTACAGAATCACTTGTTTGAGATACTGTCACATGACCAAGCTCTTGATCAAATATATCGAAGTGTGCATTACCATTTGTATCAAGATAAAGTTTACCTTGGTCGTTACCAGATTTCACAACACGTACTTTATGTTGTGTTTCTTTCGTTAAGTTAATACCTTTTACGATATCATCAAGGTTACTCTTCTCAAGCTCTAATACAGTACCGATATTAATTTTCTTCTCAACAAAGTTTTCTGTTTGAACTGGTTTGAAGTTTACAGATTTAATAGCGATTTTCTCTTGAACGATTTCAACTGTCGCTTTACCAGCAGTTGCACCATTTTTCGTTAAGTGGATGTCAACTTTACCTGGTTTTAAACCTTTAACAACAACTTTATTTCCATCAATTTTAGCTTCAGCTACAGCCGGGTTTTTAGACTCAACTGCGTAACCTTCTAAGTTTTCAGGATCAGAGTATACTCGCTCTGAAGTGTACTTAGATAATTGATATGCAACTGTGTTAGAAACATTTAGGTCAAGTTTTGTATCAGGTGATGCACCATATTGACCTACTTTAGATACAAGTTCAAAGTTTTTGAATGCTACGTTACCTTCTGTTACGTTCACATATAATGAACCTAGCGTTTCACCGTTAGCATTTTGGAAGTGAACTGTCCCTTCGCCCACGTCATTACCTGTAACACCAATTGTTTTTGTACCGATTGAACCAGAGTCAGTCGTTACTACATCTAATCCACCTTCTGCAACTACACCTGTTTTCGGAAGAACTTCTTTAATTGCAGCTGTGTTAGCACCAAATGGATCGCCATATTGGTCAGTTGTTACGAATGTAACAGGTAATGTTTTGCTTTGCACAACTTGTAATTTATCTGAGTTAGCTTTTACTGATACTAATTTACGAGAATCAGTCGTTACTTTGAATTTAACTTCTTTTGTAACGTCGCCTACTTTAATAGTAAGTGTAGCTTCACCAGCAGCTTCAGCTGTAATGTAGTTGTTTACTACAGAGATAATGCCGTGATTTGAAGATTTAATGCTAATTGAGTTTGGATCAACTACTTTATCTTCTCCAGCAATTGTAGCAACTACGTTATGGATTTGTGCTTTTTCACCAACAACTAACGTTTGGCTGTTTAGTTTGAAGTCTTTTCCAGTCAATTTATTACCGTATACTACACCGTTTTTATCTGCATCTACCGCAAATACAGTATTTTTAATTGCAGAAGCTGGTGTATCAAGGTTTTTCACTGTAATAATACCAGTGTTAGAAACTGTTAAACCACCGCGTTTTGTAACTTGTACTTCTACTTTGTAGTCACCATGCTCAATACCAACAGCTAGTTTACCTGTAGTAGAAGTAGCTTCTCCACCTTCAAAGATGTTTGCTGCTGAACCGTCTAAGTTATTTGCTACAAATTTGACGTCATGGTCTGCTAAGTTTAAGTACTCAACATCAGCGTTACCTTTTTCATCGTTTAATTTGAAAGCAACTGCTTGACCAGCACGATCATCATCAAATGTAAGTTTTTCTACTGCTAATTTTTTCACTTCGTATATGAATTTCGCTACGAATGATTGATTTTTCACTTTTACAGTAAGATTTTTATTTGGAGCTACTTTACCACCAAGTGTTACAACTGCAGAAGTACCATCAGCACTTGCTTCGATTGCAACAGCTTTGTCTCCTTCAAGAGTTACATCATCAGCAGAAAGTTTTTCTAAACCAGTACCGGTTAATGTTAATTTCGTTGGTTCAGAAACTTTCACATCAGTTACATATGCTTGTGCATTATCTTTTTTGCCATACTTTTTATCTGCTACTGCGATAAATTTAGCTGCTTCTGCACGAGATACAGATTTATTTGGCTCCCATTTGTTTCCTCCTGTTCCTTCAGAAAGTCCAAGGTGGATTAGAATGTTAGCTTTTTCTTCACCCCAATGATCTAATAAATCTTCAAATTTTGTAACTAACTCGCCGTTAACTTTATCTTTTAAATTATAAGCACCTACGATCATAGAAGCGAAAGAAGCACGGTCAATCTTTTTATCTGGAGAGAAGTTTTCTTTACCATCACCTCTAACAACACCCGCTTTTTCAACAGCTGCAATGTATTTAGAAGCCCAATGATTTTTAGCATCTTTGAAAGATGGTTGTGCACCCTCTTCAACTTTTAAACCTAATGTAATTGCCATAATTTTCGCAGCAGAAGCACGATCAATCTCTTCAGCTGGAGCGTATGTACCATCTGGCTTACCTTCGATTGCACCTTTATCTACTAAGTAATTGATAGAATCTAATCCCCAATGACCAGCTGGAACGTCTGGGAACGATTTACCTGCTGCTGCTACTGGAGAAACAACACCTGCTACCATTGCTGCTGTCATTGTACCTGCGATTACTTTTTTGTAAGAGTTAGTCTTTGCCATTTTATAAATTTCCTCCTTCAGGAATATGCTACTAGTTTCACATCATATTAAATTAGAAAACTAGCTAGTTAGAAAAGCCATAAAAACAATAAAAACATAAACAAAAATACTATAATGAAAAGTAGTTCACATAACAAAATGATACAAACCGTCAGATGTAAATATAAGGTTTAAATACCATTTTCTGAAACAAGTTCATCATACTATACAAAACTATTCGTTATCAAGAACTTTCTCAAAAGAAGATTCGACACATTCTGATAATTCAGTCTTTTAATCGTATTATTAGGATGTCAATAATACTTAAATATAGAAATGAATACACTGTTTTCCTATAAACCACTCTCACTGCGCTTCGTATATTTTTCATATCGAATACACAATTGGAATTATAGCACATATTTCCACTTCATCACTTAAATATTTTTTACAATAAATACAATTTTCAGACTTTATTTGACTAAAAATATTATAATTCGACATTTTATTCTTCTTTTCGAATGATTTTTTAACAAAAAAAGGTTTTAATTTACAAATAATTTACATATCGATGAGGTATTCTTCTATTTTTGAAAACGTTTTCGATTTGTTTCTCAATAAAACTATTCCTTTCAATCTCAAATGTACATGAAATAAAATCAAAATAAAAAGCCTATGATACTCATAGACTTTTGTCTATTTTCTCATAAGCTTTTATTAATCATTTAATGTATCAAATGATTTTTAATTATTTTGTTGCAGGTTTTGCTTCTTTAATAGAAACTGTAACTTGTACAGCTTTATCAAATTCTACTTTTTGCTCTTTTCCATCTTTTACAACTGTCAGGTTTTTCACATAGATAGATGTTGCACCTTTTGCACCAACTGTACCATTTTCAGCTACAACATTTGTGTCAGCAGAAACAAATTCTACATTAGAAACTGTTGCTTTTGCTGTAGTTGCAGGTACACCATCAACAGATAAGATATTTAAAAGTGCAGCTTTTAAATCATCATTTGGAGCTACTTCTTTAAGAGATGTGCTTGTAAATTCTACTGCTAATCCTTTAGCAGTTGGTGCTGTATCAACAACTTTGAATGAATGAGTTGTGATTAATTTACCATCTAGTACAACTGTTACTTTATAAGTTTCACCAGCTTTTGCACCTTGACCAACAGTAATTACACTGTTATTTTGTACAGTAACTTGTGCATCAGTTGCGTCTACTTCTTTACCTTCTTTGTTTGTTGTTGTTACTTTTAGTTCAGCTGCTTCTGCACCTTTTAATACTAATCCATTTGCATCTACAGGAAGAACTGAAACAGTCATTGCATTCTTTTGGTTTTCCTCAGTAACATATTTATCTAATTCTTTTTCTAAACCACGAACTTCAAATTTAGAGAATGCACCTGGAGCTTTTAATTCTAGAGCTAATGTAGCTTTTGCTTCTTTTTCACCAGATTTTGCAGTTAATACAACTGTATAATTACCAGCTTCTTGACCTGCTGCATTCAGAACTAATTCTTTGTTCACATATTTAGCTTCTAATTTTTGTTCTTTTAATTCTTTACCATCTTTATCAAGTACTTTCACTGTTACAGGAGCTGTAAACTCTTTACCGTATTGATCTAGTACTGGAGCTTTTACTTTTAAATCTGTTACATCTTTTGTAGAAAGCGCTACGTTAGTTTTTTCTAATTTAATTTCTTTCATTGCTTTTTGAGCAAAAGCTTCAATTTCAACTGTTTTTGAAACAAGTTCTTTACCTTTTGAATCTTTTACAGTTACTTTTACTGGTGCTTTTCCTGCAGATAATACAGTTACTTTACCAGTAGCTTTATCTACTACAGCAACTTCTGTGTTTAATGACTCATATTCAACTTTCCCAGTTGTTACTGCGTTAAATTGATCTTTCAATTCTACTTGAACGTAAGCGTTGTCGCCTTCGTAAACTTTATTGTTTTGTTTGAAATCTTTAGAAGTAAAGTCAGCTTTATTTTGTTCTGCAACTGTCCAGTTAGAGATTGAAGCTACTGCAGCACCTTCAGCAGAAACTTTTACTGTTTTACTTTCAGCTACTACTTTACCGTCTTTTTTATAAACAGCTTTTACAGTAGTTGAAGTACCTTTTGCTAAAGTGATTTCACCTTTTGCATTAATTTTTTCTGCAGCTGGAGTTACAAATTCAATACCCTCTGGTGAAACAACTTCAGTACCGTTTTCATCTTTAACTGTGAATTGTAATGCAGTTGGCTCATCAGCTACAACTGTTTGGTCAGCCATTTCGATTGTTTTTGCTTCTAAAGAACCTACAGCTACTTCTGTTTTACCAACTTTGTTTACATCTACAGTGTAAGTTTGTTTAGCTGCTAAGTTACCATATAATTCAACTGTAGCAGATTTTTTATCTTCTGATAAAGTTACTTCTTTAACTAGTGCTTTATCGTTGTTAGCTTTGTTAGTTACTTTAACGTCTTCTTTAGTTAATTTTTCAACAGCTTTGCTGAATTTAACTTCTACTTTTTGAGTTGTAACTGCTTTAGCAGATTCAACTGTTACTGCTTCTGTACCGAACTCTTTGTCAGTCTTAGCAATGAATTTAGCAGCTTCTGCACGAGTTACAGCTTTATCTGGCTCCCAACCATTACCAGTACCATTAGTGATATCTAAAGCAACTAAGATGTTAGCAGCTTTTTTGCCCCAGTGCTTTTCTAAATCAGAGAATTTAGTTTCTAATTCTCCGCTTACTTTGCTTTCTAATTTGTATGCTTTTACGATCATTGTTGCCATAGAAGCACGGTTAATTTGGTTATTTGGGTTAAACTTACCAGTTTCGTCCCCTTGAATTACACCAGCTTTTTCAACAGCTGCGATATATTTAGCAGCCCATGAATCTTGAGCATCTTTGAAAGTTGGTTTTGCACCATCTTTAACTTCTAAACCTAATGTAATTGCCATGATTTTCGCAGCAGAAGCACGGTCAATTGCTTCAGTTGGAGCGAATGTTCCGTCTGGTTTACCTTCGATTGCTTTTTTTGCTACTAAATAATCAATGTACTCTGCACTCCAAGAACCAGGTTGAACGTCTGGGAATGATTTTCCTGCTGCTGCTACTGGAGAAACAACACCTGCTACCATTGCTGCTGTCATTGTACCAGCGATTACTTTTTTGTAAGAGTTAGTCTTTGCCATTTTATATATTTCCTCCTTAGGAATGTAATACTAGTTCCATAATGTTTTAAATAGATATTCTATTTATTTTTGAAACTAGTAGATATAAATGTGGTTAAAATATTCTTTATACAGAATAATAGAATATCCCATATTAAAGAATCACAAAGAAATCATACACCCTTTTCATCCAATTTAAAATCTCAAATTCGACAAAAAAGTGAATTTTCACAATTCTAAACGAGCGTTTTTTCGACTTTCATTTTAAAAAACCCAGATTACAAAATCAGAATATTTTAAATAAATAGTAAAACGCGTCAGAATTACATTTCCAACAATCTTCTTATAACCATTTACAACTATAACAGAAAAACAATTCCAATTTCAATATTTAACTATAAAGATATTACGACATTAATCGACACCATATTTTTATATGATTCGACTTTTTTCTTACCGTTCGTTTTTTTGAAATTACCATACCTATTTTCTTATAATTTACTAAATAAAACGCTAAATCCTAACATTCCCTATATATTAATGTTAGGATTTTAAAACATACATCTTCTCTCAAACTTCTTTTTTATGAGCCTATGTTTAAAACCGCTTATATATTTCGACATTTTTCTACAAATATATTTTTTCTTTCGACATTTTCTTTTTTTCAAAAAATAAAAAAGAGGATGTCCTCTTAAATTAAGATTCCATTCCTCTTTTTTTAAACTCTTTTGAATTCAAGTCACTTATGATGTATCGAGATGCTGTTGAAATTTGCTCTCGCAATTCTTCTACTCTTTGTTCCAACGTTGCTTGCACATATTCTTTTTGTTCTAGTTGCTTCGCTGCCACATTATACAAAGTTTCAGCTGTCCAGTCACCATCTACGTTTCCGATGATTGGCTGATTGACTTGTTGTAAAAATGAATCAATCTTTGGATCATATGAAATACCAACCATAGGGATATTAGCAACCGCAGATAGTATGAGTGCATGAAGTCTCATACCTATTAGAAGCGAACATTGCGACAAAATTGCAATTTTCTCATGAATATCCAGCTTATACGGAAGCATATGAGCTTCTTCTCCCATTAAGTTAATAATATCGCGTGATGCATTTTGATCAAACGGTCCATGCATTGGTACGAATAAAATATGGTATCCATCACGCTTAAATTTTTTCAGCGTATCTGCTAGCTTCTTCATATAATCTTCTTTCGCGTCCCAATACCTCACACTAACTGCAATTACTTTCCCTTGAATCGAATGTTTTTGTAGCCACTCCGACTTCATTCCTTCTGGTTGACATGCCAATACTGGATCTGGCACTAGTTCGATATCTTTCTTAATACCAATTTCTTTTAAATACAAAAATGAATCTTCATCACGAACTGATATATATTCCGCTTTTGATACTTGCCATTTCACTAATAAACGATTTTGTCTTTTCGTAATTGGGCCGATTCCTTGCGCATAAATATAATACGGCTTCTTCAAAAAACGAGCAATCCGCATAATACCTGTATAGTACAAAATACTTTTAATACTCGTTTTATCTTGAAGGAGACTTCCCCCTCCGCTAATTAAGCCATTACTTCTCTTGATTTCCTTATAAATCGCTCTTATATCCCAGCGATTTACTGCCTCTACACCGTACATTTTTTTTGTATAGTCGGGGTCATTCGAAAGTACAACAAGCTCAAGAGTAGGATCCTCTTCATGTAGCGCTTTAATAATTGATTGCAAAATTGCCTCGTCCCCAACATTATAAAAACCATAATATCCTGATAAAACTAACCGCACTCTTAATCTCCTCCAACATTTCGCAATCAACTTTTTGTCATTCAACAAATTGCTATCAACTCTTTAATAAGAAAAGTTGGATAACTTTAAATTGATTTCTTTCACAAACATATAAATAGCCATACTCATTTATGAACAAATTTACTTACGTAAAAATGGAATTTGCTTTTTTGATATCCAATTCAACTTTAATGCGCATATGCCATATATGAACAAGGCCACACAAAATGCTAAACCACTATATATTATTGCAATAAATCTAGAATCTACCACATTTATTAAAGTAGATGTGAAATACAATCCTATACCTACTATACTAGATACTCCAATTACAGCAAAAAATCTCCTCACTCGAATCGAATAAGCCAATTCTTTTCGGATGTATATATAATTTACGATACAAATCATGATATATATGATAAGTGTACTATAAGCCGCACCAGTTATGCCAAATTGACTTACGAGTACTATATTTAATATGACTTTTACAAAACTCGCTCCAACAACTATCCACGCCGCTTGCTTAGAACGGTTAATTCCTTGCAAAATTCCTATTGATAATACCATAAGTGATGTGAAATACGAACTACCAATTAAAATAGCTAACATTCCGCTCCCTTTAGCATCTGTAAACAATCCAACATTTAACGGGATTGCAAGTGCCATGAGCCAGATTGTTATCGGTGTTGTTAAAACATGAGCAAGCTCATTTGTTCGTTCAATTGTTTGTTTTGCTAACGCTATATCTTTCTTTGTTAATGCAGCAGTTAACAATGGGATTAACGGAAATACCATCGCACTTGCAAACACGACAATTAATTGTGTAAACGCAAAGCCACGACTATATATACCAAATTGTTCTTGAATCATTGTAGTGGATCCATGTAGCATATGTGGAATCGTTACAGAATCAACTAAATTTAACACCGGCATCGATAATGCCCCAATTGCAATTGGAATCGAAACCCGAAGTATTTTTTTTGCATTATCTTTAAAATCTTGCAGTGAATATGTATTACTTTTATAACGATATATACTTTTTACATACTTCAATCTCAAATAGATAAGTGACGTAATTACCCCAAGGCAAGAACCAATCATTGCGCCGCCTGTTACAATATCACTCTCTTTATTCCAATATACAAATAAGAATGCAATTGCTAACATAAAGAAAACACGAATGAACTGCTCAATTACTTGTGACACCCCGGTAGGAATCATATCTCCAAAACCTTGGAAATACCCTCGATATACCGCCATATATGGTGCAATTAATAAAGCAAACGAGGTAACAATTAATGGGATTCTCGTATCTTGTCCACCAAGCATATTTGCAAACATACTTGATCCAATCATAATAACCGAAAATCCAAGCACCCCAAATATTACTCCAATAATAGATGCTGACGTAAATAGTTTAGCAATCCCATCTTTATCATTCTTCTCATGAAGTTCAGCGATTAACTGTGATATAGCTAGCGGTACTCCCGCTACTGATAAAGTTAAAGCTATCATATATACAGGAAAAACAAGGCGGAAGATCCCAAGCACTTCATCTCCTGCTATATTTTGTAATGGGATTTGAAAAAAACTTCCCAACACTTTCGATAAAAACGTTGTAATCGTTAAAATCGCAGCGCCTTTCACAAACTTATTATTCATTTTCTAGCTCTTTTCTTTCAATATATAATTTACATACATACTACATCATAAAACGAGATAGCTATATTCTTCTCTTTTTTGAAAAATTTCACTTTATCTCATTTAGCTATCATACCAAATTTCTTATATATTGAATACTCTCTTTCTTTCTAGGTTTTAAATATAGTATGTGCAATAACTTCTTATTTTTATCCAGTTTTTTCTTCAATTTACTACTTCTACTTATTCAGTATAAACATGTGCTATAATGTAGCTATTGTCAGTAAGAGGAGTGTTTACAACATGCTGAATTCGGTAAAAAAACTGTTAGGAGATTCTCAAAAGAGAAAACTAAAAAAATATGAACAACTTGTTCAAGACATTAATAATCTAGAAGAAAAACTATCTGATTTATCTGATGAAGAATTACGTAATAAAACGATCATATTTAAAAACATGCTACATAATGGAAAAACAGTGGATGATATAAAAGTAGAGGCGTTCGCTGTTGTACGTGAAGCAGCAAAGCGTGTACTTGGATTACGCCACTACGATGTGCAGTTAATTGGTGGCCTTGTACTATTGGAAGGTAATATTGCAGAGATGCCAACTGGCGAAGGGAAAACATTAGTTTCTTCTCTTCCAACATACGTACGTGCTCTTGAAGGAAAAGGCGTTCACGTTATTACTGTAAACGACTATTTAGCAAAACGAGATAAAGAATTGATTGGCCAAGTTCATGAATTTCTAGGTTTAAAGGTTGGATTGAATATTCCTCAAATCGATCCTGCCGAAAAGAAACTTGCTTACGAAGCTGATATTACATATGGTATTGGAACAGAATTTGGCTTTGACTATCTACGTGATAATATGGCTACTTCAAAAAATGAGCAGGTACAACGTCCCTATCATTTTGCTATTATCGATGAGATTGACAGCGTTTTAATTGATGAAGCGAAGACGCCTCTTATTATCGCTGGGAAGAAATCAAGCAGCTCTGATTTACACTATTTATGTGCCAAAGTTATTAAATCATTCCAGGATACCCTTCATTACACGTACGATGCAGAATCGAAATCTGCTAGTTTTACAGAAGACGGTATTACAAAAATAGAAGATTTATTCGATATCGAGAACCTATATGATTTAGAGCATCAAACTTTATATCATTATATGATTCAAGCATTACGAGCTCATGTCGCTTTCCAATGTGATGTTGACTATATTGTACATGATGAAAAAATTCTACTTGTAGATATTTTCACGGGCCGTGTTATGGATGGTCGCTCTTTAAGTGACGGTTTACACCAAGCTCTTGAAGCAAAAGAAGGTCTAGAAATCACCGAAGAAAACCAAACACAGGCGTCCATTACAATTCAAAACTTCTTCCGCATGTATCCAGCATTATCTGGTATGACAGGTACAGCAAAAACGGAAGAAAAAGAATTTAACCGAGTGTATAACATGGAAGTTATGCCGATTCCGACAAACCGTCCTATCATTCGTGAAGACAAAAATGACGTCGTGTACGTAACAGCCGATGCTAAATATAAAGCTGTACGTGAAGATGTTCTAAAACACAATAAACAAGGACGCCCGATTTTAATTGGAACGATGTCTATTTTACAATCTGAAACCGTTGCTCGTTACTTAGATGAAACAAATATTACATATCAATTATTAAATGCGAAAAGCGTAGAGCAAGAGGCCGATTTAATCGCAACTGCTGGACGAAAAGGACAAATTACAATTGCGACAAATATGGCTGGACGAGGTACTGATATTTTACTAGGTGAGGGTGTTCACGAAATTGGCGGATTACATGTAATTGGGACAGAACGCCATGAATCAAGACGCGTTGATAATCAGCTAAAAGGTCGTGCTGGTCGCCAAGGTGACCCCGGTAGTTCTCAATTCTTCCTTTCTTTAGAAGATGAAATGTTACGACGTTTCGCACAAGAAGAAGTCGAGAAATTAACTAAATCACTGAAAACAGATGAAACAGGACTTATTCTAACTTCAAAAGTGCATGACTTCGTGAACCGTACACAATTAATTTGTGAAGGTAGCCACTTCTCAATGCGTGAGTACAATTTAAAGTTAGATGATGTAATTAATGATCAACGTAACGTTATTTATAAATTACGTAATAACTTGTTACAAGAAGATACAAATATGATTGAAATTATTATTCCAATGATTGATCATGCTGTAGAAGCCATTTCTAAGCAATATCTTTTAGAAGGTATGCTTCCGGAAGAATGGGATTTTGCTAGTTTAACAGCAAATATAAACGAAATTTTACCGGTAGAAAATATGCCATCACTATCAGCGAATAATGTACACTCACCGGAAGATTTACAATCCGTTTTGAAAGAAACATTATCTCTTTATAAAGAGCGCGTAAATGAACTAACTAGCCATACTGATTTACAAGAGTCGCTTCGATATGTTGCCCTTCATTTCCTAGATCAGAACTGGGTAAATCACTTAGATGCAATGACCCACTTAAAAGAAGGCATCGGGCTAAGACAATATCAACAAGAAGACCCTACTCGTCTTTATCAAAAAGAAGGTTTAGATATCTTTTTATACACATATGGTAATTTCGAAAAAGAAATGTGCCGCTATGTTGCAAGACATTTAGGTGTTCCTGAAAACGTACAATAACGAGGTGAAAGATTATGTTATCATTCCTAAAAAAAGCTAAGAAAAGCGGAAAAGATACGACTGTCTCTAGTAATCAATTATTTGGACAAGAAGAAACAAACCCTGAAAGTAAAACTGTAAAACCAACACTTTACTTTCACCCTAGCTGGGGTGCAGTAGCGCAAGAACAAAAATACATCTATCAATTTTTACATAAAGAACTACCACGTTTACAAGAATATCAAATTTCTTTATCTGGAATTGAGATTGAAAAGCGTGATAATGGTTATGACGTAGCTGTATTTATTCGCAGCACTGTTCCGAAACCAATTTCTTTCGAAGAGGTTACATTAATTCTTCTAAATAAAGAGAAGAAACTATGCGCACGCAAAACATTTAACCTTTCTGCATTAGGAGATATTCCTGCAAATGTAAATATGCCATTTATTTTTACATTTGAGCAAGAGACAATTACAGATGCTGAATTATCGCAAACAGATTGGGAATTAGCGTTTGAACTTGAAAGCAAGCATGCATTAGATTTAGATCCATCTTGGGAAGCTCAGTTACCTGAAGTAAGCAAAGAAGCTTTACGTAATTTCGTAGACAATTTAACACCTCCAAGCGAAGGTGAAATTAACTTCCTAGGCCTGCAAGCTGCAAGAAAAGAAAACGGTGATTTACATACAACGCTTCTTATTCGTAACGGTTGTAAAGACAACATTCAACTAGAGCAACTTCCTCTTCATATTGAGGATGCCACGGGGGCAGTTGTTGTTAAAGGCGCTTTCACATTACCTAACCTTGAAATTAAAGCGAACACTACGAAACCATGGTCATTTGTCTTCCCTGCTTCATCTATATTAAAAGAAGATATAGACCTATCTTCTTGGAAAGCACTTGTACCACAAGACTAATCATAAAGAGAGGTTGCTTCCAAAGCTACCTCTCTTCTTCTTTTACATACAAAAAAGCCTGTTCAAAAAGATGGTCATCATATCTCTTCGGACAGGCTTTTTCTTTATGTAAAATTTATTTCGTTACTAATAAACGTTCAATATGATATTCGGCTTCTAATTTGCACATTTCATCTGCATGCTTCACTTTATTTCTCGTTAATTGCTCCACTTGCTCTTCGCTCGGTTTTTCATTAATAAACTCGTTAATTTTTTCATTTACTTTCATCGCCAATGCTTGATGGAAATCTGGATGTCCTTTCAACTCGTCATCTACTTTATTGATCCAAGTTGATTTTGTGTATAAATACTGTTTCCACTGTTCAACAAATTGTTGCATATCAAACTTTTCTTCGTTCCATTCAATTTCTTTCATATACTTCTCAAAAGAAACAACAATTGAGCGTGTAATCCCAATTTTCACTCCATGTGGTAACTGTTTGTACATCAATTATTCCCTCCAGCTTAAAGCTCTTCCTTCTAAAAAAAAGGAATCTCAAAATTCATATACATTATTATAATATCACATACCTAATCTAGAATGTTACTATACTGCTAAGATTAATAAATGTCAATAATCGCAAAAAAACGTTATATACAGATATTAAACACAATAAAAAAACACCCTCATACGAGGGCATTCCCTTACATAACATCAGCTTCTACAAACTGTAATTTATCTCTCTGCTCATTACTCGCCATCGTTACTAATGTTTTTTCAATATGAGTAGGCACTTGTTCTAGCGTCACACTCACTCCTGATTTATCCGACTGCTCAATAAAATTCAATAACGCCATAGCTCCTGATACATCCATATAGCGCGCATCTTTCATACGTAAAACAATCGGTGACTTCACATCTTGTAAAGTAGTAAAAATACGGTCTACTGATAGGAAGGAGAGCGGTCCTTGAATCGTATACGTCGCTTCCTTTTCTTTTACAATAGAAGCTTTACGTTCTTTACATTTCACCATGTATATAATGAAAGAAAGAATAATTCCGAACGCAACAGCGATCATTAAATCAAACTTCACTGTGACAACCATCGTTACGAGCATAACTATGACATCACCTTTTGGTGCTACATGCATTTTCTTCATGCTTTCCCAATCAAACATTCCAATACCCGTTAAAATTAAAATACCTGATAATACAGCAAGTGGAATGTATTGTACGACCGAGCCAAGTCCCATAATGAAAATAAATAATATAACACTATGCATACTTGCTGAAAGCGCCGTTTTACCGCCACTTCTTATATTAACGATAGATCGTACAGTCGCACCTGCCCCTGCTAATCCGCCAAACAATCCGCTCATCATATTACCGATACCTTGTCCGACCAGTTCTTTATTACTTTTATGACGTGTACCCGTCACATTATCCATTACGACCGATGTTAACAACGAGTCAATCGATCCTAATAAAGCAATACTAAGCGCTGGTAGAATAAGTTCTGCTATGCCTGCTCCACTTAAAGATGGAATATGAAGCGTCGGCATCGCTTCTGGAATCGTTCCAATCTTTTCAATCACCTTATTTAATGACAGGTTTCCGATAATCGGTAACTTCACTGTAAGTCCTTCTAACGCAGAAGAAAATAAAGGAAGCATAGCTGTCACACCAACTAATGCAACTAAACTAGATGGAATTGCCTTAATCCATTTTCCAGAAACAATCATTACAATAATCGTTAATACGACAAGTAGAAAACTATTTTGCACATGCTTCATTTCACCTAAAATAATAATTAATGCGATTCCGTTCATAAATCCTGAAACGACAGGATACGGAATGTACCTCACGTAAGAGCCAAGCTTGCATACACCGAATAAAATTTGAAACAGTCCCGCCATCATAAAGGCTATAAAACTCGCCTCTAATCCGTGCGTCGCAATAACCCCTGTTGCGATAACAGTAATCGGTCCAGTTGGCCCCGTAACCTGCCCAGGTGTACCACCAAATAACGCCGCAAATAAACCTGCAAAAATCGCACCATACAATCCGACTAGCGCTCCCTCAGACGTTCCTGTTGCAGCAATACCAAATGCAATGGCAAGTGGCAACGCAACGATCGCAACCGTAAAACCTGCTAAACATTCCTTTGCTATTTTTTGAAACATATAATAACCACCTTCACATTAAGTCCACGTTCCATTGTACACCTAAAAAGATACATTCGTTAGTCCACTTTTTACAGTATCGTGACGTAAACGCATTCAATTGTAAGCTCCCATCACATCTTTGGAAACCATTATAACTATGCTATAATAGATAAATTAAATCTTTTATTATATATTTGGAGGCACTATGCTAACTTTTGAAGAAAAATTATCGATTATTGAATCTTTCCCTGAATTAGAAAGAAAAAACGTATCATTAAAACGCGTGAACTTTCACTTTGAAGAAAGTCGTTTAGATAAAAAGAACGTTGTTTATCACTTACATCCAAATGGAAACGGCTTTGTATATGCAAACTTCATTAAAGGTTATAAAACAGATGATAAAGGCATGATTAACATCCGTGAGTTTTCAGAAGAAGAACTGCGTTCATTAATTGAAAAAGTAATTGAACGTCTATCACAGGAGCCAGAAGAAATTGTTACACCAATGGAACCTGCTGCAGAAGAAGAATGGAAGAACGAAGATGGCCACATCCTAACTCTTATTCAAGAGGATGATATGTGGAACGTGTACGCTGGTGTAAACTTAGACGGTACATTCAACTCTTATCCAGAAGCTGCGGAATACCTTGATGAAGAAGGTTTTTCACGTAAATAAAAATAGAAAGTGGGTATCCCCCACTTTCTATTTTTTTGTACCCTTCAACGACTCTCTCAGGACAAATTTTTGTAATTTTCCACTCGCATTACGAGGCAGTTCATCCACAAATAAATAGTGACGAGGACGTTTATAATCTGCTAATTCATCACTTTCTTTACAATATATTTCCAAATCATCTTCTGTAATCGTTTCATCTTTCTTTACAACGACTGCCACAACACGTTCTCCCCATAATTCATCTGGTTCACCAAGTACGGCAACATCTAATATACCAGGATGACTATGAAGGAAATCTTCAATTTCACGTGGATAAATATTAACGCCGCCACTAATCACCATATCATCCACGCGATCTGCGACGAATAAATAACCGTCTTTATCGAAGTAGCCTAAATCACCAGAATGATACCATCCTTTATACATCGATTTTGCATTTGCTTCTTCTCGGTTATGATAACCAGCCATCATAGTTGGGCCGCGCAAAATAATCTCCCCTACTTCATAAGGAGGCAATACATCATCTGGCTCTGCCGGTGCATCTTCGCTTGGTTTTACAATTCGAATTTCATGACTAAAGCATGGTGTTCCCGCTGAACCAGCTTTCGTAATTTGATCCTCTTCTACGAGAAACACAACAACAGGTCCCATTTCTGTCATCCCATATATTTGAACAAGATCAATATAAAGACGTTCTTTACATTCCTTTACTAGTGCTGGAGCCATCGCTGCTCCGCCATATATACCAATCTTCATCGAAGTTAAATCATACTGTGCTAAATCTTTTTGCAGTAACATATTCCACATCGTCGGTGCTGCAAAGAACGTCGTAATCTTTTCTTCTTGAATCGTATGTAATACTGTTTCTGTATCAAAATGATGTAAAATAACATTCTTTCCGCCAACTTGAATGCGCGGAATAATCCCGGCATTTAACTCACCGCAATGATATAAAGGTGCAACGACAAGCCCCGCACTATCTCTATTGTATTTAAGGAAATACGTACAAATCATACTATGCTCAGTCATTTCACGATGCCGATGAAGTACGCCTTTCGGATGACCAGTCGTACCGCTCGTATACAGCATAGAACAATAATCCATTTCATCAATTTCGATATCTATTTTCTCAGAAGATGCTGCATTTACTTTTTCATGATAAGAACTTGCATAGGAAGGTGTATCGTCTTCTACATACCAAAAAGACGAATTTGGGAAATCTCGTTCAATGATAGCGACAGTTGATTCAACGGCTTTTTCAAAAACAACGACTTTCGAGGATGCGTCCTGGAGAATATACGATACTTCTTTTGCTTTTAAGCGGAAATTAATCGGGTTAAAGATTGCTCCAATTTTCGCACACGCTAAGTAAACGTTTACAAATTCACGGCAGTTATATAAGTAAACAGATACAGTCTCTCCCTTTCTTACCCCTTCTTCTAATAGAGCGTGCGCCGTTTTATTTATTTGCTCATCCCACTGTTTATACGTCCAGCGAATATTTTTTTCTGGTTCTACTAATGCCTCTTTATTCGGATACTTACCAACAGATAAATCAAATATTCTCCCTATTGTCATGTACATGCCAACAATTTCCCCCTTTTCTCTTTCATAAATCTATCATTTCGTCCATAAGTAGACATTGTCCTCTATCGATTTGACTAATTTTTCTGATTATTATCGACATAGTTTTACAAACAGCGTTGCTAGATGGTAAATGAAATTATATCGGCGATTTTTCAATTATATCGACTTACCGACAAAAACTAACAATATAAAGTAAAACTTTAATCAATCCTCACCAATCGGGCAGTTACGGGCAACTGATATCCTGGGAGTTTTACTGTCCAGCAAATAGCAGGATAAAAAAGAGACTGTCCCGATTCGGAACAGTCCCCTTCTTCTTATACAAATAGCTCTTCTAAAATTTTCAGTTTGTCTTCTGTATATTTTACGAAGCCATCGTTATATGATTTTGGATCTTTCGGATTTGCGAAGTGCGTAATTGCTCCCGTCTTCGGGTGAACAAATTTACTTGATGCACCACAGCCAAGTCCGATAATCGATTGTACTTCTTCCATAATGACAATGTTGTAAATACTTTCTTGCGTCGGCATTGCATACCCAACGTTCTCTAAGTTACCTAAAATATTCTTTTGACGATATAGGTAATATGGTACGTAATTATGCTTTTGCGTCCACTCTTCTGCTTCGTGCATCATCGCTGTAATTTCTTCGCGACCTGCTACTTTATATTTACGTTTGTTTTGCGTCATTTCAGAAGCACGTTTAAATGATAACGTATGAACTGTTAATGATTCTGGCATTAACTTTTCTGTTTCATCTAACGTATGTTTGAAGATATCTAGCCCTTCACCAGGAAGACCAATAATTAAATCCATATTAATATTGTTCATTCCCATTTCACGAGCTAAATGATACTTCTCAATTGTTTCTTCTACAGTATGGTGACGTCCAATTGCTTTTAGTGTTTCTTGATGGTATGACTGCGGATTAATACTAATACGGTCAATGTTCCATTTATTTAACACTTCTAACTTCGCTGGCGTAATTGTATCTGGGCGACCTGCCTCAACTGTTACTTCACGCACATTTTTCACATCTGGGAACGCTTCATACATTTCTTCATACAGCATATCCATCTCTTCTGCTGTAATACTTGTCGGTGTACCGCCGCCGTAATAGATCGTCGTAACTGTTACACCTTTTTCTTTTAAAAACTTACCAATTTCACGAACTTCATAATGTAAACCACCTAAGAACGAATCAACAGATCCTTGGCGTCCATTAATTGCATACGCCGGGAATGTACAATATGCACATTTTGTTGGGCAGAATGGAATACCGATATAAATACTTACTTCCTCTTTCAAACGGTATAAATCCGGAACTACTGCTAATTGGCAATCCACAATACGCTGAAGAAGCTCAATTTTCTCTTCATGAATTAAATAGCTTTCACGAAGTTCTTGGTGTGCTTCTTCTTTTGACATACCATTTTGAAGCATTTTATGAAGAAGTTTTGTCGGACGAACTCCCGTTAAAATACCCCAGCTTTGTTCAAGCCCAGTTAACTGCTGAAGAACAGAAAGATATACATAAGAAACAACGTGCTTCACTTGCTTCATACGCTCTTTTTCATCTGTGAAAGCAGATAAATCTTTTGCGAATGTTTCTTCATACACATTTCCAGTCGCAACATCTGTTAAACGAGCTGATGCTTTCACATTCTCTTCAATGTGTATATCAACGATAAGATTTGCTTCCTCTTGTTCAAATCCAATCGTACTATCTTCAAAAAATAAGCCGCCAATATTTTGTAGCGGACGTAAAAAACGATCATCTTGTAACGTTTTAATTGAAATTAACAACATTATCACCTTTTCATTTGCAAACTCTCTTTAGTTTACTTGAAGGGCGTTTGCAGGTCAATACAGAAGGTTTTACCTTATTTAGATATTCTATTTAAAACAAACTGAATATTGACTTTTAACGAACTTTCTCCAGTTGTATAGACATTAGAATATACTCTTGTTACAATCTAGAACGTATTAGTACTTGCTACTAATTTAAATACATATAAAGGAGGACTCTTAACACGCAATAAAGACTATCACGTGTTAAAACAACTATGAAAAAAAAGTTTTACAACATTTTAGCACTATCTTTAGCATTACAAACATTTGTAGCACCTACCCATTCATTCGCAGAAAATATAGAGAAAACTGCGGAATTGTCTATGGATGAACAAGCTTTAAAAAGCATTGAAGAACATGCAAAACAGCATAGACATGAAGAAGAAAACGACCTTGAAATCTCGGGTGAATATCTTCTCCACTTATCAACAAAACTTCCACTATACGATTCAAACGACTTAAAAACCAAAACAAATATTGAAATTGCTGAACCAGTAGTAAAGGCAACGAAGAAAAAAGGCCATGCCTATTATATACAAACTACATTTGGTTCTGGCTGGGTTAATAAGAAAAATAATAGTTTAGAAGTACAAGAGATTCATAAACTCTCGAATCAAAAACTAATTGTAACAGAAGAAACATCAGTATATTCATTCCCTTTCCAATCGTTTAAAGAAGAAATGAAATTACAGCCACAAACAGTAGCTCCTACTGAACAAGCTGGGAATTGGTTTAAAATTCAAATAAACGGAACTGAGAAATGGATTTATGCTCCTTCAGCTACATTCGAAGGTACGAAAGCATCATTATTCGAAAAGCCAATTACTACCCAAAATAGAAGTGCAACATTTTTCAAAACACCATCTAATTTGCCTACAAATAACGTTTATGGTGTTACATTTAAAGAAATGATCGTTCCAAAAGGTAATGAAAACATTCGCCCTGGCTACGCAATGGAACCGAAGTACATTACAATTCACGAAACTGCTAATACGAGTAAAGGCGCTAACGCGTTAAATCATGCAAAGTACTTAGATAATCAAGCACGAGGAAAGACTGACCGTTCAGCATCTTGGCATTTCACAGTAGACGACAAAGAAATTTATCAACATTTACCATTAAATGAAGTTGGTTGGCATGCTGGAAATAAGACTGGAAACTATGAATCTATCGGAATTGAAATTGCTGTGAACAGTGATGGGAATTATGCTAAAGCGGTAGAAAACGCACGAAAATTAGCAGCCTATTTAATGAACGAATTAAACATATCTCTAGATCACGTTCAAAAACATCAATTTTGGAGCGGAAAAAACTGCCCTGCATTTATGATTCAACGCGGACAATGGGATGCTTTCTTAAAAGGCACGAACGCTTACTATAATGAACATCGTAAAGATGTTATTCCGCCGCCAGAAGTCCCTCATGAAAAAGATGACATTACAGGTGGATGGTATGAGCAAGACATTCGTCAGTTAGCAGCTAGAAAAATCATGTTCGGTGACGGAAATGGTTCTTACTGGCCAAATCGTCTTGTCACACGAGCTGAGTTTGCAAATTTAATGTCGAGAGCTTTAAAATTACCTGCTGGAAACGCTACATTTACAGACTTAAACGAAGCACATCCATCTTTAGTGGATGGAATTAAACGTGCTGCTAGTGCAGGTATCATCAATGGTCGTGGGAATAATAAATTTGATCCCAATGCTACAATAACACGTGATGAAGCTGTTATTATGATTGACCGTGCATTAGAATATAACTGGATTTATAGAAAAGAAGTGAAATTACCATTCACTGACCAAAACTTAGCATACGATAAAAAAGCATTACAAAACGTTTATGCATATGGAATTGTAAAAGGTAACGAACGGAATGAATTCGTACCAAAAGGCACAGCAACACGCGCTGAATCAGCCGCATTTTTAAACCGAATGCTTAAAGTGATTGAAGCTTAAACAACAAAACTAAAAGGCATAAGAGATAACATTTCTCTTATGCCTTTTATAAAATTTATAAAACTATTAGCTATTTTTAATCATAAATCTAAGACGTATTCCTAATAAAACAAGAGCAAAACCAATGAATGGTAGATAATTCATATCATGTCCTGTGGCTGGAAGGCGTTGTGCATGAGACGCACCTTGTCCTTTTTCTGGTAAGGTAGGTTTTCCTTTATCTACGTTTTCCATTCCTTCACCTGGTTTTTCTGTTCCTTCACCCGGTGTTCCTGTCTCTTTACCTGGTTTTCCTGTTTCTTCACCTGGTTTCTCTGTCTCTTCACCTGGTTTTCCTGTTTCTTCACCTGGTTTCTCTGTCTCTTCACCTGGTTTTCCTGTTTCTTCACCTGGTTTTTCTGTTTCCTCACCTGGTTTTTCTGTTTCCTCACCTGGTTTTTCTGTCTCCTCACCTGGTTTTTCTGTCTCCTCACCTGGTTTTTCTGTTTCCTCACCTGGTTTTTCTGTCTCCTCACCTGGTTTTTCTGTTTCCTCACCTGGTTTTTCTGTTTCCTCACCTGGTTTCTCTGTTTCTTCACCTGGTTTCTCTGTTTCCTCACCTGGTTTTTCTGTTTCCTCACTTGGTTTCTCTGTTTCTTCACCCGGTGTTCCTGTCTCTTCACCTGGTTTTCCTGTTTCTTCACCTGGTTTCTCTGTTTCTTCACCCGGTGTTCCTATCTCTTCACCTGGTTTTCCTGTTTCTTCACCTGGTTTCTCTGTTTCTTTTTTATTTGTAATTTGAAGTTTTACAACTTCAAATTTTTGATTAGAAATCGTAAATTCGATTTCCTTATCAGATAACTCATAACCTTCTGGCGCTTGAACTTCCTTTAAAATATAATCTCCTGGAACCAGTTCTTTCGAAGTTGCTTTACCATTTTCATCTGATGTTAATGTGTCTATTTTTATTCCATCTTTCAAAATTTCAAACACTGCGCCTGCTAATGTTTTATTTATATCATTAGCATCTACCTTTGTAATTTCTACTTGACCTTTAATCTTTTCTTTCACTTTTTCATTCAATACTTCTTGTTTCACTACTTCATTTGCTACAATGTTTACTTCCACTGTTACTTCTACTGCTTTGTAGCCTTCTGGCGCTTTCGTTTCTTCTAACGTATACTTTCCTGGCACTAAGTTTTCGAATGTTACTACACCGTCTTTATTCGTTGTTTTCGCTTCTTCAACTACTTGACCAGCTTCGTTTTTTAGTTTAAATTCTGCGTCTGCTAGAACTTTTCCATTCTCTGCATCCTTTTTGATTACTTGTAAGCTTCCTAGTTCTTTCGCATTTTCTACTTGTACTTGTAACACTTTATTTGCTTCCACAACGACTTCAATTTCCTCTTTTAACAACTTATATCCCTGTGGTGCTTTCGTTTCTTTTAATGTGTATGTTCCTGGTTCTAATTTCTGAGAGATTACTTTACCTGTTTTATCTGTTCGTAATGTCTCTACTTTTTTACCATCTTTATACACTGCGAATTCTGCGTCCGATAATAGCTTCGTTTTATCATTTGCATCTACTTTTACGATTTCAAATTGACCTGTTACTTTTTCTTGTATCTTTTTATTCAACACATCTACAGTAACTACTTTATTAGCCTCTACATCAACAGAAGCTGAACTAGATGATAATTCATACCCTTTCGGGGCTGTTACTTCTTTTAATGTATAGCTTCCAACTGGAAGTTGTTTCGATAAAGCTTCACCTTTATCGTCTGTAATAATTGTTTCCACAACTTTCCCATCTTTATCTACAACATCAAATTTTGCACCTGGTAGAAGTTGACCAGATTCACTATCTTTTTTCAATAATTTAAATTGGCCAGTCTCTACTTTTTTTGTATTCTTCATAACAATTTTCATTACGTTTGTGCTATCAATTGTTACTTTTACTGGTGTATCGATTTTTATATATCCCTCTGGTGCACTTATTTCTTTTACAAAATAGTCACCAAATGGTAAATCTTTAACTTCCGCAATACCCTTTTCGTTTGTTTTAACCGTATCTACAACATTATTCTCTTTATCTATAACATCAAACTTTGCGTCTTTTAAAACAATGTTTTCATTGTTTTCATCAACTTTTTTAATTTGCAAATTTCCTTTTTCAGCTGTTGGCTTATTCCATTTCGGCCAATTAAATTTAAAGTTATGAACCTCAAAGCCATCTCTTTGGTGTAATCCACCAACAAAGGCTTGTCCGTTAATAGAGCCACCCTTTGTCTCTACAACTGCATTAGGTGCAAATACACTCCCTACTACACCATAGCCTTTAGTTGTTATCTTTTTAGCATTAGGGAATACCCAAATGACTTTACTAGCTAACTCAGTAAAAGATGAATTAGGGTCGTATGCTTGAGATGTATTAATTAAGTCTGTTGCCATCCCAGTGTTTTTTGTATCATACAAAATTGCACCACTAGCAAAATTAACTGTTTCCGCATCTGAATAAATAACAATAAAATCTTTATTGTCTACATTCGGAAGGAAAACGTCTTTTACATCAAATGTTTTCTTTCCATTTTGTCCTGAAGAAACGTAAATATTAGGATTATTTACATCTTCACCGATCCCAAAGGTCATACCCGATTTTGGTTTATCAGTATGTAATTGGCCCGCATCCTCAATTACGCTATCAACGTCTTTTCTAAACTCTTTAAATTTAGCATCAATCTCCGCTTGCTCTTTATAAGAAATACGGTCATATGATGACTTCATTGCACCTTCTGGGTCACCATCTTTTGTCATCGCCACTGTTCCATCTTGAACAATTACTTGTCCTGTTCCCGCTTTCGTAAATTGACCACCTAGTAATAATGATGGATATCCTTCCTCTACCCATGTTGCTCCAGCTAAGTTATGTGCTCCAGTTGCAGCTGCTAAGACTGTATAACTTGATGCATTCATATTTTTTTGAATGGCCATCGCACCTTCAATATCTGCACTCGTTGCACTATGATCTCCAAAAATGACGGCGTTGTAATAAGATACATCACCTAAACCTTTTAATTCTGTTGTAGCTGCCTCTGCTTTATTTGGTAAATGGATTAAAAAATTCATACATACTAGTAACACGACTATAAAACTACTACTTAATTTTTTTATTTTTTGATTATATGATTTCGTCAAAAAATTCATTCCCCCTTTTAAAATTCCTAGATTTACGAAAAGAAGCTCATTTCATATGTACCAGGTCTTACTCACATTAACTTAAAATAATCCATTTAAACAAACCAAAGAAACTCTACAACTAATTAATAACATTACTACAATTCATTTTTGAAATAACACGTGAACTAAACTAACATGCGAAGTATTTTTTACGTATGGGAGCTCAATAAAATTAACATGGAGAATATTTCATGTGGTGTAACTATTTTGGCAACATCATCCACTTTACAATAGTTTGCTAAAGGATTCAAGTGAATTGTATACATTTTAGACACAATTCACCTTTATAAAACGCTTTCACTTTTCGAATAAAACCAATAAAAAACGTAGCCAAAAGCTACGTTTTTCCTTTATTGTTTCGGTGTATTTTTATGATTTTTCAAAAACGGAAGCGGGAATTGCTTACGGAAATGTTCTTTAATCATATACTCTACGCCGTTCTCACTATTTGAACGTGTAATCCAGTCGGCTGCTTGTTTTACCTCTACAGGCGCGTTCCCCATCGCTACCCCGAGACCTACATTTTCAATTACCTCTAAATCTTCCATGCTATCTCCAATCGCAACCATTTCATTTAGCGAAATATTCAAATGCTCTCCAAGCAATTGTAATCCACGTAATTTTGATACGTTTTGCGGCAAAATTTCTATTCGTTTTGAATCACATTCAACATACTCTAGATCTTGAAACGCTTTTCCTAGTGTATTGAGCCCTCGTTCTTTTTCACCTTTTGTTTGGAAAAGAACATCAATTTTGGGCGCCGCTACTGGATGATCACGAAGCGCATCACCTAATGAATCTACAAATTGAACTGGATAAAATAACGGATCTGCACTCGATAACACAGTACGTGCAATTAAGTTTGGTGTATTTCTCTCGCGATTTCCGATTGAAAAACGTTCATGAGAAATGCGGACGTTACAATCAAAGTGCTCTAATACTTGCACAATGTTAAACGTCTTCTCTTCCGATAATCTTCTTTGAACATAAGGCTTATCTAACGTTGCTGAAACGAAAGCACCACCGTGTGTCACTAATATAGAATCTAATTTTAACGCCTTTGCTACTTTATGAGCAGATTGAAAATTACGGCTCGTAAATAATGTAACGTATACGTCTTTTCTTTTCACAAATTCAATTGTTTCTCTTAATCCTTTTGCAATTTTTCCGTTGTTGTATAGTAGTGTCCCATCTATGTTAAGAGCTAGTAAGCGATAAATCATGTCGCACTCCCCCTCTTCGCTGTTGTACTCTATCCATAATTTATGAAATAAATGTAGCAAATAGAACGAGTTAGAATTACTACTGAAAATTTGGTTTACTATATACATATACACTTAGTAAAGGAGATAGTACAATGCAGGCACCTCCTTCCTTTTATGAAGGCGATACGTTAGAAATAGCAAAGAAATTACTCGGACAAAAGCTGGTTCATATTGTAGACGGAATAAGGCGAAGCGGAATCATTGTTGAAGTAGAGGCATATAAAGGTCCCGATGATAAAGCCGCACATAGTTACGGCGGCAGACGAACAGATCGCACGGAAGTTATGTTTGGTGCACCAGGACATGCTTACGTATATTTAATTTACGGTATGTATCATTGTTTTAACGTCATTACAGCGCCAGTTGGTACCCCGCAAGGCGTGCTCATTCGAGCCCTTGAACCAGTAGATGGAATAGAAGAAATAAAACTAGCACGCTACAACAAAACCGACATTACAAAGGCGCAGTATAAAAATTTAACAAATGGCCCTGGCAAACTATGCCGTGCACTCGGAATTACTTTAGAAGAACGAGGCGTATCATTACAAAGTGACGCATTGCATATTGAACTCGTACCAGAAGAAGAACACATATCATCACAATATAAAATAACAGCAGGTCCTCGGATTAATATCGACTATGCAGAAGAAGCTGTGCATTATCCGTGGCGTTTTTATTATGAGGGACATCCGTTTGTTTCAAAGAAATAAACGATATCAACGATTTTTCAAATATATCTATCATAACTAAAAATATATCAACGATTCGACAAGGAATATCGACTTACCGACAAATAATGACATTACGAATAAAAGAAGACTGTTCCAAAATGGAACAGTCCCTCCCTTTTACTCCGCACCTTCCGCAGTCGCAATATTATCCTCTAAATTTTCTCTAGATAATTCAGCCGTCATAAAGTCAGCTGTTTCTGGAAGTGCTAAATGCATATGAGCTTTTTGACAAATTTGGATCGTACAGTTTTCAACAACATAGTCGAAAACATGTCCGCCTCCGCTTCTTTCATCATCAATATAATGTAAGTGGAAACCAGCTACACCAATACCTTGCGCATAATCTGGTGTCCAAAATCCAGCTAGCGTACCTTCTGTATCTTTAAATGAGAAGATTGGTTGTGATTTCGTCACTTCAACGAGCGGTGTATACGGTTTTTCTTGTCTTGGAACAGTTCTCGTTCTTACTTCACGGAACGTACCATCCATTCGAATCGCATAAAATAAGTTTTTACTAGGCATTAATTCATGTAATAATGCTTCAACTTCTTCGCGATTCATCGGACGCTCTACTGTATAACTCATTTCTTTTTCAAAAAACGTTACAGTCGCAAACGGTGTTGTTTCTTCTGGTTCTACTTTTTCTGCTGAACCATCTGAACGTAAATGATAAAATTCATTATCAAACGCGATCATTTCACCATCTAATTGATCAAATGTGCCGATGCCGAAATCACCACGTTCTTTTAGTTCCTCAAAGCTAATCACACCGTCATATATACCATCTAATAGCGCAAGCATTGTAGATGTTTGATATACTTCGTTATTCGTTTTCGTTCTTTTTGCATCAATATCAATTAATTGCGCAACAGTCATCTCAAATCTGCCTCCATTAGTTTAATTGGTTTGGTAATAATTTCTCGCTTAATTTAATGTTGTCACGGTAATCGATTGGAATATCAATAATGACAGGACCGTCTGCTGCTAGCGCGGATTTGAATACACTTTCTAATTCATCAGGCGCGTTAACACGAAGACCTGTCGCACCGAAACTTTCTGCATATTTCACAATATCAACATCACCGAACTCTGTAGCTGATGTTCTACCGTATTTCATCATTTGTTGGAACGCAACCATATCATACGTACCATCTCTCCATACAAGATGTACGATTGGAGAATTTAAACGTACTGCTGTTTCTAACTCCATCGCTGAGAATAAGAAACCACCGTCACCTGATACAGAAACTACTTTCTTACCTGGTTCTACTAAAGTAGCAGCAATTGCCCAAGGAAGTGCAACACCTAACGTTTGCATACCGTTACTAAATAATAGTCGACGTGGTTCATAAGAACGGAAACATCTTGCCATCCAAATGTAATGGGAACCGATATCGCACGTAACAGTTGTATCGTCATCAATTAAAGAACGAAGTGTTAGAATAACTTGAAGCGGATGCGTAACACCTTCCGAAGCACGGTTTGGAACTTCTGCTTGTTCTGATAATTTCGCGCGTAATCTTTCTAACACTGCTTCTGATTTCGTACTTAATACAAGTTTCGGTAATTTTTCTGCGATGCTATTTACAGTTAAGGCAATATCGCCAATTAATTCACGCTCTGGTTGGTAATCATGGTCGATATCTGCTTGATGGTCATCAAGATGAATAATTATTCTATCTCCAAGTTTATTCCAAAACTTTGGATCATACTCGATTGGATCATAACCGATAGAAATAACAAGGTCTGCTTCTTCTAGTAAAATATCACCTGGTTGGTTACGGAATAATCCAACGCGGCCGAAGAAATGATCTTCTAACTCACGTGAAATGGCACCAGCTGCTTGATATGTTTCAACGACAGGAAGTTCTGTATCCGCAATTAATTCACGAACAGCTTTCGTTACTTCATTTGTGCTTGCTCTCATACCAAGTAAAATAACTGGTAATTTCGCTGATTTTATTTTGTCTACTACATATGTAATATCATGTGTGGGAGCGATTCCGAGCTGTGGCTTAGAAAGCGCACCGATAGACCCTACAGTCGTTTCCGCAGTCATAACATCTTGCGGAAGACTTACTAAAGTAGCGCCTGGATTTGTAGAAGTCGCACTTCGGAATGCATTTGATAGTGCTTCTGGCACATTATCAGGATGCTCTACTTCTACGCTATATTTTGTGATTGGTTCGAATAGTGCAGCATTATCCATAGATTGATGCGTACGTTTCAATCTATCAGTACGCGGAACTGCACCAGCTAAAGCAACAACGGGATCGCTCTCCGCATTCGCAGTAACAAGACCGGTCGCTAAATTTGATGTCCCTGGTCCTGAAGTTACAAGACACACACCCGGTTTCCCTGTTAATCTACCAATCGCGGCTGCCATAAATGCTGCGTTTTGTTCATGACGACAAACAATTAACTCTGGTCCTCTTTCTTGCAGTACATCAAATACAGAGTCAATCTTCGCTCCTGGAATACCGAAAACATGTGTAACACCTTGTTTAATTAAACAATCAACAACAAGATCTGCTCCTTTTGTTTTTGTCTTCACGTCGTTTGCTTTTACATCTGTACTCAAACTAATCATTCCTTTATTTCATAATGTGTGTAATAAAGATTTTTAATTTCACCTAGTTAATTAATGTGGTGAAGTATTATTTATCATTATATTACAAATGCATTATTTTTCCAAGAATATGAATATGACATTATTTTGACAACCAATAGAGAATGCGCTTACAACTCTTTGTTTATCCTAAAATAATATTTTTATAACTTCTCTATAAATGTAAGAGAAACTTCCATTTCGTTACAGTATTAAAAACTTCACAGTACCTTGCAAAGAACACTAGCAAATGATATATTTGTAAATATTGGAATACCCATTAATTGGAATGCACTTTATAATTCGTATCCCCCTTTCAAAATATAGCATTCTCAACTTTAATTCATCATTCAATAAAGGAAAGTGATTGTTATGAACAAAAGTGAATTTTTAGAACAACTTGGTTCTTCCCTGCGGAATATGCCTAATGCAGAGAAGAAAGATATTATTTCGGAGTATGAAACCCATTTTATCAGTGGTAAACAAGATGGAAAATCTGAAGAGGAAATTTCTAAAAAACTAGGAAACCCTAAAACTATTGCTAAAGAACTTACTGTTTCCTATGCAATAAGCAATGCTGACAAGAAACGAAGAGTTAAAAATATGATAACCGCACTATTTTCTGTTATGAGCTTAAGTGTTTTAAACTTTACCTTTATCATTATCACCTTTTTCGTACTACTCTTTTTATTACCGATTCTTCTAGCACTTATCATTGCCACTCCATTATTAATTATTTCACCTATTTTATTAATAGGATTAGGATTCTTTAAAGGGTTTCATCAAATTAGTTATTCCGATGTTTATAATGTGTTCATCGCTTTTTGCGTCGGTTTACTCATATCCGTCATATGTTATCAAATGGTCAAACATATATACGCACTTTTAGTAAAGTATTTGAAATGGAATATAGCTATTTTACAAAGATACTAATGAATGTAAAAGGAGATTAATATGAAAAAGTATATTTTATACCTACTCACGTTACTTACAATTTTATTTCTATCAGCTTGTTCAAACAGTGTACAACATAAGAAAGAAAACGATGTACAATCTATTAAAGATGTTACGGTTAAAATTCCAGAAACTATATTCACTTCTTCAAAAAAGAATGAAACTATTAATGAAGACGAGATGGAACAAAATATAAAAACTTATTTAGATTATAGCGGAGAGTTAGACAAAAACATCGTTCCACTTTCGTCAACCATGTCTGACGAAGAAGTCACGGAATCCGATCGGGAGAAATTAAAACAACTAGTAGATTTAGCGCAACAAAACGATGCGAATTTCCTTAATTTTATTAATAACAATACGATCCCTAATGATTATAAACAGCCTTCAAAGGAAATTCATGATTACATTTCAGCGTCTACGGCACTTTCAGTAGAACTAGAGCAAGAATTAGACAAACTCGCTGAAGATGGTAACTTGTTCAAGACTGATTTTTCTTTTACAAAACGCTTTGAGAAAGTTAATGGTAGGAAGCAAAAAGAAATTGAAAAGTTTTTGAAGGAGAAGAATATTGAGACTGAGTATTTCCACAAATAACAAACAAAAAAGACGCCCCTATACTAGGAGCGTCTTCTCTCATTACGCTTGTTGTTGCGCGTTATATAATTCTTCAAGTGGCTTCATGATAATTTTGTTAACGTCAGTGATAACTGTATTTAAGCGTTGCTCAGTTTCCATTAACTTTGTAATTTTAGCATCTTGTTGAATGCGAACTACAACTTCTTGTGCTTGTTGGTTGTCTTCTTCAGTGATTTCTTGACCTTGCATCATTTTTTGTTGTAGGCTAAGTTGCATTGTACGGAACTCATCGAATAAGTTCTTTGAAGCTGCATCAGCTTGAACTGCTGCGTAGCTCTCTTTTAACGTTTTGAAATCATCGTTTTCAGCGATTGCTTTTTGTAATTCATATGCTACATCATGAATGTTTTTTGTCATTTTATTTTTCCTCCTTTAGAAGGCTAGCGCTTTTCTCTCGCACTGCCTTTTACGTGCATTTACATACGCACCTCTTCTTACCATATCAAACTATGCAAGAGATGTGAAGAAATTTCACTTTTATTTCTATGTACTCACCTTATTATCTAAGAAACAACAATAGCAATCCTTGCACGAGTCCGATCATTCCGCCTAATAATGCTCCTAAATACGTAATCATTTTTAGTTCATTTTTTGTAATGGACAGAACTAAATCTTCTAGTCTCTCCGTTGAAAATGTGGATACTTCTTGCTGGACGATTTCCGCAAGGTGAAGATTATTTAATATACTCGCTACATTTTCTGTTCCCCACTTCAAGCCTTTCGTTACTGCATTCGGGACTACCTTTTCAATAATTGTTTCTCGAACTGGCTCACATACTTGCTGTACAGATTGGTTTAAAAACTTACTCACTGTTTCCTCAACTTTAACTGCTGACAATATGGAGCTTACAATCATTTCTTTTTCTACAAACGTTTCTAACTCTTTTACATCTTTTCCTTTTAACTTCTCCCACTCTTTTTGCAGTACATCAGTTAAAAGTTGTTTCGTGCCATCTTGCCCTAAAAACTTAATAACTTCTGGCTGCACACGATCCACTACACTTACATTCCCTAAAAACATTCCGACTAAGTTAAGCAGCGTTCCCCTGGAAGCAAAGAAATCATCAATCATTTTGGAAAGACGAGCTTTCCCTTCTTCACTTTCAAAAAAACTAATTCCTCGCTCTAAAATAAACGCCGAGACATTTGGGATCGCATTCTCTATTTTTTCATGAACAGAATGAGGTAAGGCTTGTTCCCATGTATATGTATAGTACTCCGCTAAAAATGCCTCTATTTTTTCTGTAATCACATGTTCGATTTTCCCGGTTGCCTCTTTTTCTACATGCGCTACGTTCCATTTTTCTAACATTTGTCTTAACGACTGTTCATTCGTAATTACTTTATCCACTTCTACTTGTGCCCATTGGATTAAACCTTTTTGAAACTCTTCATTTGTTAACTTCTTTCCGATTCCTTCTGGCGTTAACAAATGCTCTACAACCATTTTCCCTAATTGAACAGCAAGCTCATCACGGCGCTTCGGAATTAATCCTGGTGTAAATGGCACTTGAAACTTACCAATATAAATAGGGCGATGAGGACGAAATAACATTTTTATCGCTAAATGATTTGTGAATCCCCCAATAATTGCTCCGAGCCCTGTCGTCGTTAACATACTTAACCATATATTCATTACAATCAACCTTTCGCTTCTCCAAAACTATAGCATATCATCATACGGACAAAAGTATAATGGTATAAAAACGTATTTGCAATATATAGCTTCTCCTATTATGTCAACATTTTGTTAGTAAAGGAGTGATTTCGTTGGTTCTCGGTATTTTAACTTGCTGGCCTCATTATGAGCAAACGTATTACACCGAAATCGCTAAACGTGCTCGGCTTTATCATAATGTCGTTGCCCAGTTTACGCCATTTGGTATTGATCCTAAAACAGATCTTATTTCTGGTCTGATTTATGATACGGATACAGGAAAATGGAAAGAACAAATATTCCCTATTCCTTCTTATATATACGATCGTTCTTCTTTTAACGAGGAAACAGACCTCGAAAAAGCAAAGTCAATTATTCACTCATTACACAACCGTCCTTCCACTACCTTTTTAAATAACACACTCATTGACTTAAGCGAACTACATGATGTATTTCTCACGAATAAAAAATTATCTCCTTATATACCAAAATTTGAAATAGCAACGATACAAAACGTTTTCAAACTGTTATTAAAAACAAAAGATATTATTATACGTCCTACTCATACACATTCCAATGATAGTCTGTACCGGGTCGCTTATAAAAATAAAACGTTTCATATTGATACAATAAATGACGCCTATCATACTTCTACTCCAATTAAACGGACTGATGAATTTATATCTTGGTACAAATCTAATATACGTTCAGTACGTTACATCACCCATACCATGCTACAATCACCAAATCAATTAACATACCCACTCCATATTCGAACCATTTTGCAAAAAAATAAAGAACGAGAGTGGAACGTTATCGGTCAATTTATACAAAAAAGCTCATTTCCAAATCAACTTTTACTTTCGGCAACGGATGATTCCTCGCTGCATTCATTTTCAAAAATTAAATACGTACTATCTAGTACCGGTGTACAACTATTACAAGACGCTTTACAAGACATTATAAATGAAGTGTTTCAAACACTAGATCAATCTTACTCTTCATTATTCGAGCTAGAGCTTTCCACCATTATGGATCAAAAGGGGGCTATTTGGCTTATGTATGTCAACACGATTCCCCCGTACGAACATTACATTCGTCATAGTGATTCATTAGCCGAAAAAATATATCATGGACCACTAAAATTTAGTCGCTTCACACCATAATGAAAGGGGGTAAACCCATTTTGAAAGAGCACATATATACATTAAACATTTCTAATGAGCATCCAAATAGTATTACTTTACCTTATATTTTTTCCATTACACCACCTATTACATCCCTTTCCTTCGGCGTACGCCATGTTGCAAGTGAAGATGTAAAAATTCATTATTCCTTTACTCGTGAAATCATTATCGGACAACAAATTGCAGAAAGGCTTTTACTTCCTCATTCCACTACTATCCATGCATTCACTCAAAATGAAACCATTATTTTCGGACCATTAATCGGGATTTTTACAACTGGTTTTAACGATGACTCTTCTAATCCTTTAGGAAACCGTTCAACTTCTCTTGGCGAGTTACTAACGCCGCCATTCACTTTGCGACCATTTGTATTTGTTTTTGGTGTGCAACATATTGACTGGGAAGACGAAACAATTGAGGGATATTTCTTTCAAGAGCAGCAGTGGATAAAGAAAAAAGTCCCTTTGCCGAATGTCATTTATGACCGATTACCAAATCGGAAAGCCGAAAATTATAAACCAATCGTAAGGGCAAAAAGAAAATTAGAGCATGACTATGCTATTCCATGGTTTAACCCAGGTTTTTTTAATAAATGGGAAGTGCATCAACTTCTTATGAAAGATGAATCCATTGTGCCGTTATTACCAAACACAGAAACATTTCAGCACTTCGAACAAGTTGAACGATTTCTTGGAACGTATAAATCCATTTACATGAAACCGATTCATGGTAGCTTCGGTAGAAATATTCATCAACTATTTTATTCTCAAACAGAGAATTGCTACTACTGTCGTTATCGCGAAAATGAAGAAAATAAACTAAGAAAGTACCAATCATTAGAAACGCTTCTGAACCATGTGTTAAAAGGACATGATTTAAAAAAGTTTATCGTACAACAAGGTATTTCCTTACTTCGCTTCGACGGGCAACCTGTTGATTTCCGCATTCATACAAATAAAAATCATTTCGGGCAATGGATGGTCAGTGCAATCGTCGCAAAAATTGCTGGCAAAGGTAGCTTAACAACGCATGTAAATAGCGGTGGTGATACAAAATTACTGCAAGAACTTTTTCCAGATTCAACAAAACAAGTTCAAATTGAAAATAAATTAAAACATACAGCCTTACAAATTAGTTACGCGCTCGATGAACAAGTAACCGGAAATATTGGAGAAATTGGTTTTGATATCGGTTTAGACACGCAGGAAAACCCGTGGCTCTTTGAAGCAAATTCTAAACCTGGGCGAACTGTATTCCAAGATGAAAAGTTAAAAGAACAAAGTGAACTGACGCGCCAATTATTTTACGAATATGCCATCTACTTAACTGAGCATTCTTTGCGCGATGCAAAAGAAAAAATGTCTCAAATAAAATCAGCGTCTTCCTCAAGCACCGAGCATATCCCGTCCCCTATGATTCACTCACAAATACGAAAACAAAAACTTCCACCTCATTCATAAGGTGGAAGTTTTCTATTTATACAAGTTTTACTACAACCTCTGTTTCCACATTACATACTCCGCAATAAAAAATATGATTGCAGTATTCATTTGAATTATTATTTGTTAATCCATCTACTGCACTTAATAATTCTTGGTCCATATACGCACTATAATCGTCTATGTAATCTACAGCCTTCCCATAATCTTGGAGTATACCTTGGCAATTTTGACAAGAATATGTTTGTGATTCTAATGCGTTGCAAAGCGGGCAAATTCCCATCACGATTCCTCCATATAATTGTATCTAGCTACGTATAGGAGCGGCTTGCCCTATTCTTACTTAAAATAAGAAGTTAATGATTTGCCTCACAATAGCAGGATACAAAAAGAAAAATATATTTCATATTGCTCTTAGTTTAGCCTTCTTTCTAAAAAATACAACGATTACTCTTATTTCATACTTTACGAAATCACTAAGATTTTTTTACAAAATTTACAAATTATTTTTTTGTATATCTTTCTAGGTAACATCCATACTATGAGTACAAACTTAATTACCGATGGATTAGCGCCAACGGGGCGATAATCTGGTTCAACTCCAGCTAGTCCAACCAAAAAAAATTTTTATAACTCTAAGGAGGATATATTCCTATGGCAAACCAAAATTCTTCAAATCAATTAGTAGTACCAGGAGCAACAGCTGCAATCGACCAAATGAAGTACGAAATCGCTCAAGAATTTGGTGTACAATTAGGAGCAGATTCTACGGCTCGTGCTAACGGTTCTGTTGGTGGAGAAATTACAAAACGTCTAGTTGCAATGGCTGAGCAAAGCCTTGGCGGATTCCAAAAATAAATATATATGGCAAAAAGGTCTCAAGGCATATGCCTTGAGACCTTCCTTATTTACTGCAACATTTGTAAAAACTTCTTCGTGCGTTCTTCTTTTGGATTTGTAAATACATCTTCTGGTGTACCTTGTTCGACAACGACACCGCCATCCATGAAAATAACACGGTTCGCAATTTGATGTGCAAAGCGCATTTCGTGCGTTACAATAACCATCGTCATGCCTTCTTTAGCAAGTTCTTTCATTACTTTCAGAACTTCTTGAACGAGTTCAGGATCAAGTGCTGACGTCGGTTCATCAAATAGTAACACTTCCGGCTCCATCGCAAGCGCGCGAGCAATTCCAACGCGCTGTTGTTGTCCGCCTGATAATTGGAACGGATATAAGTCTACTTTATCCGCAAGACCAACTTTTTCAAGGAAGTAGTTTGCTTTTTTCTTCGCTTCTTCTTTCCCCATCTTTTTCACTGTAACGAGACCTTCCATTACATTTTGAAGTGCTGTTAAATGCGGGAATAAGTTATGGTGCTGGAATACCATACCTGTTTGTGTACGAAGGTTTACAATATCTTTCTTCGATACTTTTTGAGAGAAATCGAGCTCTTTATTACCGATGCTGATACTACCAGCGTTCGGCGTTTCTAGCACATTGAGACAGCGTAAGAATGTCGTTTTTCCAGATCCAGACGGTCCAATAATAACAACAACTTCGCCCTTCTCAACTGTTAAATCTATATGCTTTAGTACGGTATTATCTCCGAAACTTTTTTGTAAGTGCTGAATTGAAATCATAAAAACAAAAACTCCTTTTGTAAAAGGATTATTTTAACGTGTAGCGTTCTGAACGCTTCTCTAACATCTGCTGTACGATTGATAGTAAGAAACAAATAACCCAATAAATAAGACCTGCTTCAAAATAAACAATTAAAAACTCGTAGTTCATTGCCGCAATTTCCTGCGCTTTTCGGAACATTTCTGTTACTAAAATTAACGATGCTAATGAAGTATCTTTCACTAAGCTAATAAATGTATTTGAAAGCGGCGGGATTGATACGCGCGTTGCTTGTGGTAAAATAACACGTTTTAACGCTTGCGGGTATGTCATCCCAATTGTATAAGCTGCTTCCCACTGCCCTTTCGGAATGGAAAGAATCGAAGCACGAATAATTTCAGATGCATATGCACCGACATTTAATGAAAATCCAATAACTGCTGCTGTATATGGCTCAACTTCAATATTAAGAGTTGGAAGACCATAGAAAATAATAAATAATTGTACAAGAAGTGGCGTTCCGCGAATGATAGATACATAGATACGAGCAATCCATTGTAAAATACGACTACCTGAAATACGTGCAAGCGCCGTTAACGTCGCAAGTATAATCCCGATAATAAATGTAATAAGCGTTAATGGAATTGTTGTAAAAACAGCTTCCTTCAGCATAGGCATGAAGGAAGACTGCATAATATCTATCCAAGTAGACAATCGATCTGAAGCCAATGCACTACTTAGATACATTTTCACCGAACCATTTTTTCGCTATTTTGTCGTACGTACCGTCTTTTTTCATATCTTCTAACGCTTTGTTTACTTCTTGTACTAGCTTGTCGCTACCTTTACGGAATAAGAATCCACTTTGTGACGCTTCTTTTTCTGTATCTACAATTTTAATTTTTGCATCTTTTTTCGTTTCTAAATAGTTTAACACTGATAATTTATCATTAATTGTGAAATCAACACGGCCAGTGTTTAATAATTCTGCCGCTTGGCTAAAGCCTTCTACATTCGTGATTTCCGCGCCATTTTTCTTAGCAATATCTGCATAGTTACTTGTTAAAGATTGTGCTGCTTTTAATCCTTTTACATCAGCAAATGTAGCAGGTTTATCTTTATCTTTTGCAATAACCAATACCGCTGAAGAGGAAACGTATGGGCTAGAGAAGTCATATTTCTTTTGACGATCTTCACGAATACCAACTTCATTCGCAACCATATCAAAACGTTTTGCATCTAAACCAGCAAGTAAGCTATCCCATTGTGTTTCTTTAAATACAGGCTTTACTCCTAAACGTTTTGAAACTTCTTCTGCTAATTCAACATCGAATCCAGTTAATTTATTGCTTGAATCGTGGAATGTAAATGGTGGATATGTACCTTCTGTACCAATTACAAGTTCACCGCTTTGTTTAATCTTTTGTAACGCGTCTTGACTAGCTGTATCTTTTTTCTCTTCTTTACCGCAGCCCGCTACAATCCCGATCGCTAATGTAGTTACTGCAAGTACTGAAAATAATTTTTTCATGATGGTAATCCTCCAAGTATTCTGATAGGAATTTAAAAACTATATTGATTGTATGCAATCTTGAACAATTTTTCAATGAAAATGTTCTTATTTAGTTTATCCTTTTTCTTCATAATCAAACAAAAGGGAAAAATAATGCTACATACAAAAAATAAGTAACATTTTTTAATATAGCATTTATAGAGAAAAAGGTAAAACAATACTTCTTATTTAACCATTATGATTTATCGAAGAATCGATCTATTCGCCCATATAAAAAGAACTTGCGAAAATCGCAAGTTCTCCCCCCGTGCATATTAAGCGCTCTGATTTCCTTCCATTTGCGTTTTGTACATATCGTAATAACGCCCGCGCTTTTTCATTAGTTCATCATGAGAACCTTTTTCCAAAATGGTCCCTCTATCAAGCACAATAATTTGATCTGCACTTTTAATTGTTGAAAGTCGGTGAGCAATAATAAATGTCGTTCTTCCTTTTTTCACAACTTCTAGTGCTTGTTGAATCATCGCTTCTGTCTCTGTATCAATACTAGATGTCGCTTCATCTAAAATTAAAATGGCTGGATCAAAAGCAAGTGCCCTAGCAAAAGAAATAAGCTGACGTTCTCCAGTAGAAAGTGTGCTTCCCTTTTCTGTAATTTCTTCATTTATATTGTTCGCAAATCTTTCAGCACCAACGTCACGCAATGCTTTTACAATACGCTCTTTTGAAATTTTTTCATTCTCTAAGCTAACATTAGATGCTACTGTCCCGCTAAATAAAAACGGATCTTGCAATACGATTCCCATATGTTCACGAGTTGCTTGTTTTGGCATCTCTTTTACGTCGTGACCGTCAATTGTAAGCTTTCCTTTTTCAAACTCATAAAACTGAAAGAGTACATTCATAATGGAACTTTTTCCTGATCCAGTATGACCGACAAGTGCCACTGTCTCGCCTTGTTTCGCTTCAAAAGAAATATTTTTTAACACTTCATCTTTTCCATTATAAGAAAACGACACATTATCAAATTTCACGTTCCCTTGTAAGCGAGGCATACGTTCCTCTTCTACCGCTTCCCCTTTTTCCTCTAACAATTCAAAAACACGTTCTGATGCAACACGCGATTGTTCTAAGTTAGCAAGCTGATTTACCATATTTGTAATTGGTGAGAACAATCGTGTTAAATAATCAACGAACGCATACAGTATCCCTAGAGAAATGACGCCTGTAGCACTTAATGAAGCACCACCAAAATACCAAATCACACCTGTGAAAGCGATATTTCTTAATACAGACACTAAGTTATGCGAAGTTGCGGCATTTAAATTCAAAATTTTATTTTGATACTTAAAATAATCGCCATTTAATTCTTCAAACTCTTTTTTCGTTTCACGCTCTTGACGGAACGCTTGAATAATCGGCATCCCTTGAATGGATTCATTCACTGTTCCGTTAATATCTGATAAACGTGAACGCATTTTATGATTGTATACAGACGCATACTTTCTATATAAAATAGCCCAAACAATTAAAATTGGGATGATGAGTAAACATAACGTTGCCAACTTTACATCGAGTAAAAATAGCGCAGCGAATATCCCAATAATATAGATGATACTAGAAACGAATGTTGCCAGCACCGTTACATATAAATCACGAATGGCTTCCGTATCATTCGTTACACGCGACACAATTTTCCCTGCTGGTAAATGATCGAAATAACGAATCGGCAACGTTTGAATATGAGAAAACACATCTTCCCTCATAATTTGAATAATTTTGTTCGCTGCCTTCTGCAAGAAGAACTGCTTTCCATATGCAAACAATGACACGACTACTAATAAAGCAAAATAGCCACCACCAAGTAATAATAAACGGTTTATTTCTGGTTTATAAAACGCAAATACTTCTTCTTTCGTTAATGCTTTCGCTTTATACACTTGCACTGCCTTACCATTTTGAACGGTAATCATATCACCTTTTACAGTACGTGATCCTTCAACATTCACTTTATTCGGTACAAAATAATATTGAAAACCGACCTGCATCACGCGTACTTCTTTTCCTTTTTTCTCCCCTTCTTCAAAGCGATCGCTTCGCTTATAAAAGGTGCCATTATACGAAACAGCCTCTTCACTCTTTTCTGTTTCATACCAAGGTTTCTCTATTCCAACGATATGATCGTCAATCATCGTTTTCGCGACGAAAGGACCAGCAAGCTCTGCTATGACGAAAATAAATAACATTAGCATCGCTGCAAAAATCGTTCCTTTCACTTTCATCGCATATTGAAACAATCGTTTTGAAACGCTCATATTTTCACCCCACTATCTGCACTTTCACTTTCACCTTGTTGTCTTTCAAACTGCTCCGCATACCAGCCTCCGCTTTTGATAAGCTGATCATGCGTACCCTCTTCTATTACTTCACCTTCATCCATAACCAGAATCCAATCCGCATGCTGTACGGCTGATAAACGGTGCGTCGTAATAATCGTCGTTTTTCCGCTTCTTTCTGTTCTTATATTTTCGATAATCGCTGCTTCTGTACGAGCATCAACAGCTGATAAAGAATCATCCAAAATTAAAATTTCTGGATTTTGAATAACAGCTCGCGCAATCGAGATCCTTTGTTTTTGCCCTCCTGATAAAGAAACACCTTTCTCTCCAACGAGCGTTTCTAACCCTTCTGGTAAAAACTCTAAATCCTTTTTAAACGCCGCAATTTCAATTGCTTTCTCAAGCTCTTCTTCCGTCGCTTCCCTGTTCCCAAACAAAATATTTTCCTTCGCTGTTTTAGAGAACAAAATATGCTCCTGCGGTACATAACCAATCCATCCAAGTACATTTTCATTCGTTATTTTATCTAACGTCACATCAGAGACTGCAATATCCCCATCTCCAAGCGGATATTGGCGAAGAAGCTGACGTACGAGTGTCGTTTTTCCGCTTCCTGTTTTTCCAACAACCCCAAGTGTTTCCCCTTGTTTTAATGTAAACGAAACCTTCTTTAAATTTGTTTCAGTTGATGAAGGATATGAAAAGGTAACGTCATCAAACTGAATATAATCCGGCTCTTGTACAAGCTTTGGATTTTCGGGATTTTTCACATCTGGTTCATACGCTAACGTTTCATTCACACGATCTAATGAAGCATTTCCTCTTTGCATAACATTAATTAATTCGCCAATTGCAAACATCGGCCAAATCATCATCCCTAAATACACGTTAAAGGAAACAAGTTCGCCAAGTGTCACCTTTGATTGAAATACAAGATATGCGCCGTACACTAAACCAATTAAATAACTAAGGCCAACAAGCATTTTCACAGTTGGTTGGAATAGTGCATCAATTCTAGCTACCTTCATATTTTTTTCGTAGACGTCATCTCCTAAATGATGAAATCTTTCTTGATCTGCATTTTCTTGTACGTATGCACGAATCACGCGCACACCAGCTATTGACTCTAGTACTTTATCGTTCATATCACCGAACGCATCTTGCGCAACTGTAAATCTTTCATGCAATTTCTTTCCATATATATTCATTGCATACGCCATAATCGGAAGCGGTATAAGTGCCGCAAATGTAAGCTCCCAACTAATTGTAAATCCCATCATAAAGACAATCGTAAGCATATATAAACTAGAATCAACGAGCGTTAATATACCGAAACCAGCTGTCATAGCGATTGCTTTTAAATCGTTTGTCGCTCTCGCCATTAAATCACCAGTACGATTTTTTTGATAAAATGTTGGCGTCATCTTAAGTAAATGCCCCATAAACTTAGAACGCATCGTTTTCTCAAGTACGAATGCTCCGCCAAACAATTGATGTTGCCACACAAAAGTAAGACCATATCCAACGATTGTAACCCCTATTAAAATAAGAATAGACTGCATAATTGCTTCTTTCGTTAACGTTCCTGTTTTTATATTATCAATCGTAACCCCTAACACTTTCGGGGGAATAACCTCAACTATATTCACAATTAAAAGAGCTCCAATGGCGATACTATATCTCTTCCAATGCTCTTGAAAAAACCATTTTAACTTTAGTAATACTGATAACAATGTAACCTCTCCCTTCTCGTTCTCGTTTCAATCTCATTTCTTTATCCGCTATCCAGACCCATCACATTTACATTTCGTAACCCATACAATCTCATCACATTTTTCCACCTTCCAAAATTTTATATAGTAACATGGAAAATAAACAAAAAAAAGCATACCGTCGCTTGACGATATGCACAAAAATGCATAAAAAGCGTACGTTACGATATACGCAACGTACGCTTTTTATAAGACAAAGATGCCCTATATATCCGCACGGGTTGCGTAATGATATAAATGTTTTCTGCCATTTAACAGAGCTAAGCCCTTTACATTTACGATTACAATCATTACGCACACCCCCTTCATTTATTTTCCATTTATAATCTTACAACTTTATTGAGTATTCTGTCAATTGTTTTTTCACACATTAAACAAAAATATATGATACACCATTTTGAAATAAGGGAATCTTCTGTAAGAAAGGGCATACAAAATAAAAAAAGAATAAGAAATCGTTTTCACAAACATTTCATTTGAAAAATGTTATCAAACCCCCTACAATCACCTTATACTCACTCTTACAAGTTGCTATTTTAGGAGGACTAATCATGACAACTAGCAATACGTACAAATTTTATTTAAACGGAGAATGGAGAGAAAGCTCTTCAGGAGAGACAATTGAAATTCCATCTCCATACTTACACGAAGTAATTGGACAAGTACAAGCAATTACTCGCGGAGAAGTAGATGAAGCAATTGCATCTGCAAAAGAAGCTCAAAAATCATGGGCGGAAGCTTCTCTACAAGATCGCGCAAAGTATTTATATAAATGGGCTGATGAGCTCGTAAATATGCAAGATGAAATTGCCGATATCATTATGAAAGAAGTCGGTAAAGGATATAAAGATGCGAAGAAAGAAGTTGTTCGTACAGCTGACTTTATTCGTTACACAATCGAAGAAGCTTTACATATGCACGGAGAAAGCATGATGGGCGATAGCTTCCCTGGCGGAACGAAATCTAAACTTGCGATCATCCAACGTGCACCACTTGGTGTTGTATTAGCAATCGCACCATTTAACTACCCAGTAAACTTATCTGCTGCAAAACTTGCACCAGCATTAATTATGGGTAACGCTGTTATTTTTAAACCAGCAACTCAAGGTGCAATTAGCGGTATTAAAATGGTTGAAGCACTTCATAAAGCTGGCCTTCCAAAAGGTCTTGTAAACGTAGCGACAGGACGTGGTTCTGTAATTGGTGACTACTTAGTAGAACACGAAGGCATCAATATGGTATCGTTCACAGGTGGTACAAACACAGGTAAACATTTAGCGAAAAAAGCTTCAATGATTCCACTTGTATTAGAACTTGGTGGTAAAGACCCTGGTATCGTTCGTGAAGATGCTGACTTACAAGACGCTGCAAACCATATCGTAAGCGGTGCATTCTCTTACTCTGGTCAACGTTGTACAGCTATTAAACGTGTACTTGTACACGAAAACGTAGCGGACGAGCTTGTTAGCTTATTAAAAGCGCAAGTAGCTGATCTATCAGTTGGATCTCCAGAACAAGACAGCACAATCGTTCCATTAATCGACGACAAATCTGCTGACTTCGTTCAAGGTTTAGTTGACGACGCTGTTGAAAAAGGTGCAACGATCGTTATCGGTAACAAACGTGAGCGTAATTTAATTTACCCAACATTAATCGACCACGTAACAGAAGAAATGAAAGTTGCTTGGGAAGAGCCATTCGGCCCAATCCTTCCAATCATCCGTGTTTCTTCAGATGAACAAGCAATTGAAATTGCTAACAAATCAGAGTTCGGCCTGCAAGCAAGTGTCTTCACTAAAGACATTAACAAAGCATTTGCAATTGCTAACAAAATCGAAACTGGTTCTGTTCAAATTAACGGACGCACAGAGCGCGGCCCTGACCACTTCCCATTCATCGGTGTAAAAGGTTCAGGTATGGGCGCACAAGGTATTCGTAAGAGCCTTGAGTCTATGACACGCGAAAAAGTAACTGTATTAAACTTCGTTTAATCTTATATGTAGAAGCTGATCTAGTTTTAGATCAGCTTCTTTTTGTATACATACTTCAAAAAACAGAGTATGTAGTTCTACTTCTGATTTGGTTTCCCAAACCGAACTAAAACATGCCATAATAATTTTAATTCCTGAAGCACTTCCTCATAAGTTCCACGATCACTCCAAGATAATGGATTTTGTTTCAAATCCACTACAGCAGAGCCAATTATATTTGCATCGATACAATTATTCCGTGCAATGCGTCTTGCTAAAGATGGCATTTTTGAACCTCTAAAATCCATTGGAATTTCGTCTACCATAAGTATAAAGCCCATGTGCCAATACAAATCAATAGAATACTTCAGGCAAATTTCTTCTAAAGTTCTTCCTACATCCGTACCCTTAAATGAAGGATCCGCAACAAGCGCTTCCACGTCTTCTTTAAGAGAAATATCTCCATGAACTTGCGCTTCAATATAATGATTAAGATTACGGGCTGGCTCTTTGTCTGCTGAATCTATTAACGGCCTTTCCAGATTAGCCAGTAAATGATTAATGAATCTTGTTGGATTCAAATTCCCTTCCCCAATTGCAAACTCTCTTACGAATGTCTCTTCCAAAAGAGCAGCTAAAATCATATCAAACTCTTCATAAGTCCCCTTTTCTTTTGGATCTTGATGCGAATCTAAATACGTATATGTAGAGCGATAAGAAACTTTTGGAGATAAGAGAAAGTAACATGACCCAAAACGCGGAGCAGGCCCATCTGGATGTAACATCAAATTTAGCGCTCCATACTTTGGCCGTTGATCATTCGTTACACCCTCAAGTTGATATGCTCCTCCAAATATTCTCTTTTCCCAAAGGTCACGTTCACCGCCAGGATAAGCAGATACGCTTCCGTTAGATAGCAATGTTTCAAACTGACTTTTATATATGCCTTGCTCAAGCAGTGCTTCAGCAATATTTTTCATATTCGAATCTAGTCTGTCTGGATGAAAGTGTAAAGCAATCCTTGCATGAGATTTTAAATTAACAACAGCTTCTTCAAACATTTCATCTGTAATATTAGACATTTTAAGTATATGATTAATTGTTGCTTTAGCCCCGCGTTTTTCGTTCTCTGCATATTTTGAAATATACTCTAAAGCAAATAATTGAGACCTTGATAAATCCATAATCAAACCTCTCCTTTAATTGAAATGACCTTAATCCTTTCAATTAAAGGTGCATTTTTTCCTTCTTATACAAATTGAACAAAAAGCACTTTAACAAATCCTAGTTATAGATACGAGCCTTTTTTATAGGTAAATTCACACATTCTACAGAAATTTGATACCCTAGCCAGCGCTCAGCAATCTGTTCAAATGATAAGGCAGAGCCTGTTGTAAAAAAGCGATGCTTCGGATTCAGGTTATCAGACAGGATTCCTTTGTGCTGTAAAATTGTGCTTAACTCTATCGCTGTTTCTTCTGCGGAACTAATAATCGTTACATCTTCCCCTAGTTCCTTTTTTATATAGGACTCTAAAAGTGGATAATGCGTACATCCAAGAATTAACGTATCTATATCTTCTTTCGTTAATGGCAGTAAAGCTTGTTTCACTTGCTGCGTTACATATGCAATATCTTCTAATTGATTTTCTACAACTGTAGCTAAAGTCGGGCACGCGTGACTATGTACTTCCAAATATGTATCAAGCTCGTGCAATGCTTTTTCGTACATATTAGACTGTATCGTACCTACAGTTCCAATTACTCCGATTTCCCCTTTCTTTGTCACTTTAATTGCCGCTCTTGCTCCCGGATGTATAACGCCAATAACCGGAATGGACAGTGCTTCTTGCAGCGCAGTCAATGCAGCTGCTGCAGCAGTATTACATGCTACCACTAGAGCTTTTAACGGAAATTGTTTGAGGAACTCAACCATTTCAAATACGAAAGATTGTACCTCTTCTACACTTCTTGGCCCATACGGACAACGCTCATTATCACCAAGATAATAAATGCTCTCTTTAGGCAATTGTCTTATAATTTCGCTCGCAACTGTTAATCCCCCAACTCCCGAATCTAACACACCTATCACTGAATGTTTATGACATACAGACATATACTTCATCCCCTTTTCAATCTTCTAGCGTCAATAACATTTATTATATTATGAAAATTCAATATTACATAATAATCCCTCTCCCTTTTAATCACAAACTCTTCTCTATAATCTGATTATTAATATATCCATTGACGTATAAAAATTCATTTGTTACTCTTAAAGACGTTAATTTAATATTTAAATCCTCATTCGTATCTCGGTGAGGTAGAGGTTGCAATCATTAAGAGTATCATTTCAGGAGATGTAGTGGCATTGATGAAGGAATGAGAAAGGAATGATTGCCGAAGTAAGCCCGTGTCCACCATGCACGCTTGCTGGGTCTGCATTTAATAAGTGCAGAACTGTCACAAACGAAACGTTTCGTTTGTGGAGAGCTATCGAGAGGTATGTCGTGGGTTTCTTATAAGATAGAAAGCATGTAGCGGCAGATTACGTGCTTTTTTTGTTTTGTTTGGGACTTCTCTTCTCTACTAAGAAGACATACATATCTCCTCGCTTGACTTGGTTATACTAACTTTGGAGGTATTTTCTATGCAACAAAAAAAATGGGGCTTTTGGGTACTAACAGCTTTCGTTGTCGGTAACATGGTTGGCGCTGGGATTTTCATGGTGCCAAGTACGTTGGCACAAACAGCAAGCCCTCTCGGTGTCACTTTAGCTTGGTTAACAACAGGGTTTGGTGTTTTAATGCTAGCTCTTGTTTTCGGTAATTTAGCAATTCGTCGTCCTGATTTAACGACAGGACCACAAAGTCATGCATATGCTTTATTCTCAACACCAAAAAAGAAAAAAATGGCTGGTTTCAGTATGGTATGGGGATATTGGGTTGCAAACTGGGCAAGTAATGTTGCCATTATTACATCTTTCGCGGGATATTTATCACTCTTCTTCCCAATTATGAAAGATACACGACTACTATTTTCAATCGGTTCTTTTAACATAGAAGTCGGAAAACTAATTACATTTACGATTTGTTCCATCTTACTTTGGGGAACTCATATTATATTAACAAACGGTGTAAGCGGAGCTGGAAAACTAAACTTCTTAGCAACAACAACGAAAGTAACTGGATTCCTTTTATTCATCGTCGTTACGTTATTTGCATTCGAAGCTTCTAAGTTTGGACAATGGTACACACCGATGATTGATAAATCAGGTGTATCACACGGTCTTCTTTCACAAGTAAACTTAGCTGCTCTTACAACACTTTGGGCATTTATCGGAATTGAATCAGCGGTTCTTTTATCAAACCGTGCTGTTTCTCCAAAAACAGTAAAACGTGCAACAGTTGCAGGATTACTTATTACAGTTGCGATTTACTTAGGAATTACAATTTTAACAATGGGTGTACTTCACGTTGATAAATTACAAGCTTCAGAACGTCCATTAGCAGATGCACTAAATGCTGCAATGGGTCATGGCGGCGGGAAACTGATGGCATTACTTGCTCTTACTTCCCTATTCGGTTCGATCTTAGGCTGGATTTTATTAAGCTCAGAAGTACCTTATCAAGCAGCAAAAGAAGGTTTCTTCCCTTCCTTCTTCACAAAAACAAATAAAAAAGGAAGTCCAATTTATTCATTACGCTTAACAAACATTATGTCGCAAGTGTTCCTATTCTCAACATTATCAGGAACCATTGCGGAAGCTTATACATTCGTTATTACCGTATCAACACTGGCCTATCTCATTCCATATCTAGTTTCACCAATCTTCCAGTTAAAACTAGTCGCAACTGGTGAAACGTATAAAAATGAAATGCGAGCAAGAATTACAGATGGCATAGTCGCCGTTATTGCACTTTGTTACGCACTATGGGTTATTAAAACGGGGGCCTCCGATATTAAAACGTTCCTTCTTGGAATTGGTTTATTCGTAATCGGTTTTGCCTTCTATCCATTAATGAATCGTGATCAGAAAAAAAATAACGAAAAGAAAAACGGGCAAGTTGCATAACGCAATTTGCTCGTTTTTTCTTTTGTAAAACATATATAATAGAACAAAGAGGTGAAAAACATGTCAATCGAATCGCTATGGAGCAGTCGCTTCCAACAATATATTCAAAATATCATTACATACTTTGCACGTATGATTAACGGTTTACTATATAGCTTCATCTTTGTTTCCTGTATAGGTGCTTACTATTACGCAAAGTTTCTTAAGGCAACTCCTACTACAGGAGTATCCTTATTGCTTATTACAATCGTCCTAACCGTGGTTATATCAAGAACCCCAATACGTACATTTATCCAAAAGCCTGATGCTGTTTATTTGCTTGCATTAGAAGAGAAATTAACTTCTTATTTCAAAAAATCTCTTCTATATAATTACATCATTCAGCTTTTCCCATTATTATTTACGTTCCTTATTCTCGTTCCGCTTGCACTGCAATCATTACAATTAACTGTGCCTTTCTTATGTACAATCTTTATCGTTTTAATGATTACGAAAGCTTGGAACATATACATACATTGGATATGGCGTGATAGTCATGAAAAAAGCATATGGTTAATTATTCGTATTGCTTGTAACGCCCTCATTATTTACATGCTGTTTTATGCGGCAAATGTTCTCATATTGGGCGGATTACTCTTACTACTTACTTTCCTTTTTCTATATACGAAAAAGCAACCTACAAAACGAATACCGTGGGATTACATAATTGAACAAGAAGAAAAAATGAACGTTCGTTTCTATCAATTTGCTAGCATTTTCACCGATGTTCCGCAACTGAATAAACAAGTAAATAAAAGAAAATGGCTTACCAATTGGGTTGAACCTTTATTACATAAAAAACGAGCAACTTTCTTCTATTTATATACACTAGCATTTTTACGCGGGAATGATTATTTCGGTATATATATTCGCTTAGGATTAATCGGTGCCTTCGCCTTATATTTTATACCCAACATATACGTAAAGGGCGCTATCGCTTACATCGTCCTATATATGATTTCTATGCAGCTCCGTTCCCTGTGGAAATATTTTTCGGGAAATATTATTGCAGCATTATATCCAATTACTACTGAAGAAAAAACGAAGCAATTTCTTAGCTTAATCTTTATATTACTAAGCATTCAACTCGTTGTATTTTCAAGTGTTATACTCATTGCTACCGTACAAATTTTACATAGCCTTATCATTATGATCTTCGGGTTACTCTGGATCAAATTTATTATTGTACCAAAAACGAAGCAACGCATTTCTTCGTTTTAACGAAAAGAATTATCTTAAAAGCCAAGGAGAAAATAAATGATCTCCTTGGCTTTTTTATTTTTCTTCCTCAAACAAGAATCACTGAAACAACCGATATTTTATGATTTTCACATACAAAAACAATAATACATGTTTACGTCCTAATAAAAAGGGTATTTATTAAATTAACAGGGCAAAGGAGGGGCCTATATTGTGAATAAAAAAATGGAACAACTGGAACAACACGTTACCAATAATCAATGCAAACATGCTTTAACAACAAACCAAGGATTAAAAATAGCCGAAGATGAATTTTCTTTAAAGATGGGCTTAAGAGGCCCAACCTTAATGGAGGATTTCCACTTTCGCGAGAAAATGACCCATTTTGATCACGAGCGAATTCCCGAAAGGATTGTTCATGCACGCGGAGTTGGCGCTCATGGTTATTTTCAGCTTTATGAATCGTTAGAAACATATACGAAAGCAGATTTTCTTACCAATCCTTCAAAGAAAACACCTGTATTTGTACGGTTTTCGACCGTTCAAGGTTCTAAAGGATCCAACGACACAGTAAGAGATGTACGCGGATTCGCCACAAAATTTTATACAGATGAAGGAAACTATGATTTAGTGGGTAATAATATGCCAGTATTCTTTATCCAAGATGCTATTAAATTTCCTGATTTTGTCCATGCAGTTAAACCAGAACCACATAATGATATTCCTCAAGGAGCTAGCGCTCATGATACCTTTTGGGATTTTGTTGCGCATAATCCTGAGTCCACTCATATGGTCATGTGGCAAATGAGCGACCGAGCTATTCCGCGTAGTTTACGAATGATGGAAGGTTTTGGAGTTCACACATTTCGACTCATTAACGCAGAAGGAAAAGCCCATTTCGTAAAGTTTCACTGGAAACCTGCCCTTGGGGTTCATTCATTAGTGTGGGATGAAGCTCAAAAGATTGCTGGGAAAAATCCTGATTTCCATCGTCAAGATTTATATGAAGCAATTGAAAAAGGGGATTATCCGGAATGGGAGCTCGGATTACAGCTAATTCCAGAAGAAGATGAGCATACATTTGATTTTGATATTTTAGATCCAACGAAATTATGGCCGGAAGAAGAAGTTCCTGTAAAACTAGTTGGTAAAATGACATTGAACAAAAATGTTGATAACTTCTTTGCGGAAACGGAGCAAGTAGCTTTCCACCCTGGTCATGTCGTACCAGGTATTGATTTTTCAAATGACCCTCTTCTGCAAGGAAGATTATTCTCCTATACAGATACACAATTATCTCGTTTAGGGGGCCCTAATTTCCATCAAATTCCTATCAATCAGCCTGTATGTCCTTTTCATAATAATCAACGTGATGGTATGCATCAAATGCAGATTCATCGCGGTCAAACAAGCTATCATCCTAATGGCTTAAATAACAATCAACCAGCAACCGTCCAAGCCGAACAAGGAGGATATGAACATTATCAGGAAAAGATTGATGGACATAAAATTAGAGGTCGCAGTAAAAGCTTTCTTAACTTTTATTCTCAGGCTAAACTTTTCTACAATAGTATGAGCCCTATTGAAAAGCAGCACATAAAAGAAGCTTTTTGCTTTGAAGTTGGGAAGTGTAAATCAGACATGGTGAAAGCAAATGTAATTGCTCTCCTAAACCACGTCGATCGTCAATTAGCACAAGAAGTCGCTAACATTATTGGAGCCCCTTTACCTAAGGAAAATCACGAAGTAAATTCAGATGCAAAATCACCTGCACTCAGCATGTCCAATACTATTTTTAAATCTGATTCCAAAAATGTTGCAATTCTATTAAATGGCGACCCAAGCGTCTCACTTCTGTCCGAATGGATTCAAGCTTTTGTACAACACCGAATTAACTATAGCATCATAGATAATAAAATTTATCAGTTCAATGATTCCATTAAAGTAACTGATACTTATACAACAACAGATTCCTCCCTTTTTGATGCAGTATTAGTGTTTAGTAGTGAGTCTGTCATTCACCCCCCTGTTTTAGAATTTGCAGAAACTACTTTTAAACATTTTAAACCGATAGCTCATGTCCTTAGTAATCCCCATGCTTTGGACCATAGTAAGATTAAACTGGATGGAGCAGGAGTTTACAACTTAACAAACACTTCAATTGAATCATTTATAGAAGGCATTGCCCAAGGAAGATTCTGGAACCGATAATATAATGTAAGGAGCGAATTAGAATGAGTAAAAAAATTGCTATTTTAATAACGGATTATTTCGAGGATACAGAATACACAGAGCCAGTAGAAGCTTTTAATCAAAAGGGATATGAATTAACAACTATTGAAATGGAAAAGGATAAAACGGTACAGGGTAAGCAAGGAAAAAGTGAGGTCGTGATTGATAAAAGTATTGATGATGTTTCTCCAGAGAACTTTGATGCCCTCTTCATACCAGGTGGATTTTCCCCTGATATACTTCGTGCAGATGAGCGTTTTGTACGCTTTAGTAAAGCATTTATGGATGCGGACAAACCTGTTTTCGCTATTTGTCACGGACCTCAGCTACTCATCACTGCACAAACACTTGAAGGACGTGATGTAACTGGATATAAATCTATTGAAGTCGATTTAAAAAACGCTGGCGGAAACTTTCACGACAAAGAAGTAGTCGTATGCCAAAATCAGCTGGTCACAAGTAGACAGCCAGAAGATATACCGGCGTTTATTGAAGAATCTTTACGTATATTAGGATAGCTACTTTGGTTAACCTCTTTTATTTGTATGAAAAACAAAATGTACTCGGTGGGGGATTTTCTTCATCCCCACTCAGTATTAGTTCACACCAATCGTGCGTTTATGGGCAGCCCGACTCCCATAAATACCAGGATAAAACAAAAACCCCTTACTATCGTAAGGGGCTTTATTACTTCGCAAAACTCTCAGCTAGCTGTTTCTCTCTCCACATAAATGTAATACCGAGACCAACTATTAAAACAACTCCTGAAAATGCATATGGATAATGAATATTCATATCAAATAATATTCCGCCCATCGCTGGTCCGGCGATATTTCCTAAACTCGTATAAGTCGAGTTCATACCAGCAACGAATCCTTGCTCTTTTCCAGCTGCTTTTGATAAAAACGTCGTTAAAGCTGGACGAAGTAAATCAAATGCAAGGAAAATAAAGCACGTAACGAGAAGTACAATCCAATAATTAAAGACGATAGTTGAAACGAATGCTAATACTGCACCTACAATTAGACAGATTTGAATTAACACTTTTTCACCAAATATATCAACTAATTTTCCAAACATAAATACTTGCACAACTACCCCAAAGATTGAACTAATTGTAATAATTGCAGCAATATCTTTCGGTGTGAATCCAAACTTATGATCAGAAAACAGACTAAACACAGTTTCATACGCCGATAAACCGAATGCAAGTACAAATACGATAATAAATGCGATTGCATACATTGGATGTAACGATTTCTTTAAATCCCCAATAAAACTTGATTCTTTCGTATTAGAAGAAATCTCTGCAAGCTCTTCTTTCGTTAATGGTTCTTTTAAAATAAAGATCGAAATCACACATGCTACAAAGGCAATTACTGCTGCAACGAAAAACGGCACACGTATACCGTATTCTGCAATAAATCCGCCAATTCCAGGCCCTATAATAAATCCGGTACTAATTGCCGCAGACAAGTATCCCATCGCCTTTGGACGTTCCTGCATAGATGTAATATCAGCAACATATGCCGTAACACCTGGCATAATAAACGCTGCACTAATTCCGCCTAACACCCTCGCTGCATAGAGCATCCATACATCTGTTCCTAATCCAAAAAGAAGCTCTGAAACACCAAAAATAAATAATCCAATGATTATCATTTTCTTCCTACCATAAAGGTCGACCCAGCGACCGGTAATAGGTGAAGCAATAAGCTGAGCCATTGCAAACACTGCAACGAGATAACCCATCGTCTTCCCTGTTAAACCCATATCATTCATAAAGGACGGCATAACCGGAATGATTAATCCAATCCCTAAAAAAGCAATAAATATATTACTCAAAAGAATGACCAATACCATCTTTTGTTCTTTTATCGGTTTCTTCACTTTTTAACACCTCTTCCCGTAAATTCCTCTCAAAAAATAATGCCCAAGAAGCTTTTTCTTTATCCTGCTCTTTGTGGGCTAATAATGAGTGGAGATGCTCCACTCATTAGAATTTCACTCTATCCTTCCACACATACATAAGTATTAGGTGAATGACTATCATTCAGTTTTCCTCAAAAATGAACCTACCTTTTCAGACAGGTTCATCCCACTATTTCTTTATATGTAGTGCATGTGTTAAAAAATCTAGTACTTCTGCCTTTTGTAGCTCGACTTGCTCATCATCTTTATGATCATATAAATAAACTTGTTCCGCTGCTGATTCAACAAGAGCAATAAATAACTTCGCTGTTCGCTCTGCGTGTACTGACTCACGAATTTCACCGGCTTCTTTCGCCTCACTTAAAAATTCACTTAGCCACATATAAAGAGGCTCATACACAGCTTCCCATTCTTTTATATGTTCTGTAGATGCAAGACCCGCATACATTAAAGCTTGTATTTCACGATATTCCTCTATGAAGTGAAACACCGCATCTATTACTTGCGTAACTTTACTTGAGAAAGGCGCATCATTTTGCACTTTCTCTTTCACCGTAAGTATCATCTTTTCAACCATCACTTCTGCTATTGCAGGCATAACAGATAACTTAGAAGGAAAATATAAATAGAAAGTTCCTTGTGCAATGCCAGCCAATTTCACGATATCAGAAATCTTCGTTTTTTCAACGCCCTTTTCCTGAAACACTTCAATCGCTGCATAGACAATTTTTTCTTTTTTATTCATCATCTAAACCCTTTCACACATATTGAATGACTGTCACTCATTTTATAAGATAATCGATTGTACTGTCAATGATAGTGAACTCTGCGAGGAAATCATTTTTTAATATTAAAAATCTCCTAACAAACCATTAGGAGATCAAATGTAATATATCTTTACGAAAGAGCCTTTAATCCTGTCACTCCGCATACAATAAGTGCCACACTAATGATACGTGCTTTACTTTTTGACTCACCAAACAAGAACATATTTAATAAAACGGCACCCGCTGTTCCAATACCAATCCAAACCGCATACGCGACACTTACTTGTAAGAATAAGAACGATGTATACAAGAATGCGAAGGATGTAGCAAAGCCACCTATATAAATTGCACCATTTGCTAACGTCTTATCTTTACTATACATTTTAAGACCGATTACACCGACTATTTCACTAATTGCAGCACAAAATACGAAAAACCAACCCATCTTTAAGCAGCTCCTTCCATAGTTTCTTCTTTATTATCAGCTAGCTTTAAACCGATAACTCCGGCTACAACCATCATGATAAAGAATAATTTCCCTACACTGAAACTGCCGCCAAAAAGGAATACATCCATTAAGAACGTACCTACCGTACCGGCTCCGGCAAACACAGCATATACAGTCCCTGTTGCAAGATGTTCACACGCTTTAGAAAGGAAGTGAAAATCAACAGCAATAACTCCTAAAATAATTATCCAATGCCACCACGTATCAGCTGTATTAAAACCAAACACCCAAAAAATTTCAAAGATACATGTTAATATGACATATAACCAAGCTTTATTTTTCATACCTCTCACCTCTTATGACTGACTATCAGTCATTTTTGTTTTAAAAAAATATACTCTTTCATCCCTACTATATATAAACAACTATCATCCTCATTTACCATTTATATTTGTTCCGTTTTCAAACTAACTACATCCTGCCACAAAAAATGACTGAATGTCATTCATATGTATTGTACATGAATATTTTAAAAACTGTCAATATCGAAAAGTTATTTAAAAATTTATTTCATCCGATTTGTATATTTCCTAATAATCTGTCAATACTGCTAGTAACATAATATTTTCTCCACTCCCCCTTGGAGAGATCCCTTAAATAGAGCAGTTAGCTTTTGCTAGCTGCTCTTTTTTCTTTTGCTTCACCCAACATACCGAATCATCGCCACCTCATCACAATAATCAACCTTTGGACAATGTCTACAATCAATCCATACTTTCTCTGGTAATGCATCTCTATTCACAAAATCAAATCCGCACTTTTGAAAAAATTCCGTTTCATAGGTTAAAGAAATAACTCTACTCACTTTTATTTTCGCTGCTTCATTCATGACATGATTCACTAACATACGTCCGATCCCTTTTCCTGCATATGTATGCGAAACGACTAATGACCGGACTTCTGCAAGATCCTCCCCTAACACATGTAAACCAGCAACTCCAACGATGTTCTCTCCTTCTTTCATAACATATAAACACTGTAAATATTGATAGAGAGATAAAAGAGAACGCGGTAAAACCACTCCTTCTTTTGCATAAACTTCAATGAGACTATAAATTCCTTTCACATCACTCGTAACCGCATTACAGATTTTCATATTCTATCCCCTTACCCCCGATATTAATATTTATAACCTAAAATGAATTTTAATACATAATTTCATATAATAATACATCTCTCTTTTCTCCTCGTCAATCACTTTATACAAACAAAAAACCAAGCAATCTAATCGATGCTTGGTTCCTCATTTCGTATCGGCAATACCGTCGAATATTTAATTTCACGAAGTGCCAAACTCGTTTGTATCTTTGTAATACCAAGCTTATTCAGCTTTCTAATAAACTGCTCTAATTCTTTACGATCACGATTTGCAACCTTTAATAAATAATCATACTCCCCTGTTAAACAGTGACATTCTAACACTTCAGGCATTGACTCTAATTCTTTTTCCAACACCTCAAGTTTATCCGATTGATGAATATTCGTACTCATAAAAATGAAGCATAACAAATCAAAACCAAGCTTTTCTTGATTTAAAATGGCTACTTGCTTATCAATGAACCCTTCTCCATCTAATCTTTTTATTCTTGCATGCATCGCAGCCGGTGATAAATTAACGCGCCGCGCAAGCTCTGCATTACTTACATGTGACTCCTTCTGTAATATATCTAGAATTTGTACATCTAAATCATCCAACACTTTAATAACAGACGACTCCATTATAATTTCCCCTTTTTTCTTACCGATGATTCTTCGAAAAAACACCTTATAACTTATATAAAACTGAATATTTTTCTTCAAATGGTATTCATAACAAAACATTTTATCGACTTTTATCCATTATACAAAAGAATATATTACACAATAAAGAAAAATGCTAAAATTATTTACAATTCACATTGATTACAACAAAGGGGATTTTAGTATGCCTTATTTTTATGTCTTTTTACTATTATTAACGAGTTTATTATGGGGAGGAAATTTCGTCGTTGGAAAATCGCTCGTTGATCATGCGTCGCCGATGACACTTACAAACTTAAGATGGATGATTGCCATCGTTTGTTTATTACCGATGGTATGGTTTAAAGAGAAGAAAATCATTCCACCACGTGCTGCCATACTTCCTTTAATACTAATGGGGATTTCAGGGGTCGCTCTTTTTAACATTTTTCAATTTTTAGCACTAGAAAAAACATCTGCAACAAATGTAGGACTTATTTCTACATTGAACGCAATTTCAATTGCACTATTTTCAGTATTATTTCTAAAAGAAAAAGTAAATACACTTCAAATTCTATCCATGATTCTTTCATTCTTTGGGGTTATTCTTGTTCTATTAAAAGGTGATTTCTCACTATTATTTTCACTACATTTTAATAGCGGAGATTTATGGATGATTGGGGCAGTTTGTATTTGGGGAATGTATTCTGTTTGCAGTAAGTGGGCAACAAAAACAACTACACCACTTATGGCGACATTATATTCTGGTATTTTCGGCGTTATTTTATTACTGCCATTTAATATAGGGAGTTTCACTGTTTCAAATATAAATACTTCTTTCATCACATCACTTTTATATACTGGACTTATTTCCACAGTTCTTTGTATGGTATTTTGGAATATTGGCGTACAAAAATTAGGAGCAACTACATCAGGGATTTTTCTAAACTTCAATCCGATTTTCACAGCTATTTTAGCATTCCTGTTCCTCGGAGAAGAATTAACGTGGATACAAATTTTAGGGACCATTATCGTTGTGACAGGATGCTATTTATTTTCTCATTTCAAAACTGTTGTTGTTCAGCCAACTAGAGCTTTAATGCGAAAACATTCTTAATCAAAAAACATCGTCACCAAAGTGGCGATGTTTTTATTTACGTTTCATTTCTTTCACATACTGCTTTTCTTCTTCTGGCGATAAACGTTCTGTTGCCTTTCCAGTATCACCACCTTGAATTTCCCACAAAAAGTTATGCTCCTCAACCGTTTGTGAGAAATCCCCTTTCTCCCAGCGCTCTAAAGTGGCAAGTAGCTTTGACTTATGTTTAAAATTTGTACTGCTTTCTACTGCGGTCTTCGCACTACGAATTTCCTTATTTGTCATTTCAATAAATCCCCATTTTTCAGAGGATTTCACTTTTTGATGTACCATCCTATGCATGGTAGAAATAATTTCATCTTCACTAAATTGTGGCTTCTCTGCCTCAACTTTCTTTTCCTGTTGGCCCATTACTTTTTGTGTTTTAAGACTCTTCTCCTCTTCCTCTATATAATTAAGAAGTTTAGTAGTACCGAATACAGCTCCTATCACAATTACAATCATTGTAATTGTCCCTATTATCCATTTTTTCATATTATGTACTCCCCATTCCCCTAATAATCACATAAACAAATGGAATCGCCTGGGCACAGTCGATTCCATTTGTTTCCTTATTTCATTTTAAACCTTCATTGCTTCTCGTACAATATAACTATCCACATATTGCTTGAATTTTACAATTTTTCCGTTCTCAAGTTGCCATACATGAACAAATTCTGCTTTAAATGATTTTCCCGTTTCTTTATAAACGCCAGAATACATACCTTCAGCAATAATTACATCTTTTCCGCTTACTTCATGATATGTATTTACACTTGCCTTATAATCATCCCATTCTGATCCTAAACGACTAAATACATTTTCCATTATTGCTTCTACACCTATATAAGTTCCCCCGTACGGGAATCCTTCTGCCTCTGTCCATTCCACTTTTTCAGAGAAGGCTTCTGCTAAATGCTTTGCATTTGAAGAAGCGGATCCTTCATACGTGCTTTGAATAATTTCTAAATTTGATTTAGGCATATTACTTCCTCCTGTTTTATTTATTTTTACACAAGTTGTAACATTTGCAGTTACAACTTGTGTAAAAAAATATTTAAATTGTTTCATTCTTAATCTATATGTTGTAATCATTATAGTTACAATCATTCTTCAAGTCAACAATTTATAAATAAGTTTACTTCGTTTTCATTACTTTCTCTTTTAAGAAACGATCTACATATCCTTCTGCTTTTACAACGAATAAATACGCACCCATTGATAATAATGCAAGGTCTAATTCATATCCTGGATTCTTTCCATCTCCTAATAATCCTGACGCTCCATTTACCTTTACGATAGCTCCAGCTAAAATAAGAGCAAATAACAATCCTACATATCGTACGCCTAAACCAATAATTAATAATATACCACCCACTAATTCAACTGTTGCTACGCCATATGCAAGGCCACCTGGTAAGCCGATGCTTGTAAACCAGCCTGCTACGTTATCGATACCTGATTGAAACTTCGCTAAGCCGTGTGCAAAGAATGTCACTCCTAATACGATACGAATAATTAAATTCCCAATATATTGATTCATTTTTTTCTCTCCTTTTTGTTTTGTTATGGTGAACTTTTATTTACAAGTCAAAACAATACGGTATTTCATTTCATTCGTCAAATACTTTTTTAACCAAAACAAAAAACATTATCCCTTTTACGGATAATGTTTTCTTACAAAGTAGCGCTAATTCAAGCTTTTACTCTATCGCACAAAAAATTTGAAACATTTTTCCAGCGCCAACAAACGGCAATAAAGACAAGTCTTCTTCTACAACCATGCCAACGACGTTCACTTTCTCATCTACAGGCAAATCATGTGTGGCAACTTGCATCTCCCCAGCATATCTACCGTACAGTTCATTATCAATTGTAATGCTACCTTTCTTTCTTGAAATGGTATGCATCGGCTGTAACATCACTTTATGTTCTTCTCGTGATTCTACAGACCGAATGACATCACGAGCCGGATCTAGTCTATTTGTATGCACTCTCTCCACCACTTTTAATACTTCTTTATCACATATAAACGATTTGTACCGCAGCGGAATAATCCCTCTACTCGCACTCGCTATTTCTTGTACACTTTCTAGACTTCCGCTTATATCTCCAATTAACACCTTATCTACATCACAATCTTGTACAAGTTCTAAGTATGCTTCAAGCAGGCGCATATTGCGGTGCTTTTCTAACGTTGGTAAGCCTTTATGTAACGGACCACGTTTTTCACCATCTCCCGGAATAAATGCCATCGTTTTTATCCCGCATTCATGTAAGTATTGGTTTTGGTTTTGTAAGAATGATTTTGCTAGTCCTGTTTCTGGACGCGGGTAAAAATTATGCCACGCTTCTACATTCTCTACTCGTATATTTTCTGAAAGTAACTCTTTCCAAAATGAATCTGTAATCGTACTCGCATTTAAAGCTACTTTCATTTTATGAGATACGCGTGCAATTTCTTTCGGCGTGATGCCATAATCCATTCGTAAACCAGTAATGCCCCAGTCTACTAACTCTTCCACATTTTCGTACGTCATTCCTAAATGCTGTAGCGATTTTGGAGAAACATCGACCATTAATTCCATTTCATTTTCAAGAGCTTGCTTCCCAAGTATTTGTATTAAATCTTTATACGTACCAGGGTCATCCTCTGGAATATGAAGTGATGTAAAAATAGATGAAAATCCATTTTCCTTCGCTACTTTTAGCCACTCTTCTTGCTTCTTTACTCGTTCTTTTGAAAGATAAATTGAAACTCCGATCATATGAATCTTCCTTTCTATGAATAGAAAAAGAGAAAGGAATCCCTTTCTCTATATGTTTTCTGCCATTTCTTCTTTGAATCCGAAGAAGTACGTAAAGATGAATCCGAAAGTATATGCCACTACTAATCCAAGGAAATATAATAAATATTTATTATCAGCAATTAATGGGATTAAAGATAATCCTGATACACCGATTCCGAGTGCAGCTGTTTGCATAACTGCTTGGAATGCACCGCCGACAGCTGCCCCTAAACAAGCTGTAAGAAACGGTTTCCCAAGTGGTAATGTAACCCCGTATAATAACGGTTCACCAATTCCTAAAAATCCAACTGGCAATGCACCTTTTATTACGTTACGAAGCCGTTTGTTTTTTGTTTTTACAAAAATCGCAATGGCTGCTCCTACTTGCCCAGCACCAGCCATTGCGAGTACTGGTAATAAAGGCGTTACGTGCGTTTGATTAATAAACTCCATATGAATCGGTGTTAAACCGTGATGCAATCCGACCATAACGAGCGGTAAAAATGTTCCAGCAAGTACTGCTCCTGCAAACGCTCCGCCAATATTTAAAATGCCATTAATTCCGCTAGTAATTCCTTCAGATAAGAAACCTGCTACCGGCTGAATTGCCAACATCGTTACGATACTTACCACTAACACAGTAATGAGTGGTGTCACGATAATATCAACTGCATTTGGCACTGCTTTTCGAACTTGTCTTTCCACTACAACCATAAGCCACGCTGCAAAAATAACTGCAAATAATCCGCCCCGTCCGGGTACGAGCGCTTCACCGAATAATTTCACATTCGCCATCGCCGGGTTAAAAATTAAAATACCAGCAATTGCCCCAAGAACTGGTGTCCCGCCAAACTCTTTCGCTGTATTCCAACCGACTAAAATCCCTAAAAATGTAAAGATACCGCCGCCGATAAGTAGTAACATTTGTAGCCAAGTTGCATTCGGATCCGCACCTGCGTTTTTCGCAAAGTTAGCAACTCCATTTATAATACCTGATGCAACAAGACCCGGAATTAACGGAATGAAAATACTTCCTATTTTTCTTAAAAAGTTTTTCACCGGTGTATTATTTTTCTTCTTAATCTCTGACTTCATCTCTTGCCCAAGATCTTCAAGATGATGATCTGCCACTTCACCGATTCGGAGTCCCGTTAAACCTTCCATTTCAGCTGCTACTTTATTTACTGTCCCTGGCCCAACAACAACTTGAAGCGTCTCATCTTCAATAACACCCATAACCCCTTCAACCTTTTTCAAAAGGTCCATGTTTACTTTACTTTCATCATGAAGTGTTAATCGCAGTCTCGTCATACAATGAGCAATGCCGCGAATATTTTTTACTCCCCCAAGTTGCTCTGAAATTTCTTTCGCCATTCTCTCTTCTTTCCTCATAATAGAATCCCCCTCCCTATTATTTTATAGTGCCTTCTTCACAAACCCTTTCGCTTCTTTTAATTTCTTCAGTGCTTCCCCATACTCACACTGCAATAACACCATAACAATCGCAGCTTTCACGTTACGTTCTGCTTTCTCATAATGCTCTGCTGCTACTTCATAACTGACGCCTGTCGCTTCCACAATAATTCGTTTTGATCGTTCTACTAGCTTTTCATTTGTAGACTGAACATCTACCATTAAGTTTTTATATACTTTCCCCACACCAATCATAGAAGCTGTTGAAATCATATTCAGCACTAATTTTTGCGCTGTACCAGCCTTCAAACGCGTTGAGCCTGTTAAAATTTCTGCGCCTGTTTCTACTTCTACATTTAGTTTTGCATATTTACTTATTTCAGCATTTTTATTACAAGAAATACTCGCCGTGCTCGCTCCCACGCTATGCGCGTATTTCAAGCCACCAATGACATAAGGAGTTCTACCACTTGCTGCAATTCCAATCACAGTATCTTTCTCGTTTAATCCAATACTTTTTAAATCTTCTTCTGCTAACTCTTCGCGGTCTTCGGCACCTTCCACCGCTTTAGTAAACGCTTTCAAACCACCTGCTATAAATCCTTGCACCATTTTATCATCTGTGCCAAATGTCGGCGGACATTCCACTGCGTCCAAAATACCTAAACGACCACTCGTACCAGCCCCAATGTAAATTAAACGTCCCTCTTCTTCAAAAGATTGAATAACAGCCTCTACAACTTTTTCAATTTGTTCTATCTCTTTTTCAACTGCTAATGCAACAGTTCGATCTTCTTCATTCATACTTTTTAAAACTTCTTTTATGCTCATCTCGTCTAAATTCATCGTCTTCTCATTACGATGTTCTGTCGATAAATTCTCTAACATATTACCACCCACTTTGAAATTTAATTTCATACTTTTATTATAACTTTAAGAAATTTAAAATCAACATTACTTTATTATTTTATGAAATTTAATTTCTTTTCATGACGAATTTATGTCAGTACAAAAAAAGATGGGTTTCCCCATCTTTTCATTTTAACTTCCGTAATCGCAAAGCTTCTTCTCTTGTTTCCATAAATTGATCCAACACTTTATTACCAATACGATTAAACGTAATCACATATAAAGCATCTATCATATTCAATTGTGTCATTCTTGAAGCAATACTCGCAATACGATGATCTTGTTCTACATCTGGCATACAAAGACGGATGTCTGCCTCTTTATATAGAGGTGATGATTGATCAAGCTTCGTAATCGCAATAACTGTTGCACCTTGTCTCTTCGCATATTGCGCCATTTCAAGTACATCTTTCGTTCGACCAGATGTTGAAATCGCCACAAATATATCGCCTTCTTTTAAATTTGTCACAAGCGGCAACATCATATGAAAATCAGAAAGCATCATTGCAGTAAATCCGAGCCTTGTAAATTTATAAGCCCCGTCCATCGCTGGGGTAGCTGATCCGCCTACTCCGTAAAATATAATTTTATCCACATTTACAATACGATCTGCAGCTTTCTCAAGCTCCTTCTTATCAATAGCAGTAACGCTCGCCTCAATTGCAGCTTTATTCACATATGTAACTTTATTAAACAAGTCGTACGGTCCATCTTCCGTATTCATCACTGAAAAATCATTAATATTATAATCAGCAATCGTTAATTCGCGAACGAGCGCTATTTTAAATGCTTTAAAACTTCCGATTCCAATCGACTTACAAAAGCGAACAACACTCGCCTCACTTGCGCCTGCATTCGTTGACACTTCTTTCGTCGTTAAATTCGGAACAATCTCTGCATTCTCCATTATGTACATGGCAACCTTCTTTTCAGCTGGTGAAAATTGATCCATATTACTTTCAATTTTAAATAGTAATGTAGAAGCTTTCACTATTTAACCTCCACTTCTTACGGTTGCGTATATTCTCTAATCTCTTTTGTATCATAAAGATAAAAACCATCATTACCCGGTGGATGGTGAACAATTACAGTTCGATCCCCTTTTTTATATGACGTTATTTCACCTTCAGATTGCTGTTTTTCCCAACCACCTATCCAAACTGCAAAGTCAGGTACAAAAGCAGTGTACTTATAGTCTTTCAGGTTTTCGTCTTCTACATAGAAAGAAAAAATAGAAACCGGAAAATCTTTCACTTTTGATTCTTTCCATGCAGTAAATGGTATGCACAACAACAGGAGTATCATTATACCTATAACCTTCACACTTCCCTCTCCTTGCCCACATCATATACATAGATTTTACCATACTTACAAACCTTCTATGCTACAGGATCATTGCTTTTTAGAATAAAAAAAGAGCTTACCTACATCAGATAAGCTCTTCTCCTCTATACAAAATACTTCTTCAAAAGCGGCGGTGTAATAATTGTCGTTAATATAACAACAATAACAATCGCTGTGAAATTTTCTTTCGCTAATAGATTTGCCGTAAGTCCATTTGCTGCGATGATAAGTGCTACTTCTCCGCGCGACACCATTCCCGCACCGATACTAATAGAAGATTGTAAGTTGAATCCTGTTAGTCTTGCTCCTAAACCTGATCCGATTAACTTTGTGAAGATCGCAACGAGCGTCATGATGATAATGAACCAAAGCTGACTTCCGATACCTTGAAATGTAATTTCCATTCCAATACTTACGAAGAAAACTGGTACAAATATCGCATAAGCAATCGGTTCAATTTTATGTTCTACTTCGTGCTTATACTCTGTTTGAGAAATGGCAATTCCGGCTGCAAATGCTCCAATAATACCTGCAATCCCCATCATTTCACTGTAGTACGAAAAAGAGAAACAAATAATAAGAGCCGCGCTAATTAACGCTTCTGTTACACGAAGTGGCACAAGCATTTTCATAATCCATGGAACAACTTTCCATGCGATAAAAACAATGCTGACGAAGAAAATAATTTTCTTTACGATAACAAGTGTTATATTCACATCTTGTGTTCCTAAAAAACTCATCACAAACGCTAATAAAATAACGACGATGACATCATCAAATACAGCTGCACCTAAAATCGTTGTACTTTCTCTCGTATTCATTTTCCCTAAATCACGTAACGTTTGCACCGTAATACTAACTGACGTTGCGCAAAGTAATAAACCTAAGAAAATCGCATGAGATTGCATCAATCCAAACAACAATCCTGTTACATAACCACCGATGAAAGGAAAAATAATTCCACCAGCCGCTACTGCAAATGATGATTTCAAATTTCGATTTAACTCTTCTAAATCTGTTTCAAGCCCCGCCATAAACATAAGGAGTAAAACACCAATCTCACTCAATTCATCAATTAGTTCAGAACTATTAATAATACCAAGTACAGCCGGACCGATAATAATACCAACAAGTAACTTACCAAGTACAGAAGGCTGGCCGAGTCTCACGCTAATATCACCAGCTAATTTCGTACAAAGTAAAATGACGACAAGTTCAAAATAAAATAACATAGCATCTTCTCCTACTTTATAAAGTGAAACTTTTATGAGTGGTTTTTTTTCACTCTGTTAACCCTCGTCCATTCCTGCAAGTAGTTTCTCCTATTCATCCGCATTTTATTTGTCATATTTTTATTTGACAAAATATTCTGAATTGTATTAAAATTAATCCAGCAATTTTAAAAAACTACGCACCATAACTGTACCTCCATTTACTTACATACTCTTTTCTAGTGGGCTCATACTATATTCGCAGTTATGGAAATGAAAAAACGGGGGGAGAGTCCAAAGTGAAGTCATTATTACGAAAAAAACCGCTTAGTACTGAATCACCACGGCAATTAGAGAGAACATTGACCGCACTTGATTTAACGTTTTTAGGAATTGGCGCCGTAATTGGGACAGGGATTTTTGTATTAACAGGTATTGTCGCAGCGAAACATTCTGGTCCTGGTATTATGCTATCATTTCTTATTGCTGCATTTACTTGTGCTTGTGTAGCCTTTTGTTATGCCGAATTTGCTTCTTCTATTCCTGTCTCAGGAAGTGTGTATACTTACGCATACATGACAGTTGGAGAAGTCGTCGCCTTCATCGTCGGCTGGTGTTTAATGCTCGAATATTTACTTGCAGTCGCAGCAGTGGCTGTCGGTTGGTCTGGTTATTTACAATCTTTACTACAAGGATTTAACATCCATCTGCCCGCCATAATCGCCTCGGCCCCTGGCGTAGGAAAAGGTGGTCTCATCGATTTACCAGCTGTTTGTATTTTACTACTCATTACCGGTCTTTTAAGCTTTGGTATACGCGAAAGCGCACGCATTAATAATATTATGGTTCTTATCAAGTTAGCTGTTATTATCGCCTTTATCGTAGCAGGCGCAAAATATGTAAAACCTGAAAATTGGACACCGTTTATTCCATTCGGATACGACGGTATTATTACTGGGGCTGCCACTGTATTCTTCGCCTTCTTAGGATTTGATGCAATCGCAACCGCTGCAGAAGAAACGAAAAAACCACAGCGTGATTTACCAATTGGCATTATCGGTTCCCTTCTCATTTGTACCGTTTTATATATGATTGTATCTTTCGTTTTAACAGGTATGGTTCCGTATACACAATTAGACGTTTCTGATCCAGTTGCGTTTGCTTTACATTTCGTTGGTGAAGATGCCATTGCAGGGTTACTCGCTGTTGGGGCAATGACTGGAATGACAACCGTTCTCTTAGTCGTTATGTATGGACAAGTTCGCGTTTCGTATGCGATGAGCCGCGACGGTTTACTTCCAAAAGCGTTAGCACGTGTGAATAAAAAAGTAAAAATCCCTTTATTAAACACGTGGATTACTGGCGTTGTGTCGGCTTTATTAGCAGGACTTTTAGACTTACATGTATTAGCTAACTTAGTGAACATCGGTACATTAACAGCCTTCACATTCGTTTGCTGCGCTGTACTTATTTTACGAAAAACTCATCCTGACTTAAAACGCGGATTCCGTGCACCTTTTGTACCTGTATTACCAGTTGTTGCAATTCTTTGCTGTTTATATTTAATGATTAATTTGTCTAAAACGACATGGATTAGCTTTGCAGTTTGGCTTCTAGTCGGCTTATGCTTCTATTTCTTCTACTCTAGAAAACATAGTCACTTAGCTAGCGAAAAAAAGAATGATGAACAAAAAAAAGCATAACAAAATAGCTCGCCGATAAAACGGCGAGCTCTCTTCATGTCTGATTATGCTTTTTCGTTAACGATTGTAAAGTGAAAAATATGCCGATGCAAGCTGTAAACCATGCCCAATTTCCTATTGGTGTAGAATATTTAAAAACGCCAATACCTACAAGTACTATGAAAATACTCACCTGTTATATAAGCTTCCACTTTTGCATATATTCCCTCCTTTACTTCGTTCCCTTCTTTTTCTTCTTCCATGCATTCAAACTATCAAAGAAAAAGTTAATAAATAACGTGCCTAAACCCGCTAATAAAAACGTCATTAAAAATAGAATCCATATACTTTTATCTTTTAATAAATAATATCCTACAAGGAGCACAACCGCGATCCATACATATTCAAGAATTCTTTTTAGCTTTTTCTGTTCCAAATTATTCGCTCCCTTTTTCTATGCTATTTTTAGTATAACAAAAAAGAAGCCTATCATGATAAGCTTCTTTTTCTTCTCTCTTATTTGTTTATGCTTTTTTCAACGAGTGAAATCGTATACTCTAATGTACGATTCATCGTTTCTACCTGTGCATCTTTTACTTTTACATCTTTCACTACAGCTTCTGCCACCGTAATTTTTTGACTCAGTGCTTTCACTGAACCGTCCGTTACATTTGCATCTTGCGCTTTTTTCACTACTCCTTTTGCAGATTCAATATTAATTTGTAATTTTTCTTTCAATGTTTTCGGTTGTTCTACTACTTTAGATTGTATAAATGTTTGATTTGCAGTTTTTAGTTCATTATATGTTTGAACAATTTGTTCCCCAGTACTTGCTAGATTTTCAAACACTTGCTTTGCATGATTATAGCTTTTCTCTAATTCTTGAAATGCTTCCTTTGAATATTGACCTGGCTTATCACCAAATTCATACGTACCAGCTAACACTTCTTTTACTTTTCCAAGCTCTTCATATAACGCGTTCACTTGCTCTAACTTCGTGCGGTTAGAAAACTCATTGTAAGCTGCTAATACTTCTGAAGAACTTAACGCTTTACTATATAATTTTGCAAGCGCAATTTGTCCGTTTAACGGAATACCGCCATTTCCATTACTATCAGGGTCAGCTCCAAATGCAAATGGTACGTTCGGATGAGACACTTTCCCTTTAGCTGGCTGGCTATTTACTTTTTTACCATCGACATAAATAGCTACTTCACTTCCGTTATACGTTCCTGTTAAGTGATACGTTTTGTTCGCTTCTAATTGAACTCCAACACGTTTATAGCTACCACCAATATGAGCCCATAATTCAACATTTCCACTTCCTGTAGATTCAAAACCAACTCCGCCACTCTCTGTATTTTGTAAAATACCTTGTCCGCGAATTTCATTCATTGAAAATACAGTTTCTAGCGTGAACGTATTTACTACTTTCTCTTTTTGTGCTGCTGAAAACGGAAGATATCCAAATGTATTAGCTTGTCCATTCAATTTCATTACATTTGTTTTTAAAGCTTTATCATATGCAATAGATACATTTCCTTTCACATCACCTTTTACTCCAAACGGTGAGTTATCTTTAAATGTACCGTCTAAGAAATTCACATCAAAAACGTCCGCCTTTGGCACTTTTACATTCGGATCAATATTATCTTTCTTCGTAGTAACTTCTGCTGTTAAAGGCTGCACACTTTCATTACCAAATGAATCAATTGCAACTACTTCAAGTGTATATGTTTTTCCGCCATCTAATCCTGCCAGTGTAAATGTAAGGTCTTTCGGCACTGGGTCACGGTAAAACTCTGAGAATGCTAACAACTTATTCTTAATTTCTCCTGTTTGCTTATCTCTAGCTTGTACACGATAAGAGTGAACAAGAAGGTTGTCCACAGCTTGCGGGAATGTTACTGTTGCTGCATTTTCTGTTATATTTGATACTGATAACTTCGCATCTGCCGAAAAAGATGGTTTTTCTTTATCACGATCTTCTACATGTGTAAATGTTTCTTTCTTTGATGGTAATTTAATTTTCCAAGGCTCGCCTGTCCAAGAATTTGTATGGAAATCACGACGATTAATCGTTACTTCTTCATCATCTACTTCTACTAGTAAACCTTGGCTTAACGTGCTAGCTTCTGGCGGGATATTCCCTTGTACTTTACCACCTTCAACTTCCATATAACTTACTGAAGATGTACCAACTGATGTAAAGTCTTTTTGATGAATCGATCTTGGATCATCTAGCGGATAATGTGAATGACCTGAAAACGTAATAGCCTGCGGATATTCTTTTAATACCGCATTAATTTTTGCACTATCTTGTGTTCCCCATTCATGACTACCGTAAACTGTCTCTTTAATGTGTTGATGTAAAAATACGAAAATCGGTTTTTCTGGGTCATCTTTTTGTGCTTTCACCATCTCTTCTTTTAACCAATTAATTTGCTTATCTGAATAATATCCGTGTGTTGTCCCATTTTCTGGCGACATAACAAGGAAGTGATACCCTTTTATCACTTTATGATAATAAATTGATTCCATACCTGTTTTTTCTAAGAAACGCTTCTGCGCTCCCTCTACAGATAAACCGTTCCAATAATCATGATTTCCTAGAGAATTCATTCGTACTGCATCTTTATTTGCATTTTCGTTATACACTTGCATGAAACGATCATATTGCTGCACAGACCCTGTATCTGTGAAATCACCTACGATAACAAAAGCATCTTGCTTTGGTGCAAGCGTATTGAGCTGTTCAATCGCTCGCTTCCAGCGAAACGTATCGTCCGTTCCACTATTTTTAATATGTACATCACTTACAACTGGAAAAACTATCTTCTTTTCACTAGGTGCCTTTTCTTGCTTCTTCTCTTCCGCTTTAACTGATGTACTCCACGGAAATGATACAAACGCTAATACAAAAACCATTAATAATACAATAAGACCTTTTACTTTTCGTAAAGCAGTTCTGTCCACGTGAATCCTCCTCATAATAATTAATTCATTACAAGGGCTATTTTATCTAAAACATATTAATGTCGTTTAAATAACAAATGAATTTTGTTAGACTTTTGTAAATATATAGTTAATTAGAAATGAAGTCCAACATTCCTTGTATTATCTTATACAACCACTTTTTGTCTAAAAGAGTCTGAGCATTCTTTTCCCATGTCTATTCACATATAATCTTTTCTATAACATAAATAATAATTTAAGTTTTAAGCCTATTAGACAATCTTAATTTTTAACATTTTCTTCTTTTTTTAACACATCGGCCATGCTTCTACATTTAATAGTAGTAAAAGACTACTTAAAAAGGAGGGGTTGTATTGAATAACAAAAAAAATACCGGCTGTTTTGCTCCTTTATCTATCATTTTCCCAGACCCTTGTCCACCGACCCCTCCTCCAAACCCAAATTGCGAGCGAGTAACGAATGAATTTGCAGGAAATTTCCTCATAACGAATAACACCATTCCCTCTGCCAAAGGTGCATCGCAATCGATGATACTGTGGCAAAGTGATGGAATACTACCTATATCAGGTACTGTCTCGGTTTACAATAGTACTAGCAGCACAGAAGCAATTACAATTGAAATTGTTGGAGCAGTAACCAATATTTTCACCGTGTTTCCTGGTAATACAATATCGTACACAGGAAAAGACTTACAGTCAGTCAGTCTTACTAATATACAAAATAATCCTTCACTATATTTAGAAGGCAAGTACTGTTGCCAATTTACATGCTGCTTATGAACACTCCCCCACTTAGCAAAGCTTGAAGTGGGGGTTTCTAACGTTTCGACCTAACGGACGATTAACGTCAGGGGAGTTAACACATTAGCGAGCTGTTTCACGCCTAACCCCTCTATCCCATTTGTCCATGCATTTGGGATTACTTTTCGTAAAATGTTAGCCGCAGCATTTACATCTGCATTAATTAAAGTTTTATTTGCTGAACGATATATGCCGCGCTTTATTCGTTTTCCTGAAAAAGTTGTATTTTGGTCATTTTCTCCATACGTTGGAATGAAGTCGTTATCCAGAAAACTTGCTTTCGATGTATATGATTCTTCAGTTACAACAACTTGAATGCCTACAGCATTTGCTTTGTATGTAATCATTTGAAGCAGTAAATTATGCGGGATATGACAAAACGATTGGTTATTTCTTTTTCCCATATTCGTTTCTTGTTTCCAACTTTTGTTTTGACCAATAACGATTTTACAAACTTCTTCTTGAGCTAGTTTTACGATGTGGTGACTAACTTTATGGAAGACGTCTTTTATTTTCAAGTAACGTTTTTGATGAAGTTTTTCTATCCTTTTAGAAGTAAAAGGTCCTTCATTAGTTTGTTTTCCATTTCTAAGAATGCTTGTAAAATGACTCTTCATTTTGTTGTAATATTGATTTATGCTTTTGACATGTTTGCCCTTAACAAGGACAGGTTTCATACCTGTGTTTGTTACGATGGTTGCAAGGTTATCAATCCCTAAATCAATACTCATATAACGAGCATTCTCTTCAATAATTTGTTGTTCAGAAGGAACATCAATTACCAATTCCACTACATATTCATTGTATTTTGGAATCACACGAACTTGTTTCAGTTTACCTTCAGTGAAACCTAGTTTCCCAATATTTAATTGCAATTTCGTCTTTGGAAACTTTAAAAATCTATCGTTTTTAATGATGCAATCTTGGTTTGTATACAGAATCTCTTTTTCAGAAGAACGGATATACTTTGGAATCCTAGGCATTCCAGCATATTTTTTTGGATTCTTTTTATAGTCTTTTAAACTAGCAAAAAAAGATTTCCAATTTTGGAACAAACCTTTCATGATTGACTGGCTACATTGCGTAGGCAAAACTCGATAATCATTTTGAATCATAGCCTTAAATAGTGCATCTAGAAAGTTGTAATCTACATAAGGTTTTTCAAAATTAGGTTCTGAAAACAAATTACATTTAATCTCTTTCTGTTCTTCTTTAGGCTTTAATTTCTCTTTTTCCAATTTCTTCTGATAGGCAAGACGTTGTGTGTCATTCATCTTACCAATATTTTTATGAATATTATCCAGAACTTCTTTTTGCAAAGGCTGCAACTCTTTTTCTTGTGTTAATCCAGTGTACACCTGGCGTATATAAAAGTTTGTGGTGTTGTACATGTTCTTAGCGTTATGACAACATTCTTGAAAATAAGAATACATACGATGCCCTTTTTTAATCCAAATTTGAAGAGTTTTATAGTTTGATGGATTTTCCTTTGTCATTTTATTCACCTCCTTGTTAAGGATATTATAGCAAAAACGGAACGTATGTTTCTGTTTTTTTCTTGAAAATAAAATATTTCTTTCGATTCACCTCACCACCTTCACTTACGTTTAGAGGTGGGAGTCCTCTCGAAAGGCATGATAGAATACCAATTTCATTACTTCCTTAATTAAAAAAGCATACCATTTACGGTATGCTTTTTTATGAAATCGGATAACGTACTGTAATACAAAACTCGCCTTGATTAACAGTTGTTCCTGTTGTAGTAATTCGAACGGTAGTAAAATATCGTACAGTGAAAGTACCACTACTTTGCGGTTGAACAGTAATGGTATCAACTACTGTAGCACCTACTAAAAAATCAACTGTAATTGGAGCCGCACCTACATCATATTTCACGTAACCCGAACCATATACTTCTTGCGTAATATTATTTGTATATACAATTTGAGTACCAGCACCTGTAATAGACCAGTCTGTACATACTTGATCTTGTACAAGCGTTTTATTAGAACAACAAGACAAACTGGAACTTCTCATTCCCATTTTGATCCTCTCCTATTCTGCTATGAAAGTGGATAACGTGTTGTAATACAAAATTCTCCTTGATACGTTCCAGCAGGTGTTGCAGGTAACACAACTTGTATACTATCAAAGCGGCGATACGTAAAAGCAATACTCGTTCCTGGGTTTAATGTTTGTGTATCTATTACAGCACCAGCAGAATCCAGCGCTTCTACAGTAATTGGGCCTGGTCCAACATCATATTTAACAAAACCAGTACCCACTACGTTTTGGTTAATATTATTTGTATAGAGAACATTATCAATTGCTGTTGCAACTACAGTAGCAGACCACGGACTACACACTTTATCTTGTACATAATTTTTATCTGGACAACAAGTTAATGCTGTCCCTGAGCACTCACAAGACATAGTTGTTTCCCCTCTCTCTTTTATATTCCCTATATGTGTATGTCCTTCAGAGTCTTTTGCCTGTACTATTCATCTATTTTCAAAAATTTAACCTGATTACTACTGACTAGATAGATTCCGTTCTATTTCTTTTTTTCATAAATTTATAGATTAAAATACCACCTACAAAAATAACCACGACTAGTAATATTGGTAACATATATTGTCCAACAACATCCGCCGCTTTTGCCCAATGCGGACCTAATTTCATTCCAAAATAGACATATAAAGTCGTTAACGGGAACATTGCTACAAATGTATAAATACTAAATTTCCATATATTCATTTTTGCCATACCACATGGAACAGAAATAAGCGTTCGAACTCCAGGTACAAAGCGGCCAACAAATGCTACAACTGGTCCATACTTCTCAAAGAAATCATCTGCTTTTTGAATTTGTTCTTCTTTAATAAAGAAGTATTTCCCGTATTTTATTAATAGAGGACGACCACCGTAATAACCTAGTGCGTATAACGTTAATGGTCCTGTCGTTCCGCCAAGTGTTCCAGCCAATACAGCTAGCCAAAAATTCATATCACCCTCGTACACCCAATATCCAACCATAGGCAAAACTACCTCTGCTGGAATAAATTCAAAAGTTAATGCTAACACAACTCCAAAATAAGAAAACTGCTTTAAAAACTCAATTATATCTAAAATAATTTGCTCCATATTTTCTATCCCAACTCCTATCCTACGTTTACGTTATGCTTTTCTTGTAATTGAACTGGCGCCATTTTTACAATTCGGTTCAAAATAAATAACACAATTCCAATATCATCTAAAATACCGATAAACGGTAAGAAGTCTGGAATTAAATCGAGCGGCATCACTACATAACCAACTAAAAAAGCAATGGATAAGATTTTCTTCTTTATTGAAACCTCTTTTGAAGTAAAAAAGTCAAATAGGAATGGAACAAATCGGCGAACATGAAATACAACTCTTAATCTACTAATAAGTTTTTTCATTTTTATATCTCCTCTCCTTGTATACAAAAAGGCCCCTACCAAATATGGTAAGGGTCCTAAAAAAGACAATAAGGGGCCTTTACCATTGCTGGTAAAGGTCTCACTAACAACGAAACGTTGCCAATAAAGCCGAGGGTTTCTCCCTGTAATGACGACTTTACTGTAATAAGTTACTCCCCTTTATATACACAATTTTATACAATCACATTAAAATATTTTGGAGGGCTTGTCAATATATTTTATATCCCACACCCTTCTGCTTAACCTTCCGTAAAAACAAAAAACGTATAGGAAATTTCTTACTATCTCATAATATACATAATCATTTTTAAGGAAAGGAGAGGCTTTATTTGCATACCGTATGGAAAGGTGCACTCTCACTTGGACTATTAAATATAGGAATCAAACTATACAGTGCCGTAGAAGAAAACGATATAAAATTTTTGAGTCTCCATAAAGAATGCTTAACACCTATTAAATATAAAAAATTTGCTCCTGATTGTACGGATGAAGAAATTGATGATAAAGATATTGTAAAAGCCTATGAATACGCACCTCATAAGTACATTATTATGGATGAAAAAGAATTAGCTGCATTGCAAAAAGCTCACGAACCACGATCTATTCGAATTATATCTTTTGTCCAAAATAATGAAATTGATTCAGTTCTCTATGATCGTTCTTATTTTATAGGCCCTACTCCAGGACACGAAAAATCGTATCTATTATTAAAAGAAGCTCTTGAACGTACGAATAAACTTGGTCTGATCCATATTTCCATTAGAAAAAAACAACATTTAGCTATTATCCGTAACTTTGAAGATGGGCTTATATTACAAACCATTCACTATCCTAATGAAATTCGCGATATAACAAAAACACCTAACTTACCAAGTAACGAGAATTATCCTATCCAAAAACAAGAACTCACCGCGGCAATCAATTTAATCCACCATCTTACAAATCCTTTTGAACAAGAAATGTATACAGATGAGTATAAAGAAGCTCTTACCGAATTAATCGAAAATAAAGTTGAACAACAGGAAAAAACGGAAACAATCTCTCCTGCTCCAAACATCATCAATATTATGGAGACATTACAGGCAAGTATTGAACAAGCAAAAATAAAAAGAGAAAATAAAAAAGAACAAGAGGCCAAATAAGATTGACCTCTTGTTCTTTAAAGCGGATTACACTTCGGCATTTCAAGCCCAGACGATTGAGCTAATTTTAATAAGTAATAACATTCCTCTCTTGCCATATGATCTGCCATTCTCGCTGATAATTCACTTAATATTTCATTTGATAACTCCAATTCTTCAACTTCATGTAAAAAATGTGAAAATAATTTTAGTTCAAGTGAAACATCTTTTGTAAACTTCTTTAACGCTGGAAAATGGTGAAGCTCTGTTCTTAAATACCCTGTCATTTCAACTGCCTTCAAATAAAATTGTTCAAAGTGCTTCTCAAATTCTTCACTTTTCTCTTTTAATCTTTTTTCAACAAGATCTAACCCACCAGAAATAGAGCCTGCATGACCAGCTGCATCTGTTAACCAAACGAGATGATAATGCAGTTCATGAAAAACAGGTGGAATTTCCCCTTTCTTCAAAAACTCTAAAACCATTATATACTCTTCCACTTCGTTTACCATATGATTAATAAAAGTTGGCGTAAAATGAATGGTAATCTTCCCTTCCAACTGTTTCTGTATAATATTTAATTTAAACGTTCGTATTTCCTTTGCAGCTTGTTCTGCCTCTTTTGAAAATACAATAAGATTGACATTCTGAACTTTATTTAACAAATTCGTAAATGTTTCAACAAAATAAGTAGCTTTTTTTATATCTTCTTTTTCCTTCGGAGCTAACGCATCAAGTAAAAATTGCGAATGATCACTCAACACTTTTAGCCAAAATTGATGCTCAAATAACGCACTTTCTTCATAATTCCTCTCCACTAAATCCCCTCCGTTTATTCGTCCTTTTCTATTACTTCAAGTTTATATCCATCTGGGTCTTGTACTACAATACTCTTCTCACGTTTATTTTCTGTATATAAAATTTCATAAAACGCTAGCTTCTTTTTTAACTTCTCTATGTTAGAAATCGAAAATGTTATAACCTCACATGAATTCATAACACTCTTCTCCTGTCCACCCAACATGCGATTCATAACAAAACTAATTCTCGTTGAATCAGCATCATACCAAACCCCTGTTACATCTGATTGTGGTCTTTCTAAACTAGGTTTGATCCCTAAAATCCCTTCGTAAAAATACAAAGTTTCCTTTAAGTTTTTCACTTTCAATACAATGAATTGTTTCACAGTCTCCACATTCATTCCCCCCGTACCTATTACTTTTTTATATGTGTCATAAATGCTCATTATGTCTGAATAGAATACATAGTAATGAACATTTAAGGAGGTTTATTCGTGAATCAATATATGAGATCATTCGTGCCCTATCATAGTCCTCTCGATCCTTGTCCTCCTATCGGAAAAAAATATTATTCTACTCCTCCTAATTTATTTTTAGGCTTTCAACCGCCAAACTTACCGCAATTCACGCCAAAAGAAGCACTACAAAAAGGGACTTTATGGCCTGTTTTTTATGACTATTATGAAAATCCTTATAAAAAAGGGCGGTGACTATTGACGTGAATCAATCGCTACCAGAAGAATACTATCAGCTTTTACTGGAGCTTCAAGAACTGGACTTTGTACTAGTTGAACTTACTCTTTATTTAGATACACATCCAGATGACACTGCTGCTATTAATCAATTTAATGACTTTTCCTATAAACGAAGAGTATTAAAACAAAAGATGGAAGAAAAATACGGACCACTCCAACAGTTTGGAAATAGCTATTCTAATGCCCCTTGGGAATGGAGCAAAGGTCCTTGGCCATGGCAAATATAAAGGAGAGAAACTATGTGGATTTATGAAAAAAAATTGCAATACCCAGTTAAAGTAGGAACTTGCAATCCAGCACTCGCAAAATTATTAATTGAACAATATGGCGGTGCAGATGGAGAGTTAGCTGCTGCACTCCGTTACTTAAATCAGCGATATACAATTCCCGATAAAGTCATTGGCCTCCTTACCGATATTGGTACAGAAGAATTTGCTCATCTTGAAATGATTGCTACGATGGTTTATAAGCTGACGAAAGATGCGACTCCTGAACAGATGAAGGCAGCTGGTCTCGATCCTCATTACGTCGACCATGACAGCGCACTTCACTACCATAACGCAGCTGGTGTTCCATTTACTGCAACCTATATACAAGCTAAAGGCGATCCAATTGCCGACCTATACGAAGATATTGCGGCTGAAGAAAAAGCACGGGCCACATACCAATGGCTTATTAACCAATCTGACGATCCCGATATAAATGATAGCTTGAGATTCTTACGTGAACGAGAAATTGTCCATTCACAACGTTTCCGAGAAGCAGTTGAAATTTTAAAAGAAGAACGTGATAAAAAAATATTTTTTTAAAACACATATCCTAGCGATATGTGTTTTTTTACGTTTAAAGTTAAATCCTTCCTATATTAAGCATATAAATAGTATATTTATTCAATTTTACGCATTATTTTAAAATATTTTTAAAATTCCCTATTGCTTTCTAGTCATCAGACCTTTAAAATAATAACAGTTACTCGACAAATTGTTTGAATTTTCGACAAAAACACTCATTAGGAGGAGTTTCTTTATATGCGTACAACTTTAAAACCAGCGCAAATACTTTCGATTAGTTTATTACTATTCGCAGTTTTCTTCGGTGCTGGTAATATGATTTTCCCGCCTCTTCTCGGTCTTTCTTCCGGAGAAAATATGTGGATTTCCATTACAGGATTTATTATTACAGACGTCGGTTTATCTTTACTAGCTATCGTCGCTGTTGCCCTTGCCGGTGGTAGTTTTAACACTTTAGCAAGCCGTGTTCATCCAAAATTCGCAGCAGTATTCGCTATCATTATTTATCTTTCAATCGGCCCACTATTTGTTATTCCACGAACTGGATCTGTATCTTACGAAATTGGGATTGCACCACTTTTCCCAGACCAATGGTACTCTATGTTAGTTTTTAGTGCAATTTTCTTTACAGTCGCCTACTTCTTATCATTAAATCCATCAAAATTAGTAGATCATATCGGAAAAATATTAACGCCAATTCTACTTGTAATTATTGCAATTATGGCAACAAAAGCGATTCTTTCACCAGGAACGTTTGCAGAACCTGTTGGTGACTATAAAGAAATTCCATTTTTCAAAGGATTTCTTGAAGGATTTTTAACATTAGATGCAATTGGTGCTCTCGTATTATCAACAATCGTTGTAAATGCAATTCGCCAAAACGGTATACAAGAGAAAAAATCGATCGCAAAATATACAATTATTTGTGGGAGCATTGCAGCTCTATTCTTAACAATTGTTTATTTCTTACTTGGTTATATCGGCGCTTCAAACGGCAACTTAGGACAATTCGAGAACGGTGGTCAACTATTAGCTACTGTTATGTACCAGTTCTTTGGGACAAGCGGTAATGTTTTATTAAGTATCGCAATTATTTTTGCATGTTTAACGACTGCAATTGGTGTTGTAAGTGCATTCGCCAACTATTTTGCAACAGTACTAACAAACGTTTCCTACAAAAAGCTCGTACTATACGTTTGTATTTTTAGCTTCGTGATTTCAAACTTAGGATTAAGTTTATTAATCAAAATTACATTACCTGTATTAATTATTTTATATCCAATTACAATCATTTTAATTTTCGTATCATTTATTGACAAATATACGAAACGTAAACCTTCTGTCTACATCGGAGCAATGATCGCAGCATTCCTTATTAGCTGTATTCATGCACTGGATAATGTGGAAATGATACCAAGCTTTATTGCTAATATCGTACACACAATTCCTTTTTATAGCTTAGGAATTGGTTGGATTATTCCAGCAATCATCGGTGGTATAATCGGATACTACATTCCCCAAACAGAAGCTGAAGGTGAAGTTTCTACAAAATAAAGAAAAGAAGCAAGCATGAAATCCATGCTTGCTTCTTTTTCTCTTCACATCGTATGTTTAAAAGTAAATAACTCTTCTTTCGACTGCACAACAGATTGTTCCTCTTCTACAACATCCTTCTTTAGCTCTCCTCCTAACCTTACTTTCATCATCGCCTCTTCGATACTTTTTACAATCATATTTCCTGAAAAAATAGTAAGTCCAAAAAATGTAATCGGAACGAGAGGGATCCACGGATTCACTGTTAATGATCTAAAATAGACTCCAATTAACCCTGACCATTCATGTGTGTAAGATTCTATTTCTTCTATCGGTCCTAAAAACTTAACCGTTCCGCCAAAGAATATTTCTAGTAACCCTAAGTGCAGTAAAATAGTAAGAGTCTGCGTAAACTGCTGAAAAAATACAAGTATAAACGTCATATAAAGATGCGGGAAAAGATGCTTTATAACAATATGTCTTCTCGATCCACCTAATATGCGCGCGGCATCAACAAATTCCTCCGTTCGCAATTTACGAACTTCCTTCGCAACATACAGTGCAATAACTGGCATTACAAGCATTACAAGTAAGATAACTTGAAACGAAGCCCTTTCAAAAAAGGTTGTTGTTTCCTCCCCACTTCCAAATGTACTTGCAAATTGAAGAAAAAAATACGCAATCATAACTGTCGGAATAACTGTAAAACTATCAAAGAAAGCTTCAATTTTTGAAACTCCTCTTTTTATGTACGTTCCGAGCACGACACCGAAAAATACACCTATTACCATTCTAAGTGCCGCAATTAAAATAGATATACCAATCGTCCATTTCGCGCCTTCAATGACTAAATGTAACAGGTCATACCCTTTCCGATCTGTCCCAAGTAAAAATTGTAATGAAGGTGAAAAAGGTGGCACTTGTGGATTTTCATCCGCATCATATTGCAATGTAACTTGTCTAATGTGCCCATCATTCCATAACGTATTTCCAATGCTCAACAGAACTAATATGAGAAGAAACCCAATGCTTATCCAAAATCTTTTATCACGTTTTATATACGTCCACATATTATAATCTCTCCTTCATCGCAGCCGGAATGAGATAATGAAACAATTTAAATAAAATAAAAATCGGAATATAAATAAGCAGTACACTCACGATAAAAACTTCAACTCTAATACCCTCATACGATTTCAAAAACATAAAAATACCACCCGTATTAAAAATCCATTCTATAATATATAAATTAGATAACATAAAAAAGATATTCGTTTTCGCAAAGAATAATGTACTAAGCAACACATTTCGTAAAATATGACGATTTAAAATATGAAAGCGCCCCAGCCCTTTCGCCTTAGCAAATAGTACATAATCTTTTTCTAGTTCATTTTCAAAACGAAGCACGACCATTTTTACAAACATAATCGTAGTCGGGATGCTCAAACACAATATTGGCAACCCCCTAATCGACTCGCCTCCAATTGAAGCAATTTGAAAAGGTAAAAAACCTGTTTGTTTAAAAAACCATACAACTAAAATTTGTGAACCTAAAATAAGAAGAATATCTGGAATGGATTCTAGAAAGATGAGAAATGATTTAATTCGATGTTGTAGACTCGATGAACTACTCATAATTACATAAACAATACAAAATGCTACCAATAATGAAATGAAAAAAGCGGCTAAAAAAATAATAATCGTTTCTTTATAATGGACGAACAACTGCGGAAATAAAAATTTACCTCTCACATATTGCAAATTGGAAATATCCATTAAGTTCGTAAATATTTCTTTTAAACTCTGTATGTACTTCGATGCGTTCAGCTCAAATCCATAAAATAATTTCGGCAGAGCCCCTAAAATAATAATACCCAAAATCGAAATAAGAAATTGAATCGTCACTTCCATTCCATTCAAAAATACTTTTTTGACCATTTTCGCCCTTCTCTCTCTATAATTTACCCCTTAATTTTATTCTTAATTTTCTGAATTGTAAATATTCAATATATAAAAATCGCTAGGTTATGACCCTAACGATTCTTTGTGTACCTGTTTTTCTCTTTTCGCAAACGGCATATACAAAATAAAACATCCAATAAGCGCTGCGAGTTCTAATGAAATAATATAGTAAGGATGCGGTCCTAACATATCAAGTAATGAAGCAGTTTCTGGCTTATGAGCTAAAAACATATAATTTCCACCCGTTTTGTAATTCACAAACGAAACAATTGGAATCAATATGTTTAAAAATATCATCGTGCGTTTAATAGATTGTACTGTCGGACGATACCCTTCTACCCAAGTCGTAAAGAGCGGTGCCCAAATGAGTAATACATGCGCGATGAAATATTCAATGAATCGAAAATGCGGAAAAGCATACTGCAAGTTCGGCGTTAAAATAGCTTGTGATGCACCAATAATTCCCGTAAAAAATACAATCTCATATATGCGATAACTTTTCGTTACAATCATAATTGACGCTAACAACAAACTAATCGTACACAACTCAAACGGTAATGAAGTGGCTAGCTCAAAAATCCCCGCTTTCCACTCCCACATATGAAGTCCAATTTCACTCCCTATAAATAGAAATGCAATCGCATATCGAACCGTTATATTCCACTCACTTTGACGTAATACATCTTGGTATTGATATAAAAAAACGATCCCCACCAACATAATAAATAATATAATGGCATGTTGCCTTGAGTATGGAATAAACGGTTTTAATGGATGTGCACTAAAATAAGCTTCCATCTTTTTTCCTCTCCTTCCTACAATATTATTGTAAGAAAAAAACGACGCGTCAATTCATTTGCTTAAGCTAGGACAACCTCTACCTTACATTTACATATTCATACCTTACAAAACTGTAAGGTTATTGTAAGCTAAAACGATTTGTCAGATTCTTCACCTCTTCTATACTGAATGTAGATACTAAAACGAACGAAAAGGTGATAAATAGATGAAGAAGAAAAATAAAGTGTTAATTACTAGTGTAGTAGCAATCGGTATTGCAGCTGGATCATATTTTGCATTTTCTGGCGGTGGTTCAGATGTTGCAATGGCATATAGCGGATATAAAGTAACAGAAAAACAAATTGAAAACGCGCAAAAATTTGGCGGTGAAGTCATTCCAAGCGGAATCGAAACAATTTCATTTGATCCAACAAAAGGTACGTATGAATTATCTGTAAAAAAAGATGATGAAGTGAAAAAAGGTCAACTCCTTTTTAAATATAATGACCCTACTGCGAAACAAGGTGTAACAGAAGCAGAAATGCAAAAGAAAATTGCACAAAAAGAAGTAACATTGTTCCAAAAACAAATTGATACAGCGAAACAAAAATTACAAAAAGATAAAAATGCAGGCCTTCCCGCTGAAGCATTAAAAGCATCCGAAATCGAAGTGCAACAATTAGAATCACAACTTGAAATGAAAAAGTTTGAAGTTGAAAAAGCTGATGAAATGATTAAAGCAGCAAAAGAGAAAGTAAATACACTTTCTGTAACAAGTCCTGCTGATGGCGTAATTGATGATATCGTAAAAATTGCTGATGAAAAAACAGGTATGAGCGGCATTACACTTCGTCACGCTGGTCCATTTAAAGTAAAAGGTCAACTTTCTGAATATGAGCTTGCTAGTATGAAAGTTGGGCAAGAAGTAACTGTTTCATCAAAAACGGTCGCTGGTAAGACTTGGACAGGAAAAGTAACAGAAATCGGTTCTACACCATTAAAGAGTATGGATGAAAACAAAACAGTTTCTAACTATCAATTCACTGTCACATTAGATAATAGTGAAGAATTACAAAACGGCTTCCACGTTTACGTAACAAGTAAATCTGGCGAAGCAACTGGTACGATTGTTCCGAAAAGTAGCATCGTGAAAAAAGGTGACAAAAATATTGTCTTCGTTGTAAAAGATGGCAAAGCGAAAGAACAAGCGGTTACTATTGAATTCGAAACAGATAGCGAAGCAAAAGTTTCTGGAGTGAAAAAAGGAGAACAAATTATCTCTAAACCTGAAAAAGACTTAAAAGATGGTATGGAGGTTGTCGTTGAATGATTAACTTAAAAGGCATCACGAAATCTTTCCAAAATGGTGCAGAATCCGTTCAAATATTACACGGCATTGACGTAACACTGAACCAAGGAGAATTCACTTCTATTATGGGACCATCTGGTTCTGGTAAATCAACATTAATGAACATTATCGGTTGCTTAGATAAACCGACGACAGGTGCATACGAACTAGCTGGTCAAAATATTTCAAACATGTCTGAGACAGAACTTGCACGCGTTCGTAATAAAGAGATCGGGTTCGTATTCCAAAACTTCATGTTATTACCGAGACTTACAGCACTTCAAAATGTAGAGCTACCTCTTATTTACGCTGGAGTCGATAAAAAAGAAAGACGTGAGCGCTCATTAGCTGCTTTAACAAAAGTAGGTTTAGCTGATCGTGCCACTCACCTGCCGAACGAATTATCAGGTGGACAAAAGCAGCGTGTCGCTGTTGCACGTGCAATCGTAAATAACCCGAAATTCATCTTAGCCGATGAACCAACGGGAGCGCTTGATACGAAAACAAGTACACAGATTATGGACCTCTTTTACGAATTAAATAAACAAGGCTCAACAATCATTATGATTACCCACGATCGTGAAATTGGGGAAGCAGCAGCCCGCCAAATTGTAATTCGTGACGGAAATATCGTCCAAGATTGGAGAGGTTAATTTTGAACACGAGTGAAAATATACGCATGGCCCTTTCCTCTATCTTTGCTCATAAAATGCGTTCTATCTTAACGATGTTAGGTATTATTATCGGTATTAGTGCCATTATTACTATCATTTCAATGGGTGATGGTACTAACGCAAAGTTTAAAAAAGAATTAGGCCAAGGAAAAGATAACGAAGTAACGATTTACTACAACAATCCTGACTATGGAACAGATAATGCCAAAATTACAGCTGATATGCTAAACCGTCTGCAAACTGTACCAGGCGTTAAAGATGTGTATCCTGATGTAAGTATGAAAGTAAAAGCATCTTCTGGTTCAAAAGATGTAAATCTTGACTTAAAAGGTGGAACAGGCGCCTTTATGACAGATTCGAAAATAAAATTAGTTCACGGTCGTGAATTAAACGACAGCGAATTAAACCAAGCAATCCCTGCTGTTATATTAAATGAAGAAGCTTTCAACAAATTATTTAGTGGTTGGGAATCAAATCAATACACAGATATAAAAGGAAAGCCGTATAAAATAGTCGGTGTATACGAAACGAAAAACGACTTCGGAATGCCTATGCCTGAAGGTTATACGTCACTTGAAAACGCGCCTGTCATTTCAGGAGTAAATGAGTATGACTCTGTAAGATTAACAATGACCTCTCCGACAGAGCGTAAAAGTGTAGAAAAACAAGCCGTTTTTGTTTTAAACGAAATGAAAGCTCCTAAATTTGAGCATAAATTCGAAGCACAAGACTTAGGTGAATTTACAAAGCAATTAGATGAATCAATCGGTATGATGAAGATGGTATTCGGTGGTATTGCCGCTATTTCCTTACTTGTTGGTGGTATCGGTGTAATGAACATTATGCTTGTATCTGTAACAGAACGTACACGTGAAATCGGTATTCGTAAAGCACTTGGTGCAACGCGCGGTAAAGTGTTAACACAATTCTTAATCGAATCTTGTATTTTAACAGGACTCGGTGGTTTCATCGGATTCATGCTCGGTATCTTCTTCGCTTGGATCGTCTCAATCTTTGCCGGATGGCCACTCGTTGTCTCAAAAGAACTTGGACTTCTTGCAGTAGGTATCTCAATGTTAATCGGTATCATATTCGGTCTACTACCAGCTAACAAAGCTGCAAAACTGGATCCAATTGAATGTTTACGATATGAATAAATAAAAAACGTAGGAGTTTACACTCTTACGTTTTTTATTTATCTATTAAATCGTGTTTCTTCTATTATATATGTTTCACGTTATAAACACCTTTAATTATTTTAACCTACTAAAGCTATTATAGAATCCTATTATTGCAAAAATAATATGTGACAGACCAAAATCAAGGCGTAATTTTTTCCATACCTCGACTTATTTTGTAACAATTACGGCGATTTTTTATTAAATTTCACCTCATTTATATTCCTCCACAGCTAAAATAGTTATTTTTACATAACTAATCACCTGTTCCAACAGCAAAATACGTCATTTTCGTAACAGTTAAGAAATATTTATGTAACACTACAGAAACACTATTAACCTATTAGAAATTGAAATACCATCCATTTTATGTATAACATGCTCAAACCTCCCCTAAAAACTATAAGAAAGCGCTTTTAGGATATTACTGGAATTATTACAGAATATTAAAGCCCCGTTACGAAAGCTTTGTAATTCGATGTTTTTCGCAAATAAGAAAATAATGGTTGCTATAATGAGGTCAACGAAAACAAATGCAATGGAGGCTATTATGAAAAAATTTATGGGTATAGCAACAGCAGCGGTTTTTGGTCTTGGGATTTTCACAACATCTGCTAAAGCAGAAACAATCGTAACGACTGATGTACTAAATGTACGAGAAAACCCAACTACTGAATCAAAAGTTGTAGGAAAATTATTAGATGGATATAAAGTTAACGTTTTACATACAGAAAACGGATGGTCAAAAGTGAAATTGAATAGCGGTAAAGAAGCTTTCATTAGCGCTGACTACACAAAAGACACTTACTACGTAACAGCAAACGTATTAAACGTACGTGCTGGTGCAAACACAGACTCAGAAATTCTTGGTAAATTGAAACAAGATGATGTAATTGAAACAACACACCAAGTTGAAAATGATTGGATCCAATTTGAATATAACGGAAAAACAGCTTATGTTCATGTTCCTTACTTAACAGGTAAAGCTCCAATTAAAGTACAGCCAGTAGTTAAAGCTGAAAAAACAACTAAAGTTCAAGATACAGCTAAAGTTCGTGAAGCAGTTAAAGCTGGTGAAGTAGCTGAAACTCAAGCAAAAGCTAAAGCTCAGGCAGCAACTGAAGCTCGTGAAGCAGCTGAAGCTCAAGCAGCGGCTAAAGCTCAAGAAGCAGCTAAAGCTCGTGAAGTAGCTTCAGCTCAAGCAGAAGCTAAAGCTCAGGCAGAAGCTGAAGCTCAAGCAGAAGTTAAAGCTCAAGAGGCAGCTAAAGCTCGTGAAGCAGCTAAAGCTCAAGAAGCAGCTGAGGCTCAAGCAGCGGCTAAAGCTCAAGAAGCAGCTAAAGCTCGTGAAGCAGCTAAAGCTCAGGCAGAAGCTGAAGCTCAAGCAGAAGTTAAAGCTCAAGAGGCAGCTAAAGCTCGTGAAGCGGCTAAAACTCAAAAACCAGCTACACAACAACCTGTTGCAAAAGAAACTGAAACAAGTGCACCATCATCTTCTCGTGAGTTACGCGTTGTAGCAACAGCTTACACAGCAGATCCACTTGAAAATGGTTATAAAGCAGGCGACCAAGTAAAATCAGCTTTAGGTCACAACCTAACAGCTAATCCAAACATGAAACTAATCGCAGTTGATCCAAGTGTCATTCCATTAGGTTCAAAAGTATGGGTTGAAGGTTACGGAGTAGCAATCGCTGGTGATACTGGTGGAGCTATTAAAGGAAATAAAATTGATGTTTTAATGCCTGATAAAGGCACATCAAGTAACTGGGGACGTAAAACAGTTACAGTTAAAGTATTAAACTAGTTACCATATAAAAAAGAGTCAGTCTCATTGAGGCTGACTCTTTTTGCATTCCTTCTAAAGGAAAATATACTTCTACCTGAAATTATATCAATGATTTTTCAAATATATCTATCGTAACCTACAATATATCAACGATTTTTCGAATATATCTATCGTAACTTATAATATATCAACTATTCGACAAGGGATATCGATTTACCGACAAACTTTGACATTACAAAGTACTTTATGATAAAAAGGCTGCCCAAAATTCGGACAGCCCCCTATACTTCCCTATTCCACACAAGTAAACTGTGTCCAAGCTCCTACATAATCTAGTAAGAATAACTCTTCTTCCGCTATTGTGCCGACGATATTTTTCCGTTCATCTATCGGCATTTCTTTTAGAATGATTTGTAGTTCGCCTTTATACTTACCAAATGAGTTGTTACCAATTACAACTTGCCCTCTTTCCTGTAGTACACTTTCGCGCACCGGGAAGTCATAGTCTTTGTATCTTTTACGTACTTCTGTAGAACGTACCATATATTCTGTTATGTCACCACGTCTTACGTGTAATTCTTGCAGTGTCGCTCTCTTCTCTACTTCAGTCGCTTCGTCTACAAAGTTTACTTTTAGCTGTAACATGTAACGATTTAAGTTTCCTAGTTTCTCTAACTCTTCTTCACTTGCATAAGCATTTCCGATAATCACATCATCAATTAGCCCTGTTGCCCATAAATGTTTCGCTTGTACTTCAATTGGTAAATTACGATGCCCTTCTAACGTACATAATCCGTCGTTAATATCCCATGGACCGATGTTAGCTGCATGTGACGTAATAAATGCTGCTGTGCGAATACCATGTTTTTTAAAGCGTTCACTACAGCGAATGAAATAGTCATACGGAAGTCCAGTAAATTTTTGCGGATAGAAGTTATGACAACCAATTAAAGCTGGCTTATTCGCTTGATGCGAAAGAATATTTTCTAAATACGCAATATCGTTACTTACATTTAGCTCAATTTTTAAACCATACGGATTATTCGTCATTTTCGCTTCTGTTAATCCGTCAAATCCTAAATCTAAACGAATACCATCTGCACCTAACTCTGCGAAAAATGATAGATCACTATAACTAATACCGAGCTGATCAAAGACAGCTGGAGCTACATCTAAAATAACTTCCATATTGTTATCTTTTGCATGATTAATAATTTCTTTAAATTCAGCTACAATTTCTTCTTTCGGACGATTCACAGATAATAGACATGTAAATATTCTTGAAAAACCGTGGCGTGCCGCTGCCGAAATGTATGCCATATCTTTTTCTTTCGTTGAATGCTCTGGATAAAGTGAAATTCCTAATTTACGCTCCATGCTTTTGCATCTCCTTCACACGTTGTATTAATGCCATGCTCGTAAATCTATATTTTGCAGATAAACATGTTGCACATAAAATCGTTGGTACGATGATAACGTACGGTGATTGTAAGCTTAGCATTACATAGGCACCCATTGAACTACCGATAAATAAAATTGATACGAGTAGTAACACTAATAACGATTTACTTTGTACCCATTTTGAATAATGTGCGATACACTGTCCCGCTACAAATGTAATTAAGATGATAATTGCTCCGAGCATTCTGTTTTCTCCTCTCCTGCTAATTGTTGTTTCTCATACATTTTGAAGAATGGATAGTAAATAACGAATGAGATAACAAAGTTAACAAGTACAAGTACACCAGCCATAATTGTCCAGTCCGTACTAATAATCGCTGCAATTGGTGCTAACATCGTAAATGGCAACTTCGCCATCATCATCGGAATCATACCTGAAACAACTGCGAAATATGATACTGTCGTTGTCACTAACGGTGTAATAACGAACGGAATAATTAAGATTGGGTTCATTACAATTGGTGCCCCGAAAATAATCGGCTCGTTAATATTGAATAAACCTGGTACAAATGATAATCTACCTAACTCTTTTAGGAACTTAGATTTAGAGAACATAAACATAATTACTAAAGCTAACGTTGAACCTGATCCACCGATCCATACGAACCATTGAATAAATTGCTCTGTAAATAAGTTTGGTAACTGATGTGCATTTCCTGTAGCTGTGAATACTTCCATATTTTCAAGAATTGCTGAATCCCACATCGGACGAATGATTGGTCCTAAAATCGCTGGTCCATGTATACCGAATGACCAGAAGAACACGATTAAGAATACTGTTAATAAACCGCCGAATAAATTATTTCCTACTAATACTGATTTTAATGGTGCGATTAAATATGTGATCGTTGTATTTACATCAAATTTTAAACCGTAACGAATGCCCCAGAATAAAAGAATAACGACTAGAGTTGGAATTAATGCTGCAAACGAGTTTGCAACTGCTGGTGGTACACTATCTGGTAATTTAATCGAGATATTATGCTTAATCATAAAGTGATAAATTTCTACTGCAATTAATGCTGTAACAATTGCGCCGAATAAAGATGTTGCACTTAATGTTCCTACTGAAATATATCTACCTGCATCAATAACACCTGGCACAGCTTTCGTGATTTGAATTGGTTCAACCGATGCTAGTAAAAAGGCGAGTACGGATAATAATCCTGCACTTAATTGATTGAGCTGATAAAAGTTGGCGAGCGAAGCCCCTACCCCAAATGCTGCGTATAATGCCATTAATCCTACTGTAAATCGGAATGGAATATCTAAAATATGACGAAACGGTGCAATCCACTCCATATATGCATCAATCGGTAAATTTAAAAAGATAACGAAAAATGATCCGACAATCGTTAACGGTAATGTAGAAATAACCCCGTTTCGAATTGCTAATAAATGTCGCTGTCCCGCAATCTTTTGCGTTGTTGGCATAATCTTTTGTTCCATAAAACTCATAAATCCATTCATCAATACCCCTCCTCTTTCTCTTTTCTACGAAAGAACAAAATAAAGTTATAACATTATAATGTTTATATTTAAAAAAATATAATTATGCTAAAACTAATTGTTCTGCTTGCTTAAGCACTTTCAAACCATCACACATGCCATAATCTCGTTGTTCTATAATCGCAACTGGTATATTATATGAATTTGCAAGAAACTCTACCGCTGGAAATAAATATTTCACTTGCGGACCGATTAAAACGACATCAGCTTCCTTAATTTCAAGCTTCACTAGTTCTGAATCAACCGCCTTAATTTTATAATTCTTTCCTTGCTTCTTTGCTTCTTCTTGCATTTTTCTTACGACCATACTCGTTGACATACCTGCTGCACAACATAATAAAATGTACATCTTATACTGTCACTTTCTCTTCCACTCGTTTATGAAGAGTAATAAATTCTTCCGCAAGTTCTTTCACTGTAATTGCATTCATTAAATGATCTTGTGCATGCACTAACAGTAAACTTATTTCTGCATGATTTCCTCTTGCTTCCTCTTGAATTAAATCCGTCTGAATACGATGAGCTGCTGAAATTTCTTCACTAGCAAGTTTCATCTTTTCACTCGCATTCTCAAAATCTCCTTGTCTTGCAAAAGCAATTGCTTCAAGCGATGCGCTTCTCGCGTTGCCACCATGTAAAATTAACGCAAATGGAGTTTGCATATCAGTCATTTTAAATTCCCCCAAGCTATCTTTTTTCTATATTTTTATCTTATTATGAAAACGCATACAATTAAACATAAAAAACTTCCGTTATGTAACGGAAGTTTTTATATACTTTTTTAAACCAATAGTAAAATCTCTTGAAAATCTTCAATACCTTCAGTTTGAGTTAGTTTCTCTATCGTACTTTGACTAGACATAATATCATATAAAAAATCATAAAGCCGTTGTAAATCTTCATTATTATTGCGCTTTACACTAAATAAAATAATTAGTTGTACTTTTTTATCTCCCCAATCAACAGCCTTTTCAAGTGTACAAAACATCAAAAATGTTTCCGCACTTAATAACTGCATCGGATGAGGAATCGCAACTAAATTCCCAACCGCTGTCGGAGATGTATTTTCTCTTTCCATAACAGAACCATAAAAGTTTTCTGGTACATAGTTTTTCTCAGCAGCTTTCTCACATAAAAACTGAATTACCTCTTCTTTCGTAGAAGCACTATGATTTAAAAAGATTAAATCTTTCTTAATATATTGCTGTACACTATTATTCACATGCGTAAACAACTGCTGACCAATCGATTTAATCTCTTTATCATCAAATATTGAGTTCACTTTTATAACCGGCACAGGCAAACCACTCGGTATATGAATTGTACTAATAATACAATCTATTTTATCTTTATAAAGTTCTTCTACTTTCAATTGATAATAACCTGTAATACCTACAATCTCTAATTTATCTCGGAACTGTGATAAAATTTTATATTTCAATAGCTGGGCGCTTCCTTGACCAGTCGCACAAACTAATAAGCATCTTTTCTTTTGATTCTGTTCCTGTAAACGGCTCATCGCTCCACCGAAATGAATCGCAATATAACCAATTTCACTTTCCGGAATCGACTCACCTGTATATTCACCAATTATATCTCCAACGAGAACCGCAATTTCAAAAGCATACGGATAATTCTTTTTTACTTCTGCCAAAAGAGGATTTCTCGTATTTAACTTATACTTCAAACGGTTTAATAACGTTTTTAAATGAACACCAAATCCAAATAATAATTCTTCATCATAATAAAAAATAAGATTCCGTTCTTCTGCTACTTTAAAAAGAATATGTTGCATGAATGCATATAGATCTTTCCCTAATAGTTCTTCCACATTTTCATAACGATCTTTTGCTGTAACAGCAGTGCTTAATAAATGCATTGTCACATATAAAACTTCTTCTTCTGGAAATGAAAGATGCAACTCTTTCTCTAAATCCCCTACAATCTGTTTCGCAATTGCATATTCTTTCTTTATTATAAGTTCAGCTTGCTCCTTATTCAGCCCTTTCATATAATGCTGATCCTCACAACGCTTTAATGCGATTGCAATATGAATAACTAAATTATCAATTTCTATATCTGATAAATATATCGTCCCTCCCTCAATATACTTTAATATAACCGAACGGATAAGCGGTATATGAGGTAACGATAAATATGTATCACTCTGCTCAAATTGCTCATGAAACGGAGTATGGTCATAACGCGGTAAACCATATTGTGATAAACAAGAACGAATATGAAACTCCTCACCCACAATACGTATACCATAATACGGTCTCTTTTCAATTTGCAGTTTATAGCGACCACATATATCTGTAACATCTTTCATAATTAAATTCACAGTCGATTTACTCACATAAATCTCCTCTGCTAACTGTGAAAGCTTCACATATCCCTCTGTCGTTAAAATACGTTGCAGAATGTAAGCTACCCTTTCTTCATAAGAAGATGGGATCTTTTCCGTCTGCTTTTGAAATAGACTCATGCAAAACTCTTCAAACTTCTTCGTTTGTATAATTTCTAGTTCGTATCCAGTCCCTCTTTGCGATTCAATTTTCGCTCCGTTTTCTACCAATATATCATTTAATAATTTTATATCTTTTTGAATCGTCTTCGTTGATACATGTAAACGGCTTGCTAAAAAAGCTCGATTTAACATCGATTTCTCTTCTAAAAACTCTTCTAAAATAGAAATTAATCGCTGATGCACCTTTGTCATAGCTCTTCCTCTCACTCTATATATATAAAAGGGAAAAAGCTGCTGAAGTCAGTAGTTTTTCCCTTTTATTTTATCTATTTCTTTAATGTAAATCCGAATTTATCCCATGCTTGTAAATAATCTAATAAGAAAATTTCCTCTTCCACAATTCGGCCAACTACATTTGTTTTTCCTGTATTCACCATGTCTTTTAATGCAATTTGTAATTCGCCTTTATATTGACCATATTGCTCATTATCAATTAAAAGATCGCCACGCTTAATTTCGCGCGTATTATGAGGTTTAAACTCTTCTTTTTTATATTTCACACGGCTTTGTGTCGAGCGAATCATATATTCAGATACATCCCCGCGATAAAAATGAGGTTCGTCTAATACGATAATTCTTTCTAGTTCTGTCGTTGTATCATATAACTCTATATCAAATGTTTGTTTCTCTTTATTTAATGCACCTAGTTCCTCTAATTCTTCTTCTGACGCATATGCATTCGCAATAATAACATCATCAATTAATTCCGTCGCAAATAAATGCTTCGCTTGTGTTGTCATTGGTAATTCACGATGCTTCTCTAACGTACATAATCCTTCTGTTACTGGCCAAGGTCCATATGTGGCATCAAATGATGAAATAAAAGTAGCCGTTCTCATACCGTAATCTTTAAATTGTTTCGAGCATTTAATAAAATGATCGTATGATAATCCTGAATAACGATGCGGATAAAAATTATGGCAACCAATTAAATTTTCGCGATTTGGTCTATGGCTCATAATATTATCTACATACTTCGTACCGTTACTCATATTAATCTCAATTTTTAAGCCGTATGGATTGTAAGTCATAATCGATTCTTCTAAACCAGAGAATCCAACATCTAAACGAATACCGTACGCACCTAGTTCATGGAAGAACGATAAATCATTATACGAAATACCTAGTTGTTCAAAAACAGCTGGACTAATATCAACTAACACTTGGAAACCTAATGCATTTGCATGAGAGATCGTTTCTTTAAACTCTTCTATAATTTTCTCTTTTTCACCATCTACAGATAATAAACATGTAAATACACGATTAAATCCGTATTTACTTGCTAATGTTAAATACTCCTTGTCTTTCTCTACTGTTGAATGTTCTGGATAAATAGAAATACCTAATCGTCTCATATGTACACGCCTCTTTCTTCATCATATTGTAAACCTTTTCAAATATATGTAGCGAAAAAGTATATATCCCCTTCTCTTCCACTATCCTTTGAATCCGCTTTCGTTAAAGAAAAAATAATTTCTATCATTCATAATAATTACTAGTCTATACATCTATACTTTACATCTTTTTTTCATAGTTGTGTAGTCTTTCCACAAATTTGTCAGTTTTTTTACCTCGAAAATTGTTGTACGTTTTCAAGGCACCTTCCTTGACTGTTACATTGACCAATACATATACTCGAAAGAAAAGAGAATTTTTTTATATAGGGGATGAATATATGGGAGAAGCAATACTCGTAAAACGAGAACCGTTATGGACGAAAGAGTTTTTCGCGCTAATTCTGGCAAACTTATGTATGTTTTTAGGGTTTCAAATGTTAATTCCGACTTTACCTGTTTATGTGAAAGAAATTGGCGGCACAAGTTCCAATATCGGATTTGTTGTCGGTATGTTTACCGTTGCAGCACTTTTTGTTAGACCGCTAACTGGGAACGCCTTGCAGAAATTCAATAAAAAAATCATTTTAATGATTGGCACTGCTATTTGTTTACTCGCTATGGGTAGTTATCTTTTCGCTTCAACTGTTTTCCTATTGCTTGCCGTTCGAATTTTACATGGAGCTGGTTTTGGTATTACAACGACTACATACGGAACTGTCGTTTCAGATTTAATTCCGCAAGCTCGCCGCGGTGAGGGCATGGGATATTTCGGACTTTCTGGAACAATTGCAATGGCGCTCGGTCCACTGATCGGACTTTGGCTTATGCAAACATATAACTTCACGATTCTTTTTTTATGTGCACTTTCCTGTACAATTGTTTCATTAATATTAACGAAACTACTTCAAATCAAAAAATCGCCACAACCACCGAAGCAAACATCCGGTACCTTTCTCGATGGATTTATTGAGCGCAAAGCTTTACTTCCTTCATTATTAATATTATGTATTACATTAATGTACGGAGGAATCGGAAGCTTTATTACGTTATTTGCTACGGAAGTCGGCATTGCTGATATAAGCCTCTTCTTCTTATTTAATGCACTTGCAATCGCTGTGACTCGTCCATTTTCTGGAAAGTTATATGATGCGAAAGGTCATTCATTCGTTATAATTCCAGGAGTTATTATTACGTTTACAGGTATTATTTTATTGTCGTATACGACTACTATTCCAAGCTTAATTATTGCAGCAGCATGCTACGGAAGTGGTTTCGGAGCGATTCAACCTGCACTACAAGCATGGATGATCGACCGAGTAGCACCGCACCGACGAGGCGTTGCAACAGCTACATTCTTCTCAGCATTTGACCTTGGAATTGGTGCTGGCGCGATTATTTTTGGATTCATTGCACATTTTACAAACTACGCAACGGTATATCGCTATTCCTCTCTATTACTTATTGCTTTCCTCTTCATTTACATTACAAGTATAAGAAAACAAAAGCATGGTGATAAAAATACGGAAAAAGCTGCTGGATAATTCAGCGGCTTTTTTATCGTGTCAAAAGAATGGTTCTCCCTTATTTTGCTGTTATAAAACTACATGCATTTCCTACATATTTTTTTACCTTTCATCAAAAAATATACGATGAACTCACAGACGCTTTCCTTCATATACAAATGAAAAACACTATTCTAAAGAGTGTGATTTCTTTACAAAAATACGATTTACAAAAGATAAAAACCAATAAAATACAGCTGTTTCTTTAAAGAATTGTAAACTTTTCATCCCTTTGTAAATTTAGTGTAAATTTTACTGATAAATCGTTTACAGTGGCTCACGGTTTAGTTAATAATTACATCGTACATGAAATTTAAGGAGTGGAATGCGTGGAATACAATGTTCAAGATATGATCTTCCAGTTCATTGGTGGATTAGGTATTTTCTTATTCGGAATTAAATACATGGGCGATGGACTGCAACAAGCAGCTGGAGATCGTCTTCGCGATATTCTAGATCGCTTTACAACAAACCCACTTATGGGTGTACTAGCAGGTATGTTAGTTACTGTATTAATCCAATCAAGTTCAGGAACAACCGCTTTAACAGTCGGACTTGTAAGTGCCGGATTTATGACATTAAGACAAGCAATTGGTGTTATTATGGGTGCGAACATCGGTACGACAGTTACTGCATTTATTATCGGAATTAAAATCGGAGAATACGCTCTCCCAATTATGGCAGTTGGAGCTATCTTATTATTCTTCTTTAAAAATAAAAAAGTACATTCTTTCGGTCAAGTTATATTCGGTTTTGGTATGTTATTCTTCGGTTTAGAATTAATGAGCACAGGTATGAAGCCTCTTCGCTCTTTAGAATCATTCCAAGAATTAATGGTTAGCATGAGTGACAATCCAATTCTAGGTATCGTTGTCGGTACAGTTTTCACTTTAATTGTACAAAGTTCAAGCGCAACAATCGGTATTTTACAAGAACTATTCGGTCAAGGTGCAATCGATTTACAAGCTTCTCTTCCTGTATTATTTGGTGATAACATTGGTACGACAATTACAGCTGTATTAGCAGCTATCGGTACTTCTATTGCTGCAAGACGTGCTGCATTAGTTCACGTTATTTTTAATATCGTCGGTACGATTATCTTTACGATTTTATTAGTACCTTTTACAAGTTTAATTCAATATTTCCAAACGTCATTAAACTTAAATCCAGAAATGACAATCGCATTTGCACACGGAACATTTAATGTAACGAATACAATTATTCAGTTCCCATTCATCGCTGTATTAGCATGGATTGTAACAAAAATCATTCGTGGTGAAGATGCAGCTATTGATTTCAAACCACAACATTTAAATCCAATCTTTATCGAACAATCTCCAGCCATCGCTTTAACAGAAGTTCAAAAAGAAGTTGTCCGTATGGCTGAGTTTTCATTACATGGATTAAACGAAGCAAATCAATTTTTAAACACACAAGACAAAAAACACGCTGATATGGCTACTCAATTAGAAGGAGCTATTAACAATTTAGATAAAAAAATTACCGAGTATTTAGTTTTACTATCAGAAAAGCCGCTTTCACCTACAGACTCTGAGAAGCATTCAGTTCTAGCGGGTGTTGTTGGAGATATTGAACGTGTCGGTGATCATGTAGAAAACCTTGTAGAACTTGTAGACTTCCAAATTTCAAATCGTGTTTCTCTATCAGACGAAGCACTAACTGAATTAAATGAAATGCTTGAATTAACAATTTCAACATTACAAGATGCAATCAACGCTTTAACAAACTTCGATACTGAACTAGCACAAACGGTTATTGCAAAAGAACGTAAAATCGATCAAATGGAACGTGTTCTTCGTAAACGTCACGTATTACGTCTAAACGAACGTAGCTGTTCTGGCGATGCAAGTATCATCTTCGTTGATATGGTAAGTAACTTAGAGCGTATCGGTGATCACGCTGTAAATATTGCTGATGGTGTTTTAGGTGAACAAGGAAAAATCAATTTAAAACAATCATTATAATAGGAAAGAGACGCTAATGTAAGCGTCTCTTTTTCATTTCATATTTACTATTGTTCTTCCTTTTAACTTTCCTTGCAATATAAGTGTAAACTTCTCATCTAACTCTTCTAATGTACATTCTTCTGTATAAGATAGTAACTCTTTATTTTCCCATTCACTTGCTAAGAGTGTCCATACATCTCTTCTCACATCCACTGGGCATTGCACAGAATCTACCCCTAAAAGGCTTATACCTCGCAAAATAAACGGGTATACCGTTGTTTGTAATTCCTGGCCGGCCACATTACCGCATGTCGTTACACAACCACCATACTTTACCGTTTTCAAAGCTGTTTCTAACATATGTCCACCTACAGTATCGATAACTCCGGCGTATATTCCTTTAAGCATTGGTCTTCCGGATTCATCATTCAATTCCGCGCGATGAATCACCTTTTTCGCCCCTAAACGTAGTAACATCTCTTCCTCTTCCATTTTCCCTGTCGCTCCTACTACGTTATATCCTAACCTACTTAAAATACTAACAGCCACACTCCCTACCCCGCCTGTAGCCCCCGTTACTAAAACATCGCCCATACTAGGCGTTACTCCTGCTCTAATAAGCTTATATACTGATAAAGCAGCTGTAAAACCTGCTGTCCCGTACATCATACTTTCCTTTAATGACATTCCCTCTGGCAAAGAGATAATCCAAGATGCTGGCACGCGAATATACTCTCCGAAACCACCAGAAGTATTCATACCTAAATCATATCCCGTTACAATGACTTGGTCTCCTAGCTTAATAGTTTCATCCTCACTACTCACAACTACTCCTGCTGCATCAATTCCTGGTGTATGAGGATATGTTCTCGTAACACCTTTATTACCTGTGGCTGAAAGAGCATCTTTATAATTTAATGAAGAATAATGAACCTGTATTAATACGTCTCCCTCAGGTAAACTACTTACTTCTCTCTCGACAACGTTTCTTACAAACTGCTTATTTTCTGTTTCGTTCACAACGATTGCTCGGAATGATGTATGATTCATTATGCTCTTTCTCCTTTATCCGTAAAATTCTTCTTTATTATATAGAAAATATACATACGGCTACTCATTTCTTCTTGGCTATATTTCAACAAATCTTACTTCTCTATTACTTTCTCATAATACATATTTTCATTTCTACTAAAACAACTTATACTTATTCTACATCTCAAAAATAAAATATAGAAAATCTGACTTTTTATAAATAAATTGAATTTTTACGAAATGTAAATGATTTGTAATGTTTTTTTTCGCTAAATTTCATTATAATAAGTGGATATGAGTGTCGTATTTCAATTCAAATGAAGGAGTACAAGAAATGGAGCAAAACCCATCTTTGCAAGAAAATACACGCAGTAAACCGAAAAATAGTAAGAAAAAAATAAAAATTATTATAAGCGTTATTCTATTCTTTTTAATAGTAGGTGGCGGTTATACTTGGTTTTTAGTAAATAAAGCATCTTCTGCTGTTCGAAATGCCGCACACGATTTAGCACGCGGTGATAAATCTGATTTACGTGATAAAGCTGTAAAACCTATTACGAACAATGTCTCTGTCTTAGTAATGGGTGTTGATGAAAGCGATGTCCGTGGGAAAGAATACGGTGAAGCTATAAGAACGGATGCACTATTACTTGCAACGTTTAATAAAGATAGCAAAACTGTAAAACTATTAAGTATTCCACGAGATACATATACTTATATTCCAGTGGAAAAGAAAAAAGATAAAATTACACACGCTCATGCATACGGTTCTACTAAAAACGGAAAAGATGGTGGACCACAAGCAAGTATTGATGCAGTTGAAAAATTACTAAATGTTCCTGTTGATTACTTTGTAAAGTTTAACTTCAAATCATTTATGAAAATTGTAGATGATTTAGGCGGTATTGAAGTCGATGTACCAGTTGAATTCACTGAACAAGATAGTAATGATAATGCTGATGCAATTCACCTGAAAAAAGGTGTTCAAAAGCTAAATAGTGAAGAAGCTCTCGCTCTTGCTAGAACGCGCCACATCGATAGTGATGCAATGCGTGGACAACGTCAACAACTCGTTATTGAAGCAATTTTAAAGAAACTAACAAGCGTTGGGTCTGTAACAAAAGTTGGTAATATTATTGATGATATTAACGGGCAATTCGTTACAAACTTAACATTCGATGATATGCTTTCATTCTATAAATATGGGGCTGATTCTTCAATTGAGAAATTACAAATTCAAGGTGACGACTGCTATATGGAAAAAGGTGACGATACATGTAGCAAATCTGCTGGTGGTGGCCGAACGTATTACTACAATCCAGATAAAAAAGAATTAGCAACTGTTACAAACCAACTTCGTACTCACCTTGGATTACCTGCATATACAAAAACAGACTCTGATTCGAAGAAAACAAGTACAGAGAAAACAAAAGAATCTAAGTCTGAAAATTCAAGTGAACGCGAATCAAGTAACAATGAAGTGAAAAATAAGAATAAAAATAGCAGTGAAGACACAGAAACATCGTCTAACGACAATGAATAAAAAAGAAGCAGTTCTCTATGGAGGTAGAGTACTGCTTCTTTTTATTTCTCCATAATTAAAAATCAGAACTTTCTAACTATCTTTTTTAATATTTTTAAATTATAATAAATAGTAGCAATCTATTCCAATTATCAGGGGGCTCATACATATGAAAGCTGCAGTAAAACATAACATCTCAGATTTTAAAGACTACTTAAAGTCAAACGATATATACATGGAAGAAAATATAGATGAAAATGATGGTTCTGTTCATTTTTCAGTAGGGTTAGAGACAGAAGCTGGAGCAAAAATTCAACTTATCGCTGCTTTTCAAAACGAACATCCTACTGTAGATATATACTGCTTCAATGTTGCTCACGTACCTAATGAAGCATCAACAAATGATATTTTGCACGTTATCAATGAATTAAACACATCTTATCGATTTGCAAAATTCACATTAAACAAGCAAAATGCAATTGATATTTCAGCATCTCTTGCATTCTCAGAACCAAACTTTAATCCAGCACTTGTCTTTGAACATACGAGAATGCTATATAAATTAGCAAATGACGAATATAAAAACTTAATGAAAGTTATTTGGGCATAATCAACCTGTCCTCAAATAGCGGGATAAATAAAAGGATGGGCTGCAAGCAGCGCCATCCTTTTATTTCGATATCATATCAAACCACATCTTAACAGCAGTGCCTACAATCAAAATCGATAACATATATTGTAGTGCTTTTTGATTGATCCTCTTCCCAACTCGCGCTCCAAGCGGCGCAGCAAAGATACTTGCAATCGCAATGATAAGAGCTGGAATTACAACTACTTGCCCAGTTATCACTTTTCCAGTTGTAATCCCTACTGAGGAAATAAACGTAATAGCAATAGATGTCGCTATTGTTGTACGTATTGGTAATTTTAAAATAACTAGCATAATTGGAACTAAAAGGAACGAACCTCCAGCACCTATAATGCCTGACGCTCCGCCTACAATAAAAGCTAACAAGCTTGCTAACCATTTATTATATTTCACTTCATTACCATTATTACGTTTCGGTACGAACATCATAATAGCAGCAATTGTTGCTAATGCTGCATAAACAACATTTACCGTATGTTCCTCCAATACGTTAGCACCAAAACTCCCTATGAAACTTCCTATTAATATACTAGCTCCCATATACACAACTAGCGTTTTATCCATATCATTACTTTTTCGATAGGCCCATGCCCCTGCAAAAGTTGCAAAGAATACTTGCACCGCTGTAATACCACTCACTTCATGTGACGTATAACCAGTAAATCCTAGCAATACCGGAATGTATAGGATCATCGGGTAATTAATAATCGCACCGCCAATTCCAACCATTCCCGATATAAATGATCCTATAAACCCAATTATAAAAAGTAATACGACTAAACTCACCTTATATCCCCCGCCTTCTAAAAAGAAGGTGATTTAAATGAATAAGTTCACATTCCCATCTGAAGCATCTGCTAAATAAGCTCCTACTCCTGCAAACTCTACCCCTTCCATAATCTCTTCCTCTTTTAACCCTAATAAATCTACTGTCATTTGACAAGCTACAAGTTTAATCCCCTGTTCTTTCGCCAAATCCATTAAATCTGGTAAAGGCATCGCATTATGTTTTTTCATAATACCTTTAATCATCTTTGGTCCCATACCGGCAAAATTCATTTTTGATAATCCCATCTTATCAGCTCCGCGCGGCATCATTTTTCCAAATACTTTTTCGATAAAAGTTTTCTTTACCTTCACATGTTCATCTTTCCTTAAAGCATTTAATCCCCAGAAAGTATGAAAAATAGTAACCTCTTGATCATAAGCAGCTGCACCATTTGCAATAATATAAGCAGCCATCGCTTTATCATAATCTCCACTAAATAAAACGATTGTTGTTTTCTTCTGTTGTTCCATGTTGTTCTCCCTCCAATTACCTATAGGGGTATTTGATTGTTTATAAAAAGGCTCAAATCATTTACCTCTGTACTATACGACTTTACCTTCCCAAGCTAACATACCACCTACCATATTGATCACTTGAAAACCATAACTTTCTAAAAACTGAACGGCTCTTGCACTTCTTCCGCCTGAACGACAAACGATAATATATTCCTGTTTTTTATTTAGCTCATGCATACGAAATTCTAATAGCCCTAGTGGAATATTACATGCTTCTGGAATTTTCCCTTCAGCTACTTCTTCTACTTCACGTACATCTATAATATTTACTGCTTCTTTACGTAACAATTTTTCTTCTAATTCTTTTGCTGTCATTTCTTTCATTTTAAATTTTCTCCTCACAAACCATTCATCCCGCCTGAAACATTAATAACGTGCTGAAATCCTAATTTCTTTAATACTTTTGCTGCTTGCTTACTTCTCATCCCGCTCTGACAAATAACGATTGCTTCCTTATTTTTATCTAACTGACTTGCTCTACTAGCTAACTCATTTAACGGGATATTTTGAAATCCTTTCATATGATTTCCTGTATATTCACCTACTGTACGAACATCGATAAAGTACTTCCCTTGTTTTCCTACTATACTTTTTAATTCTTTTCCGTTTATATTTTGAACACCTTTCACAGGTAAAAAGCGTGAAATAACAAACCATGCAGCAAGTACAATGAAAAGCGTACTTAATATTGTGTTCATATAACCAACCTCTCTACATTTATAAAACTACTATGCCTTCTTAATCCAAAACTTCAGCACATCAGCTTCTTCTACATGCTTTACGATGTCATGACCACTTTTATTTGCCCATGCTGGAATATCCTTAACTGACCCTTTATCCGTTACATGTACTTCTAACACTTCTCCAGTTTGTAACGTATCCATCGCTCTCTTCGTTCTTACAATCGGCATTGGACATGCTAAATCTTTCGCATCTAATACTTGTTTTACATTCATCATCTATTCCTCCAGTTTTTATTTATTTCATTATTCGTGCACTGCACAACGATTTGGACCAATCTCCATTTCACGCTCTTCATCTACACTCGGATGAATTTTACCCATATTTGTTTGACGGATTTCTTCATATGCATTTGGCTGAGGTGGTAAGTTTTCTGTTACAGTTTTACGGAACTCTACCTCATCCTCAATATTTAACCCTGCATTATACGCAAACAAATCTTTTAATTTTGCGCTAACAATACCACTTTCGTTCATTTCACTTATTTTTGAATAATGAGCCGGTAACACAACTAAATTTTGAGATAGTTCTTTATATCGGCTATACAAAGTATTACGTAAATCACTTACCCAATCTTCAGCCTTCCCAGCAAGATCTGGACGCCCGATTGAATCTACAAATAAAATATCGCCCGATAATAAATAGGAATCGTCTACAATAAATGATGTACTTCCAATCGTATGACCCGGTGAGTATAATGCGTCAATTTCAATTTTAGTACCCCCCACCGTAATAACAGATCCTTCTACAAGCGGTTCGTATGCGAAAACAACTTCCTCCGCATCTTTTGGCGGTAACCAATACGTACCACCTACTTTTTCCGCTAACTTACGTCCTCCAGAAATATGGTCTGCATGTAAATGTGTATCCATTACATTCGTAATCGTAACATCATGCTCTTTCGCAAATTCTTCATATGCTTCAACTGTTCTTACTGCATCAATAACTGCTGCTTCACCGTTTGAAACGACCATATAAGATAAACAGCCTTTTCCAAGGCGGTTAAACTGATACATACTTCCGCCATTTTTTAAATCTCCAACTTTTATAGGCTTTACATATTCACTCCAAGCCTTCATACCACCAGCTAAATAATAAATATTTTCTAATCCAGCCTCTGTTAATTGCTCTGCCACAAATATAGAAGACCCTTCTTTTGCACACACTACTAAAACATCTTTATCTTTAGGTAATTCACTTACAATATGATCTACACCATCTAACAAATCAAAATATGGTTTATTTATAGAAGAAACTTGTTTCCCTTCAATTTTCCATTCTTCATAATCCTTCTCATTACGAACATCTAAAATGAATAACTCTCCGAATAAAACTTTCTCTGCCACATCTTTTGCTTGTAATGATTTAACGCTCATCTTCTTACCCCCTGAGGTATATTTTTATTTAAAAAAATTTAATTCTATATATTACCTTGCCACTCTACCATACCTGGAATGACATTTTTCACATTTGCATAACCTTGCTCTTTCAACATTTGGCAAGCTACATCACTACGGTTACCAGTTCGGCAAACAACATAAATTTGTTTCGTCTTATCTAATCCTGCGCTTGCTAGTTCACCTAATGGCACCGAAATGGCCGATGGAATATGACCAAAGGCGAATTCCGCCGCTTCACGAACATCTACTACAGTACACTCTTCACCACTTAATACTATATCTTGCAATTCCGCATTCGTAATTGTATGAGGATACTTCACTACTTCATCCACTTCATGCTCATGTGCTTTCCTAACATAATGCATCAAAACATCACCCTCTTGTTTCGTCCCGATATATTGATGCCCTACTTTATTCGCCCAGCTTTGTATGTCTACTGTAGACCCTTTATCTGTTGCCTCAATTTCAATCACTTGCCCTGGCGTCAACCCTTCCATCGCCTTCTTCGTTTTCACAATCGGCATCGGACAAGCCAAACCTTTACAATCTAAACTCATATCCACTTTTATACTCATAGTCGATTCCTCCATAACTTATATACACATACCTGTAGGGGTATAATAAAATGTTTTTGAAAATCTGTCAACACTTACGTTTGACAGATTATCGGCTTTTCACAAGTAATTGAACAGCTTCTTTAATTAACTCTTCATTTGAACCATTACCACTTTCAAACTGTTCACGCAAACATTGCTCTAAGTTCGTTCCAACAACAAGTCCAATTGTACGATCAAGTGCAGAACGAGATGCCGTTAACTGTGTAATAACCTCTCGGCAATCTTTTCCTTCTTCCATCATACGAAGCACACCACGAACTTGCCCTTCAATACGTTTCAATCTATTTTTCATATCTTGATTATATTCCATTGTATAATCACCTCATTACCATTATGTCACCATTTATAACTTATGACAATATATTATACCCTATAGGGTATTTTGTAAACCCCTATTTTAAATTTCCACCTTATATATTCACAAAACACAAAATGAAACCTTAATCTATAGGCTTTCATCTTCCACCTAATTTTGAAGTGGAAGATGAAAAAATATCAATATACAACACGTTCTGGTAATACTGTCCCATACAATTTAAAACCACCATCTACATTCTTTACCTTATATCCTTTTTCCATTAACATGCGCGCTGCAACATACCCTCTCATACCAAGTTGACAAGTAATATATATTTCTTTATCCACTGGCACTTCATCTAAACGATCACGTAATTCATCTAATGGAATATTAATAGAGCCTTTAATCATTCCTTGTTTTAGTTCATTAGTCTCTCGAACATCAATAAGATATCCACCATTTTCAACAATACGATCTATCTCATGCCATTGTACTGTGTACACAAAACCATCTACTATATTACTTGCCGCATACCCTACCATGTTTACTGGGTCTTTTGCAGAAGAATAGGGCGGAGCATATGATAATTCCAAATCTGGCAAATCAATTACAGTTAAATTTGCTTTTATTGCCGTTGCGATAACATCGATACGCTTATCTACACCGTCACGTCCTAACGCCTGCGCTCCATAAATTTTTCCGCCATCTTTATCAAAAATTAATTTTATTAGCACTGGCGTAGCATTCGGGTAATATCCAGCATGCGAATTTGCCTGTACATGTACTACCTCATAGGGTATATTTAATCGTTTTAATATTTTCTCATTTACTCCCGTCGAAGCAACTGTTAAATCAAAAACTTTAGCTACAGAAGTTCCCAGCGTACCTTTATATAAAGAATCCGTATGTCCATGAATAATATCTGCTAACATACGACCTTGACGATTAGCCGGCCACGCTAAAGGAATCATCGTTTCTGTTTCAGTAACAAAATCTTTCACTTCAATCGCATCACCAATTGCATATATATGTGGATCCGATGTTTGAAATTTTCCATTTACTTTTATCGTTCCTCTAACTCCTAATGCTAATCCTGCATCTTTCGCTAAACTACTCTCTGGTTGTACACCAATTGCTAAAATAATCATATCTGTCTCTATGATTGAACCACTTTTTAAACGTACAACAGTCCCGTCCTCTTCTAATGCATCTACACCATCTTCAAAAACAAGCTCAACATTGTGATTTTTCATATGCTCATGCACATACGCTGCCATTTCATAGTCGATTGGCGGCATCACTTGATTCGCCATCTCTACAAGAGTAACATCCATTCCTCGTTCTCTTAAGTTTTCAACCATTTCCACTCCAATAAATCCGCCACCAATAACCGTCGCATGATGTGGTTTCTTCTCATCAATATACACTTTAATACGATCTGTATCAGGTACATTCCGTAACGTAAATAACGCCTTCGCTTCTTCAATACCTGGAATAGGTGGAACAATTGGTTTTGCCCCTGGTGAAAGAATTAAAATATCATATTCCTCGTTATATGTTTCATTTGTCGTTACATTCTTTATAGTAATTGTTTTCTCTTCTTTATTAATCTGTACTACTTCACTCAATACACGTATATCTAAATTAAAACGCTTCGACATTCTTTTAACAGTTTGTACTAATAATTTTTGTCTTTCTGTAATGACACCGCCAATATAGTATGGTAATCCACAATTTGCAAATGAAATATACTCACCGCGCTCCACCATAATAATTTCATCTTCTTCACTTAAACGACGAAGCCTTGCAGCCACTGATGCTCCGCCCGCAACTCCGCCTACTACAACTATTTTTCTAGACACATTTCAAACCTCCATATTATTTATTATTTAATTTCCTCATGTATCACACACTCAAAACCTATACCTGTATGGGTATATAATAGAGTATAAAAAATTTAATTTCAATCAATATGTCTTTCTTTCACAAATTTGAAACAAATAAAAAAGAACTTAGACATCTCCAAGTTCTTTACAAATGAAGCAATCAATCGTTCCATTGTCATACTTTCTACAATCTCTTTGTAAAACTATACTCCATGTTCCCACCTAGCGCTGCCGCTGTATCACCAGTTTCTCTAAAATCATGTGTATATATTTTTTCAAATGAACCGAAATCTACTTGTTTATAAAATTCAAAACAAGGGAAACCATCATGCTCTCCTTGAACATCAATACTGCCGTCCTTTTTCACACATACATGTAATACATAATCCACAGGAGGTGCATATACATTTAATGGATTACTTGCACTCGCACTCATTTTGAATTGTACACCGTCAGAATTCCATGTGATATCAGCACACACAATATTTTCTGTACTTGCTTTCCCTGTTCTTTTACTCACAGAACCATCTGGACTTGTAACCTTCTCGGTCGTAATACCCGTGTTCGCATATGAAAACACTTCTTCTTTATAAAAATCAACTACTACCTCTTGCTCAACTCTAGAGCGCATCGTATTTACCGCATGTGGGGTAAATTCACGCGAATCACCTTCGAATTGAATTACTTTTCCTGTTTCCATATCCTTTTTGGCTTCAGTCCAAGACATTGGAATAAATACACTGGCTCTAATTTTCACGATGTTAGTCATAAGAAACACCTCTATAATTTTATTTTAGATACTGAATACTATTGAGTAAAATAGACCATAATTTCAATGCTAAAACCAATAAATTTCTCTTTTACTTTTCTACTTCCTTCTAAAAATAGCGCTATATTTATGTTTAGACTGTCGTTTTAAAGTTATATTCCATCTCTCCAGCTAGTGCTGCTGGAGTATCATTTGTTTCTCTAAAATCATGTATATATATTAATTCAAATGAACCAAAATCTACTTGTTTATAAAACTCATAGCAAGGGAAACCATCATGTACACCTTCAACATGCACAGTACCACTTTTATTAACTCGTATAGCCAACAAATAATCAGCTGCAGGTGCTGCCGCATTTAACGGATTACTGGCACTTGCTCTCATTTCAAATGAAACTTCATCCTCGCCCCATACGATATTAGTACATACAATGTTTTCTGTACTTGTTTCTCCTTTTTTATGCTCGGTTGAGCCATCTGGATTTGTAATCTTCACTGTGACGATACAAGCATCTGCATATGTGAAAATTTCTCTTTTATAAAAATCAATATTCACTTCTTGTTCTAATCTTGAACGCTTTGCGTTCACCGCGTATGGTGTAAACTCACGTGCATCTCCAGCATATTCAAACGATCTTCCTGTTGCAGGATCCTTAATAGGTTCCAGCGATGCATATGGTGCAAAGACACTCCCTCTAATTTTTACAATATTAACCATGTGAAACCTCCATTGATTCTATATTATATAAGTCATTATTTGTTCTACCAACAAAATATAGTCAATTTGATTGACTATATTGTATATAGTACAATAGGTATTACATATAGTCAACTTAATTGACTACAAGCGCGGAGGTTATATATATGGATCAAACATTTAACGAGTTAGATCTTACATCGCTTTTATCATTATCATTTAGCACATTAATTACTGAGCTACATGACAGATTAAGTGAATTGGGATTTAAAGATATTAGACCAGCACATGGTTTTATGTTCAAACGCATCCTTCCTAATGGGGCAACTGGTATAGAGCTAGCTGAATATTTAGGGGTTTCCAAACAAGCTATAAGTAAAATGGTGGATTCTCTTGAGAATAGTGGCTACGTTACACGTAAAACACACCCTACTGATAAAAGGGGTAAAATCATTGTTTTAACCGAACGTGGTTTAGCAGTAATGAAAGCAAAAGAAGAAATAGTAGCTGAAATAGAGCAGCGATGGATTGAAAATATAGGTACAGAACGAATGCAAATGCTAAAAGAAGATTTAACAACATTCGTTACTAAAGAAAATACAGAGAAGTTATCATCAAATATACGACCTGTCTGGTAAACAAAAACGAATCCACTTTGATTCATCTTTTTCAAAATGGATTCGTTTTCTACAGATATATTAAAAATCATTAATTTCTTTAAATTTTATTCTACTGAATATATTTTTTACGCGTTATATAATTCCATAACTCTCTTCACAACCAACTCCGCTGTGTTCTCCTCCGGTGGCATCAATAAATTCGTAGTTACCCCATACACAATAGGATTCAACTCTACTTCATATCCACCATATACAAATTCTTCCGTTGTCGGCAAGTAACCAATATATCCGTTCATATATCCACCAAAGAAAACTAGTTCATTTTGAAGACGCTCTTTCACTTCTAATGACATTTCCGAAAAAGGTTCCATCGGTATACCGGAGAACATACCATCATTAACTTGAAACAGTTGCACTTCTAAATCAATACTTAACTGCCACATACCTTGCTTATATTTCTCTAAAACGATAGTAAGCCATTCATCCGTATTCACGCCCCACTGCTTCTCAGCTAACTGGGCCATGCTTCGTATCTCATCAATTTCAGGAATATCCTTCAACTTCATTTGCATCGTACTCGAAATCGTTCTTACAGTTACAATCGGGTTATATGTAACTGTCGATAACATCGTTAATACATGTCCACTAAGCATGTAAGCCATTTGTGTTAATGCTTCCCTAGAACCACGATACTTCGCATTCACATTTCCAGCAGCACCTTGCACAATAATAATAGGGCAGTTTACTATTCTCTCAAGAATCTCTCGCGCCATCCCGGGATAATCTGCTGATAATACATCACTATCACCTTTTAAAACATTCGGATGCGCCGTACAAAACACTATAATCCCAGATAACTCTTTCGTTTCAGCATCTCTTATTGCCAACATCCCAATCCGTTTATCTACAACACCCTCTATATTTATTCCCATCTTTGCTCTTCCATCAGATGTTCTCTCTCTTCTGTTTACCCCAATACCACCTGTCGTAACACCCCAGCCAACTTCACATCGCTTCAAGTTTTTATTCGCAGTAACAGCACCATGCACTACATTATTTACTAAAATCGTTTTATACGATTGCACTAGCGGATCATCACCGACTGTCTCTGGACCGGAGTGCGTATGAGTATAAACAACCGTTATTCGCTCAAATGGTACATGAAGCTCACTCGCTACTCGCTCACGAATCATATTCGTATCTTCTACTAACATCCCAATATTATCAATGCTTATAAATACAGTTTTCATTTCACCTTTTTCAAATACAAAAACCGTCCCATAAATACGCTCTTCAATATTATTTATTCCTGTCTCTCTATGATATCCGACAAAATCAATACCTATAGGCGGCGTAATATCCACCTTACATACCCCTACTTTGCTCATTTGAACCTCTCCATTTCTCTATGTAACTCCCTTTTTCAAGAATAGCATATTTGACCTTGTTCCAAATAAAAAAGAACGAACATAGCATTCTATGTCCGTTCTTTCCTTCACACATACTTCCGATGTACCATCTTCCCATCATAAGAAAACACAACGCCCTTACTCTCCACAATTGACTCCATATGCACTGTTCTTCCCCACAGCTGATGAAGATATGGTAATACCTTTTCTAAGTATTTTAAATCAAGCTCGATTCCTTCGTAACTATGTTTAATGTATAATTCTCCGTTCTTTAAGTAGTCTCCGTCTTCTACTACTAGGTACGGGAAGCCGCCATTTGTACGCATATTTACGAGTTGATCACGCACATGTTCCCACTCTTTATCTATTACTTTATACTCTTTTCCTTGGCGCTGGAATAAGTACATATCTTCTCGCATTACGAGGTCTTTATTTAAATAGTTTCTTAAGAACGATACATCCCATTCAATTTCGCGTACTTCAAAGATTTTGTCACGACCAGACCCTGGTTTTACACCACGGCGTTTCATTTCTTCTGTCGGGTTGTTATAGCGTTCTTCAATATCTTCAAACATTTTAATACCGAGGTAGTATGGATTAATGCTTGTTTTTGATGGCTGAACGACACCCGCATTAAGCTTTGCAAATTCGATCGCTTCAGAAGATGTTAAGTCCATTTCACGAAGTATGCGCTGGTGCCAGTAGGAAGCCCAGCCTTCGTTCATAATCTTCGTTTCAAGCTGCGGCCAGAAATATAACATTTCCTCGCGCATCATCGTTAATATGTCCCGCTGCCAATCTTCTAGCTCACGGCTATATTCTTCAATAAAGAGGAGCAAGTCTTTCTCTGGTTGCGGTGGAATCTTCTTCTTTTTGCGTATATTGGATCGTTCTCTCTTTTTGTTTCGATCATCTAAATTCCATAGATCATCGTATTGTGATACCTTTTTCTTTTCTACTTCTTCTTCTAAATCATCAATACTCCACGCAAGTTTTGGGCGCATGAGCGAAGGATCAATGTGCTCTTGAATGGCAAGTACGGCATCTAAAAATGTTTCTACTTCTTCTTTTCCGTACTTATGCTCATATGCTTTCACCCGTTCAGCTGTCGCTGACATACTTTCTACCATATCTCGCTTCGTATTTGAAAAACGAATATTATTTTTAAAGAAATCACAGTGCGCTAAAACGTGCGCTACAATTAATTTATTTTGAATTAACGAGTTCGTATCTAGTAAAAAGGCATAACATGGATCAGAGTTAATAACGAGTTCGTATATTTTACTAAGACCTAAATCGTATTGTAATTTCATTCTGAAAAACTGTTTTCCAAAACTCCAGTGTGAAAACCGCGTTGGCATCCCATATGCACCAAATGTATAAATAATTTCCGCTGGACATATTTCATAACGCATCGGATAAAAATCAAGCCCAAATCCAGTCGCAATTTCCGTAATTTCCGCAATCGCATATTGCAGTGCTTTATCGTCACTTGCTCTCATTATTTTCCCTCCTTACACTTTCCCTTAAGAAAGTGTATGATTGAGAACAAGCTTTCATGAGGATTGATTGCATAATAAAAAGACACCCTCGTAAAAACGAGAATGTCTCATCTATTAACCCTCAATAATCTCCATCTTCTCCGTAATCGGTGTACGAGCTTTTCCTTCTGGTGCTTTATCGAAATAGCCAAGATGAAGAATTCCAACAATACGTTGGCCTCTTGTTAAACCGAGTCCTTCTATAAATAATGGGTTGTAGTTCAATCCGCCTGATTTCCAAACACAACCTAATCCACGCTCCCAAGCAAGAAGTTGGAAGTTTTGCATAAATGCGCATGTTGCAGCGTAATCTTCGTCACGTTGAATTTGACGTGGATCTTCATTTATATATACAACGATTTGTGCAGGTGTGCTTAAGAAACGATCAGATAAAATTTTACCCCGTTTCGCTCTTTCTTCTTCTGTGAAAGAGTTTAATACTGCATCTACTAATTTCTGACGGCCTTCTCCAATGTATAATTTACAATTCCATGGTTCACGGTGTTTATGATTCGGTGCCCATGTTGCGTCGTTTAATAATTCAATTAATAACTCTTTGTCTACTGCTTTATCTGTAAATGTACGAACAGAACGTCTTTCTTTAATCACATTTGCGATGGAAGTATATGTAGTCATATTTTTCTCTCCCTTATTTTTATCTATATGTATAAGATTATTTTTAGTATTGATATTGATTTTCAATTTCGATTATACCTTAGTTTTTTACTATTAATCAATGTTTTATGTTGGAAAACTTTCAAAACATCATTCCATCATCCTGTGAATAAAAAAACTTAGCTTGTTCACAAGTTTTTCACATTTTATGGAAATGATATGTATAAAGTTTTCCACATTATCCATCTAGGAGGAGTTTATATGTACAAAAAAATCGCAGTAAGTATGACTATGGCAGCGTTATTATTTGGGGCAACCGTCTTCCCTACCTTCGCTGCTACGCCAAAAGAAGTAACATTGCATCACCATAAGCCTATTTCAGAAGAAGAAATGCAGTCACTCGAAAAACTCGGCTATAACAAACATGAAATTTGGAAAGCTGCCCACATTGCAAGAATTAGTAAAAAAGAAATAAAAGACGTTTTAGCTTACTATAAACAAAATAAATCTTGGGAGAAAACAGCCGAATATTTCGGTGTAGATCCAAATAAATTGAAAAAGCATCATATGAATAAAGAAACAAAAAAAGCACTACTGCAAGAATTAGCAAATATGCAAAAATCTACACCAGATGGACTAAAACAAAAAATGAAAGAATATAATATCGGATTACGTCAGCTCACGGTATTAACAATCATCTCTCAAAAAAGTAATACTCCCCTTAATGATGTACTAAAAATGAAAAAAGACGGAATGGATATTAAACAAATTGCAGAAAAATTAAATGTAAACAAAGAAGATATACGCGCAGAAATGATTAAATTAGTAAAGTCGATTAAGGAAAAGAAAACAAATTAACACGCCAAAAAGGAAGAGATTTTCAATACTCTTCCTTTTCTTTATGAACTTTCAATTTTCAAGTATAAATTCCCGTCTTTCCCAAAAACTAACACAAGTAAATGATATATGTTAGGGGGTGGGAAAATGTTCGGTTTATCATCTAAGAAATCTAAAAAGACTAATACAAAAACACTTTGTTCTATTCCAGAATTTATACAAACCCTGACAGAATCTAGCGATTTTGTCTCTTATAACGTACTTGAAGATGAAACGTTATGCTTGTTTTATTATAAATCTGTCGTGGAAGCACTTATTATTAAACAATTCATTTTAACTCCTATAAAAAAGGAATCGGAACAAATCCAAAACATCTCTGATTTATGTAATATCGTCTCTATTGAAGATATTATTACCTCCCCTTCTATTGATGATATTCGTGAGAAATTATTAGGTGGATATATTTTAATACGCTTAAAAAACAATTTGAATCCCGATCAATATGCTTTAATTCGTGCCGAGAGTACTGTTTTAGGAACACGATTATATAACGATACAGAAAATGAGTATAGCGTAATCGGACCTAAAATCGGTTTCGTTGAAAACCTTGATACAAATATACACTTATTACGCCGAAACATTGTAACTGAGCAACTCATTTTTAAAGAAGTTACCGTGGGGTCTATGTCAAAAACGAAAGTAGCAGTTGCTTATATAGACGGAGTTACAAATGAACAATTTATCAATACTGCAATACAACGGCTAGAGGACATTGACTTTGATGTCCCATTTGATGCAACTATGATTGAGCAATTTATTAGTGATAATAGCAATTCACCTTTCCCTGTTCTATTACCTACAGAACGATTAGATCGAGCTGTATTTGCTTTAATTAACGGAGAAGTTTTAATTTTAACAGATGGCTCTCCATATGCTTTATCAGGACCAACAACGTTACTGGATTTTTTCATTTCACCAGAAGATTATTATTTACCGTGGATGATTGGATCTTTCTTTCGTATTATTCGTTTTTTCGGAGCTATATTTTCTCTTTTTTCCTCCGCTATTTATACAGCGGCTTTAACATATCATTATCAAATGATTCCTGCCGATTTACTAGGTCCTATTATTTTCTCAAGGGCTAACGTACCTTTCCCTCCTATTCTAGAAGCACTCTTTTTAGAAATTACAATCGAATTGCTTCGTGAAGCGGGAGCGCGTTTACCGACAAAAGTCGGACAAACAATTGGGATTGTTGGTGGGATTGTAATTGGACAAGCATCTGTTGAAGCAGCTTTAACGAGTACAATTCTATTAATTGCAGTTGCTTTATCCGCCCTTGCATCTTTCACAACACCGACTGTGAAGATGTCTTCTACTATCCGTTTGTTACGCTTTCCGCTTATTCTTTTAGCTGGCGCATTCGGAGGATTAGGCCTTATTGTCGGATTTGTATTTATTTTAGCTCATTTAATTAAATTAAAATCACTTGGATCACCTTATTTATTACCTTTATATCCATTTCGTGGTTTAGGTACAGCAGAAGGTTTTCTTCGATTACCATTTAGTCAAACGGCACAAAGACCTTCTTTCCTTAGACCAAAATCAAAATGGCGTTATAATCCGAATAAAGCAAAACAGAAACGTGATGGTGATAATGAATGAAAAAACTTTTATTGTACCTTATTATTATCTTTTTCATTCTACAAACTGGCTGTACACAAACGTATATAGTGGATGCACAGCGTATTATTCATATTGTTGGATTCGACATCACAAAAAACAAAAGATTCCAAGGGACTATCTTATTCCCAGAGTACACACATGGTGTAAAGTCTAAACCAGAAACTCAATCAACATCTGCCCGTTCACTTGAGACGATCGCCTCACGACTAAATGCGAAATCTCCTCACAATGTTGTTGTAGGTCAAATGCGTGTCGTCCTATTTGGAAAGGCTCTAGGAGAACGCGGAATGGGAGAAATTATTACTAACTTACAACGTGACCCAAATATCGGGCGTGATGTACAACTAGCAATTGTAGATGGATCGGCTGAAGAACTTTTAAATTACGGAAAAAAAAATGGATCGTTATATATTGCTGATTTACTCGAGCAAAATATAAGAAATGAGAACATTCCACAAACCTCATTAAACATTTTTTTATATAATTACTACTCTTCTGTATGTGATGCCTACGTCCCCTATATTAGAATGGGCGATAATCATTCTGTCGCTGTCAAAGGACTTGCTTTTTTAAAAGGCGATAAAGTCGTTATGTATACGGATAAAAGACATTCTGTTTTAGCAAAATTACTTATTAATCCTACGAAAAATGGACGTTACGAGGCAGCGATAACAAAGGATAAGCATAAAGGTATGGTTGTTATACAAAACTTAGCTGGGAAAAATAAATATGATATAGATCAAACTGGCGACATACCTAAGGTAAAAATCCATTTAAAATTAAATGGATTAATTAAAAACTCTCCTGATTGGATTGATTTAAGAAAAAAAACAAATATCAATTATATAAAAAAACAAATTGAACGAAATGTTGAAAAAGACTGCGAAGATTTAATAAAACAATTTCAAGAAAAGGAAATTGATCCTTTAGGAATACGAGATGAAATTAGAAGCCATACGAGAAAATGGAATATAAAACAAATTCGAAATATGTATAAAAATGTAGCAGTGGATATAAATTTAGATCTTAATATTGTACAATCTGGAATCGGGGAATAGTGAGGTGAAATAAGCAATGAATACAATGAGTAAAGCAAAGACAGTCTCTCCATACTTTGCATTTATCTTATTACATTCTCTTCAAATCGGAATAGGAGTTCTCGGATATCAACGTGTAATTTTAAAAAACGCTGGTTATGATGCCTGGATTTCTCTCATTATTGCGGGAATTGCAACTCATATTGTGCTGTTTTGTATGTTAAAAATGTTAGAAAAAGATGGAGATTTAATTAGCATTCACACAACAACTTTTGGAAAATGGATTGGTTCTATATTTTCCATGATTTTTACTCTTTATTGCTTATTATTCTGCCTTACTGTTCTTCGTACATATATGGAAGTAATACAAGTTTGGATTTTCCCTACTATTAAATTATGGAAACTTACACTTATGTTTTTATTAGTCACTTACTACATTATAAAAGGCGGCTTCCGCTCTGTGACAGGGATATGCTTTTGGGGTATTGTACTTCCTATTTTCGTTGTATTCTTTTTAATCTATCCAATGAAATATGCTCATTTTCGTAATATTTTACCTATTTTTACACATTCACCTGTTGACATACTTATATCTGCAAAACAATCTGCATTAGAGTTTCTTGGCTTTGAAACAATTCTTATCTTCTATCCACTTATTGAAAAAGGAAAATCTTTAAAAAGATGGGCTCATGCAGGAATTGTTTTTAGCACTTTAATTTATGTAGTTTTAGCTATTGTATCTTTTATGTATTATAGTGAAGGACAATTAAATCATACTATTTGGCCTACTTTAACAATGTTGAAAATAATTAAAGTTCCTTTCATTCAACGGTTTGAATATATTATTATTTTTGTTTGGTTTTTAATTATTTTGCCGAACCTTTGTTTAACTATTTGGTCATCATGTCAAACGATGAAGCGTTCATTTCATATTTCATTTAAATTTACATTACCGTTTTTTATTTTCATCGTTTTTATAGCTTCTTTATTTTTTAAAAACCGTGAAAGTATAAACACATTAAATACAATACTATCTCAAGCTGGCTTATATATTGTATACGCTTATATCCCGATTTTATTTCTATTCCATTCACTACGATGGCATTTCAAAAATCGGTCAAAAAAATCTTCACCCGACACACCATAATCTCTGATACAATTTGATTAATACATTTGTAAAGGGGACAAGCGTATGAAGAAATATGTATTTTCTTTACTTGCAGTACTGAGTTTAATTCTTGCTGGATGCGGAAGCAGTGGTACAAATGAAAAAAAATCATCTGAATCAAAAGAAGAGCACGACCATGCATCGCACACTCAGCAAGCTGACATTCAAGAGAAAACAAAAGGAGTCGACACACTTCCTACCTTCCTAGACAAGCTTGATCCACAAATGAAAGATATCTACACTGTCGCTGGACAAAATGCAGAGCTATTAAATTGGATTCCATGTTACTGTGGTTGCGGTGAAAGTGTAGGACATAAAAATAATAAAAATTGCTTTATTCGTGAAATTAAAAAGAATGGTGAAGTTGTTTGGGATTCCCATGCAACGACTTGCGTCAATTGCTTAGAAATCGCTGTTGAATCTGCTTCGATGAAACAAAAAGGAAAATCAACGCTTGAAATTCGTAACTATATCGATAATAAATACAAAGAAGGTTATGGCAAACCAACACCTACGCCAATGCCAAAAGCTTAAAAAACGAGGACACACCTCGTTTTTTTTCATTCACTTTTTTTCTTAACAAATTCTTTCAAGTGTATTTCTCCTTACTTATCACACACTATATATAACTCTCGGTAAGGAGGGTACACAGTGCAAACATATAACGATTATGATAAAGCTCTCTATTACACGTATTGCTGTAATTGGGATAAATTACTCGTTCTCATGGTTCAAACGAACGATCAATTATTTTCTAAGCGTATTGAGCATTTTTTACACGCTTATCAATACAGTAAAGAACTGCCAGAAGTTGATAAACAATTGCAGCTCCTATTTCAATATATTGACCACGCATCCCAAAAGTCACATGTAGAAGAAGTAGAGCAAATTCAAATGTAAAATATAGCGCTATTCTCTTCTGGAGAATAGCGCTTTTTTAAAATGTTTATATCAATAAAAGTTTTCCCTTATAAAACTTTTATTGATAAACATATTTTTTCTTTCTTTTCTGTGCCACTTCATACTATAATTTAGTATGTAACTATTATAAGTGAGGTATAAAATATGGGACGAGAAAAAAAGCAAGAATATGCTTTACTTACCGCTTGGGGAGCTTCTTTTATCGCTACACTAGGAAGTTTATACTTTTCCGAAATCATGAAATTTGAGCCTTGTGTCCTTTGTTGGTATCAACGTATTTTTATGTATCCATTCGTGTTATGGCTCGGTATCGCTGTAGTAAAAAAAGACTATCGCATCGCAAGTTATTCTTTACCAATTGCAAGTATTGGTGCTTGTATTTCTTTATATCACTATGCGATTCAAAAAATCGCAGCATTTTCAGCTGCTGGGGCCGCTTGCGGTCGTGTACCATGTACGGGAGAATACATAAACTGGTTCGGCTTTGTGACAATCCCGTTTTTAGCACTTATCGGCTTTATTACAATCGCTGTTTGTAGCTTTATTGTCATCAAAAACAAATAAGGAGATGAAAGAATGAAAAAAATGCTTATATTTGGCGGTATTATTATCGTCTTATTTGCGGCAATCTTTGCTGTAACACAAATGGAAAAGAAAAACGCATCGACAGATGAAAAAGGTTACTACTCAAATAAAATTTCTCTTGAGGATCTCAATAAAAATATAGAAGATAAAAAAGAACAAACGATTTACTTTTATCAAACCTCTTGCGTTCATTGTCAAAAGGTCTCTCCTATTGTTGTACCTTTAGCGAAAGATTTAAATGTTGATATGAAGGTAATTGATATTGAAAATTTAAACGAGCCTTGGGATAAATACAATATCCAAGGAACACCGACAATTATTCATTTTAAAGATGGTAAAGAAGTAAGCCGTATTAGCGGAGAACAATCAAAAGAAAAATTCAAAGAATGGTTTGAACAAACGAAGAAATAACGAGAAAAGGAAACTCCTTCTACACATGAAATGGGCGTAAATTCCCAAACTAATGTATAAGGAGGGGGTTTTATGCCAGAAGTAAGATGCTCTGTTTCCAATTGCTCATTTTGGGGACAAGGTAACTTTTGTCAAGCCAGTGCGATTATCGTTCAGCCAGATGCAGATGAATCGGGTCAAACTGAAAATGATTCGTATACAAGTGCAGTTTTAACAAACGAGACGCTAGAAAGTTCTGTAGCAACGAGTGTAGAAACTTGTTGTCATACTTTTAAGCCAAGATATTAACACATACTCCACCTCATATACGTGAGGTGGTTTTTTCTTTTCCTCTTCTTGTTTACGTCCTCCCCAATTCTCCCTATAATAAAATTAATATTTTTATGAATACGAAGGTGAAATAATATGACTAAAACAATTGCAGATATCGCCAAATTGGCTGGAGTTGCAAAAAGCACAGTTTCTCGTTACTTAAACGGTGGATACGTAAGTGATAAAACAAAACTTAAAATCGAAAGTATTATTCAAGAAACAAATTTTTCTCCCAATACATTTGCTCAAAGCTTAAAAGCAAAAACAACAAATTTAATTGGTGTTATTATCCCCCGATTAGACTCCTTCGCTACAATGAAAACACTTATTGGGATTGATAATACGTTACAGGAAAATAACTATCAAATGCTTGTAGCAAATGCAAATCAAACAATTGAAACTGAAATACAAGCAATGGAAAACTTTATAAAACAAAGAGTAGCTGGCATTATTTTATTAACCAAAACTTTAACAAATAAGCATCAACAAATTATTGCTAATTCAAATATCCCTATTTTATTCGTTGGGCAAGAATATAAAGATCAATATTGCCTCGTTCATGATGATTATGATGCAGCTTATGAGTTAGGAGCATACGTGTTATCACAAGGGCATAGAAATATCGCCTATTTAGGAGTAGAAAAAGATGATATTTCTGTTGGTATAAATCGAAAAAACGGTTTTCAAAAAGCCATTGAAAATTTAGAACCAACTTGCAGTGTTTGTTATTACGAAACATCTTTCCAAATAGAAGATGCCATGAAACAAGTACAACATATTTTAAGTAATAACCGTCCAACGCTTATCGTATGTGCTACAGATAACATCGCACTTGGGGCAATGAAAGTCATTCACTCCCATTCTCTTTCTGTACCAAATGATATTTCTGTAACAGGATTTGGGGGATATGATATTTCAGAAATGGTACACCCTAGCTTAACGACAATTGCGTTTGACTATGAGTATGCCGGAAAGCTTGCTGCCACTTCTCTTTCACAGCTTGTCGAAAACAAAACTATACCAAAAATATTACACTCTCGTTATACATTAAAAATCCAAGAAAGCGTTGACAAAATTTAAAGGCACTCTATAATAAAAATAAAACCGGTTCCACATAAAAAAACAGGATTCTTCACATCAATTCCCTGTTTTTTTATTTTAACTACTTACGGAACCGGTTCCATAAAAATATAGTAAGGGGGAATTTTTATGAATATGAAACAAATTGCAACACAAGTATTACAAAACATCGGTGGAAAGGAAAACATTGTTCGCGCTACACATTGCGCTACTCGCCTTCGTCTTGTACTAAAAGATGAAACCAAAATAAACGCCTCCGAAATCGAAAACATCGATGAAGTGAAAGGTGCTTTTGCAACGACTGAACAATACCAAATTATTTTTGGAACTGGCATAGTAAACAAAGTATATGATGAATTCTCAAAACTAATTGGGATAGCCGAACTAGATTCTACAACATCAAACGATATACCTAAGAAAAAAATGAATCCTATCGCCCGCCTAGCAAAGACACTATCCAATATTTTTGTTCCAATTATTCCAGCTATCGTCGCAAGCGGTTTACTTATGGGTCTACTCGGAATGTTGAAAGCGTTTAAATTAGTTGCTGGAGATCACTCACTTATCCAATTACTTGATATGTTCTCAAGTGCAGCTTTCATTATTTTACCTATTTTAATTGGAGTGAGTGCCGCTAAAGAATTTGGTGGAAATATTTTCTTAGGTGCAGTTATTGGTGGTATATTAACTCACCCAAGCTTAACAAATCCTTGGACTCTTTCAAATGCAAAACCAACTGTTTTACATTTCCTTGGTATGGATATTGATATGATTGGCTATCAAGGTACTGTTTTACCTATTTTATTATGCGTATATGTTATGAGTACAATTGAAAAAGAACTTCGAAAACGTGTTCCGAACTCTTTAGATTTATTAGTTACACCATTCTTAACAATTATTATAACTGGCTTTTTATCACTTATTATTATCGGACCAATTGGATATAAAATCGGTGACGGCATTACGTACCTTTTAAATACAATTTATCAATTTGCAGGACCAGTAGCTGGACTTATATTCGGCGGATTGTATTCAACAATCGTTCTTACTGGCTTACATCATAGCTTCCACGCTATTGAAGCGGGCTTACTTGCAAATAAAGATATCGGTGTCAATTTCTTACTCCCTATTTGGTCAATGGCGAACGTTGCTCAAGGTGGGGCTACTTTAGCAGTTTATTTCAAAACAAAAAACAAAAAAACGAAAGAAATTGCAATTCCAGCAGCAGCTTCAGCATTTTTAGGAATTACGGAACCAGCTATTTTTGGTGTCAATTTAAAACTGGGTAAACCATTTATTGCAGCAGCTATTGGCGGCGCAATTGGAGGCGCTTACGTTGTCTGGATGCAAGTAGCAGCTAACGCATACGGTTTAACAGGTATTCCGATGCTTACAATTGTTGCACCTCTTGGCATGATGAACATGATTCACTATATAATTGGCTTCGCTATTGCAGTTATCACTGCTTTTGTTGCCACATTCATTTTATATAAAGAAAGTAAACAATAGCGAGGAGAAAACCTATGTCAAAATATAAAACAATATTGCAATCTGATAAAGACGAATTACATTCTTTATATGAAATTGCAAACCAAGATTCATGGAAACCAATTTATCATATCCACCCATCCTTTGGACTAATGAATGATCCTAACGGTGTATCATACTACAATGATGAATATCATGTTTTTTATCAGTGGTATCCATTTGGTCCCATTCACGGAATGAAGCATTGGGGGCATGTGAAATCAAAAGATCTTATTAACTGGGAGCGTATGCCTGTAGCTATCATACCTACTGAAAGCTATGAATCGCACGGTGCATATTCTGGGAGCGCTATCGTAAAAGACGGACTTCTTCACTTACTGTATACAGGAAATATAAAAAAATCTGATAATTCCCGTGATGCAAAACACTGTATGGTAATAATGGATTCTCAATATAAGATGACGAAATATAGTAATAATCCTATTATTGATGTAATCCCTGACGGATATACAAAACATGTGCGTGATCCAAAAGTATGGAAACATAACGATATATACTATATGTTACTCGGTGCACAACGCAAAAATAAAACTGGAACTCTTTTACTATATAAGTCACAAGACCTATACAATTGGAATTTCCAAGGTGAAATTACAACAAACTTAAAAGAATTTGGATTCATGTGGGAATGCCCCGATTACTTCCAATTATCGGGGAAAGATGTACTTCTCTTTTCACCTCAAGGAATTGAAAAAGAAGAAGAAAATTTCCAAAATGTATACAATGTTGTTTATGCTATAGGCCATTTCGATATTGAAAATTTACATTTCCATGTTGATTCCTATTACGAGGTTGATAAAGGATTCGATTTTTATGCCCCTCAAACTTTAGAAGACTCTACTAGTCGTCGCCTATTGTTTGCTTGGGCAGGATCAAGTGAAATCACATATCCTTCTGATGATTATATGTGGGCTCATTGTTTAACACTTCCACGTGAATTAACATTAGAAGATAATATCTTAAAACAAAAACCAGTTTCAGAATTAACAAAACTACGAACAACAAAAAAAGAAATTTCAGGAGATATAACAGCTGGATTAAACGTATTATCAACGCTTGATAATGAAGGATCCTATGAATTAATTGTTACCCTTAAAACAGAAGATGCAAAGCGTTTTGGGCTTTCTCTCTTCCACAATGAGGAGGAATGTTTTCCAATTACATTTAATCGGAAAGAAGGTACTGTTTCTATAGACAGGAGCAACTTCTGCCATCAATTTGGCGGAGAATATGGTTATGAACGCTATAAAAAAATTAATATTCAAGATACGATAGAACTACAAATATTTGTAGATAAAAGCATCGTGGAAATTTTCTTATGCGATGGTTCAACAGTCTTTACGTCCCGAGTTTTTCCTCGAAAAGACTTGAAACATCATATAGCAATCTTTTCAGATGCAAAACTAAACTTTATCATTACACAATATAAGCTGAAAAGAGGGATTGTATGAGAAATGTCTTTTGTATCGGTGAACTATTAATTGATTTCGTTTGCCGAAATACCAATGTTTCTTTAGTAAACGGTTCAAATTTCGAAAAAAAGGCTGGTGGAGCACCTGCTAACGTTGCTGCTGCTATTACAAAATTAGGTGGACACGCTACATTTATGGGACAAGTAGGAAACGATCCATTTGGTGAATTTCTTGAACAAACTTTACAACATGCATATGTGGACACTTCCATGCTCATCAAGGATAAACAAACCACACTTGCATTCGTATCTATCGATCAAAATGGTGAGCGTGATTTTACCTTTATGCGTGGCGCAGACGGTGAATATCATTTCAATAGCATTGATTTATCAAAAATAAAAACGAATGATTTAATCCATTTTGGTTCAGCGACAGCTTTATTGTCCAGCCCGTTAAAAGACACATATTTTCAACTTCTACAACATGCAAAAGAAAGTGGCCAGTTTATTTCTTTTGATCCAAATTACCGAAATGCGCTCATTACAAATACCGAACAATTTATTCAAGATTGCTTAACTTTTATAAAACATGCTCATTTTGTAAAAGTAAGTCAAGAAGAAGCGATTATGCTTTCTAAAGAGAGTGATTTACAACAATCTGCACTCAAATTATTAAATCATGGTGCGAAAGCCGTAGCTATTACACTCGGAAAAGACGGTACTCTTCTTGCAACAAAGGATAAGCAAACTATTGTACCTTCTATCTCTATTCAACAAGTTGATACTACTGGCGCTGGTGATGCTTTCGTTGGAGCAATGTTATACCAAATTGCTAAAAGTGAACAAATGTTTCTTCATAATTTTGAAGATTTAACAACGTTTATCTCCTTTGCAAATAAAGTAGGTGCTCTCACATGTACAAATTACGGAGCCATTTCCTCTCTTCCATCATTAACAGATGTAAAAGCATACGAGTAATCGTATGCTTTTTACATTCCCCTCCAAAAATCATGCATAATAAAAAAGTACAAAATAACGAGAACGGCCGTCCCGCATAAGGTAATACGCCGATATATACTCTTCTCCCCTTCCCTTGCCTTAACAAACGCCCAAATAAATCCGAAGAACAATATTAAATCAACATATGGAACATAAAACGAAAATACGAGAAACGCATACAAATACACGATAAATAAACAGGTCGTTACTAAGAAAACTTTAAACGCAAATTCACTTTTCATAATGTAACCGCCCCCTATCTGTACTGTATTATATTCAGCAAAATACAATAGTTGCAGTTAAACTCAAAGTAGAAATAAGCTACCGTCTATAATACGGTAGCCATTACGGAACATTATATTTCCGTTTATATATATTACTTAAAGTCGAAGAAGGAATTTGTTCATAACGAATTTTTCCTCCTGTTTCATCCACAATATACAAATTGTTTCCTATATAATATATTCCATCTTTTCGTTTTGAGTACACTGCATATCTTTCGTTTGGTAATACTGTTTTCACTTTCGTTAGCTGCCCATTTGGTTCTTGCCAATATATATCGGCACGGTCTACTAACGTAAGCATGCCAATTTGCTCTTCTTTTACTTTACGACCACTCCAACTCACAACGCGGTAACCAAGCTTATTTGCTTCATATTCAGGGCTCGTATGAAAACGAGAAATGATTACTTTTGTTTGTAATTGGACTCGATCATATAACCACTGTATATCCCTGTCATGCATGCGAATACACCCATTTGATTCCCTACTTCCAATCGTCCATTCCCGATTTGTCCCATGAATCGCATATTCATTCTTATCTAGCCCAAGCCATCTCGTACCAAGAGGGTTATTTGGTGCACCCCCAGCTATTTTTTTTCGATGGTATTCTTTATTTTTATATTTAGTTATAATACAAAAATTACCTTCAGGCGTAGGTGTACGATCTCTTCCAGTTGTTACGGGGAATGTTTTTGTATAATTTCCATTTTCAAAAAAAGACAACTGGTTTGTCGTAAGATTCACTAATATTAAATGATCTGTATCAGCAAAAGCACTAACCGGTAGGATGAAAAATAATAGTATGACGAAACATAACTTTTTCATCTATATCCCCCCTAGCGCTCACTATAATAAGTGGAATTAACTTTACTTTGCTCTTATAAATGAAAACTATCCATTTACAATAACTCCCCCATTTACATGTATCATCTGCCCCGTAACATAGGATGAATCCCCAGACGCTAAGTATACGTATGCTGGCGCTAATTCATATGGTTGACCAGGCCTCTGCATCGGAACATTGCTCCCGAACTGTGATACTTTCTTCTCATCAAAGCTTGATGGGATAAGTGGTGTCCAAATTGGCCCCGGCGCAACACCATTTACACGAATCCCTTTTTGCACTAACGATTGAGAAAGTGATCTTGTAAAAGCTACGATCGCTCCTTTCGTTGCGGAATAATCAATTAACGTTTCATTTCCTTCATACGCAACGATAGATGCCGTATTTATAATGACATCCCCTTGCTTTAAATGAGAAAGTGCTGCTTTCGCAACGTGAAAATAAGAAAAAATATTAATACGAAACGTTTTTTCTAACTGTTCCGCTGTAATATATTCTAATCCTTGCTGCGGATATTGCTGCGCGACATTATTTACTAAAACATTTAAGCTGCCTAACTGCTGTATGGTCTCTTGCACAATATCTTTACAATGCTGTTCATTACTTAAATCACCTGGCAACAATACACACTTTACGCCTTCTTTCTCAACATATTGTTTCGTCTCATTTGCATCTCCCTCCTCATCTAAATACGCAATCGCAATATTTGCCCCCTCTTTCGCAAAAGCAATGGAAACAGCTCGTCCAATTCCACTATCTCCACCTGTAATTAATACGTTCTTTCCTTTTAACTTTTCGCTTCCTTTATAATTGGGATCTTCAAACTGTGGTAGAGGATTCATTAATGATTCAATGCCAGGCTGTTTATTTTGATGTTGTGCAGGCATTGTTACAAAGTTTTTTTGCTGCGGCATAGCTTCTTTCAACTCCTTTTCCTTATCATGTGCATAATAAAACCTGAAATTCACACATCATGTTACGATTAATATTCGAATTTAAGACACAAAATATGAATTGTTGTAAACTTTTTATGTAAAACTATTGCAAAATAGTTAAAAAGCGAATATTATATATAACTGTTGTGAAAATTATTCGTAAACAGAAAGGATGTTTATATGTTTAACCTTTCAAAACATAAAACTTCTATTAAAACTGAAATTATGGCAGGTATTATTACCTTCTTAACAATGGCATATATCATTGTGGTAAACCCTGTTATCCTTGGGGATGCAGGTGTTCCATTTGAACAAGCATTTACAGCAACAATTATCGCTGCTGTTGTCGGAACATTATTTATGGCAATCTTTACAAACTTACCAATCGCAATTGCACCAGGTATGGGATTAAATGCTTACTTCTCTTACTCTGTTGTAAAAGCTCATGAAGGCATGACTTTCGCAATTGCATTCTCTGCTGTATTCGTAGCAGGTATGATTTTAATTTTGTTATCATTCACATCTTTCCGTACAAAATTAATGGAAGCAATTCCTGAAAACTTAAAACATGCAATTACTGCTGGTATCGGTCTTTTCATCGCCTTTATCGGTTTACGTTTAACAGGTATCGTTACAAAAAATGAAGCAAACTTAGTTGGGCTTGGTGACCTTCACTCTGCTCCAGTACTACTAGCATTAGCTGGACTTGGAATTACAATTGTCCTTATGTCTTTAAATGTAAATGGCGCACTATTTATCGGTATGCTATTAACTGGTGTTATTGCTTTCTTCACAGGACAATTAACATTCTCAAACGGTGTTACATCAATGCCAGGATTACCAGAAGGAATTATCGTTTCAAATCCAATCACTGCTGTATCTGACGTAATTAACTACGGATTATACGGCGTTGTATTCTCATTCTTCCTTGTTACACTATTCGATACAACAGGTACATTACTTGGCGTTGCTCAACAAGGTGGATTTATGAAAGACGGAAAGCTTCCAAAAGCTGGACGTGCTCTTCTATCTGACTCATTCTCAGCAACAATCGGTTCTATGTTCGGAACAACACCATCAACAGCTTACATTGAATCTTCTGCTGGTGTTGCAGCTGGTGGTCGTACTGGTTTAACAACAGTTACAGTAGCTGTTCTATTCGCACTAGCAGCATTCTTCGGACCATTAGTAAGTGCCGTTTCTGGTGTATCAGCTATTACTGCACCATCATTAATTATCGTTGGTAGTCTTATGATGGGTTCAGTTCGCCACATCGATTGGGACGCATTTGATGAAGCATTCCCAGCATTCTTAGTAATCTTAAGCATGCCACTTACATCAAGTATCGCAACAGGTATCGCACTTGGATTTATTTCATACCCACTTATGAAAGTGGCAAAAGGTAAATTCCGTTCTGTTCACCCACTTGTATATGTATTTGGAATTTTGTTTGCTTATCAATTGATTTTCTTACCACATTAAAATTCCTCTTTTTGAGGGATTTTTTTATACATAAAAAAATAGAGCATCGAATTTCGATGCTCTACTTTCCTTTTACAATAATCACACGAATTACTTTTAACACTTCTCATTCACCTGTAATTCATTACTATACTTTTGAATAAAAACTGATGAAATAACCATTATCATCCCTACACTACACCCAATAAGCTGATCCAGTAGCATTTCATCGTGAACGAACCAGCGTAGTAAAAATACCCCACCAAAAATAAGCAATATAGTAAATCCAGTATATCTAAGTCCTTTATATACATTTTCCATATGTATCACCTCTCCACATACTTTTATCCATAATATACCATAACAAAAACGCGCATAACCAATATTTATAATTAAAACCAATAATAAAAAGACTGCAGAGAAATTCTTCTCCACAGCCTTTTTATTATTTTTGCAAAAACGCCTGCAAATCTGCAAACTGTCTCTTTGCATCTTCATAGCCTTGCTCATATAAACTTTGTAGTTTTATCGCATCTTTTTCCATACGATCTACTTGAAGCGGCACTTCTGGACGAATAACAAATAAATTACCCGCTTGCTCTTCTTTTTCAATGTAGTGAAGTGTTTCATTATACACTTCATAACGACTCAGCATCGTGTTAACAAGGTTCGGATATTTTTTATATGCTTTCGCTGCAACCCAGCCAAATTTTGATTTCTTTTTTGCATAACCATGATTTCTCGTCAAAATAACGACTGATTTTTTAAATCCATCCTCCTGTGCTTTTCGAACTGGAATTGGATCAGAAATCCCGCCATCTAATAATTGCTTACCACGGTAATTTACTACTGGTGCAATGAAAGGTAATGAGCTAGACGCTTGTAATAAATTTAGCGCATCATCATTCGTTCCCTCTTTTTCAAAATAAACAGACTGTCCTGTTTCACAATCCGTTGTTCCTACAAGAAAGCGTTCGGGACTATTAAAATATGTTTCAAAATCAAACGGCACATGCTTTTCTGGTATTTCATGAAAAATGAAATCCATATCAAATAACTGACGTTTTCTCCATAAGTTTTTATACGATAAATACTTCGGATGTGATACATAGTCAATATTGACCGTTTTATTTCTATTTCTTTGTCTGGAAAGATACGACGCTGCATGACAAGCACCAGCTGATACACCGACTACATATGGAAAATATAAATCTTGTTCCATAAAGTATTCTAGTATCCCGCCCGTATATACACCACGCATACCGCCGCCTTCTAATACTAACCCCGTATTTTCAAGCATGTTATTCTCTCCTCTTTATATATTGACTCTTTAATTATTCACTATGTTAAGTATCTTTTTCTATTATATATGAGTTCTTTTAGAAATTATATTCAAACGGCTTGAAATGAAGGAGTTTTTTCTTCCAATTATATTTCCAAATGATCGGAGACATCCTTTATAAACCTTTGAATAAAGTCTTGCTCTTCTTTCGTATATCCATCTAAAAGTAACAGCCACTTTTCTTCAGCTTGTTTATGCAATTTATCATGAGCTTTATATATTTCATTTCCGCTTTCCGTTAAGCGGAAAAAAATTTCTTTTTGATTATCTAACATTTGTATCTTCTCAACGAATTGCTTTTGAAACAACTTTGTACAAATTTTAGAGATTGCGCCCTTCGTTATTCCCATTTCTGTCGTAATTGCCGTTACATTCATCAGACCATTTTTCCCGATACACTCGATCACATGTAACTCAGATAAAGACATACCACTTACACCTGTCTCACGAAGAAACTTCTCATTTTGTCCTTTCAAATGTTCTTCTTTTTTATGCAAAAGTGTACGAATGTCCGAAAGTATTTCCATTTGCTTCGTTGCATAATCCAATCCGTTCGCCCCCTAAGTTTCCAAAGAAACAATTTCACTATATACCATTTTAAAATCATTTTTTCATATTTACAAGTGAGAAAAACATGTTAAAATAAATTTAGTTTCCAAGGAAACAAAATAAAAAGGAGGTTAACACAATGAAAAAATCCAAACTAAATTTCATTTTATATGTTATCTGTATTAGTGCCTTACTCGGTTCCTTCGCTCAAAATATTTACACACCTATCTTGCCTATGATTCAAGCTTCTTTTCACACTTCTCTTTATCTTGTAAATGTAACAGTTTCAATTTTCACATTCGTTCTTGCGATTATGCAGCTCTTCTATGGACCTTTAATTGATACAAAAGGGAGAAAATCTGTCCTTATCCCTAGTTTAGTCATTAGTACAATTGGTTCAATTGGATGTGCTTTTTCGGCGAACGTTTATTTATTTCTATTTTTTAGAGCTGTTCAAGCTATAGGAATAGCAGCTATACCTGTAGTCGCAGCAACGATTATTGGTGATTTATTTGAAGGAAAAGAACGCGGAGAAGCAATGAGCCTCTATCAAATGTTACTTGCTCTCGCACCTGCGGTTGGCCCTCTAATTGGTGGTTATCTCGGCAGTATAAATGGCCACTTATCCGTATTTCTGTTTTTATCTATACTTGGCATTCTCTTATTAATTATAAACATTTCACTACTTCCAGAAACAAAACCAACTGTAATGAAGCAACCGCAAGCAAAAAAGAATTACTGGCTTATCTTAAAAAATACAACTGGATTTTCTATTACTCTTATTGGCTTTATTCAATTTTGTATTTACTTTTGCTTTCTCGTTTTTTTACCAAGCATTTTAACAAATTCATTTCACCTAACTGCAAGTGAAATCGGTCTTATGTTTATACCAATGTCCCTTTCCATCATGTTAGGAAGTTATTGCTATAAACTTTTGCAAAAACTTCTCACAACAAAGCAAGCTTTATTCATTACTAGTTTCTTCAATATTATATGTGTCACTTTATTCTCTTTCACATATAGCTTCAACATCCCATTCATCATTATCGTTACCTCTTTATACGGTTTTAGTATGGGACTGTCTATGCCAACTCACACTACTTTATTAACGGAAGAATTCGTACAAGAACGCGCAACTGCTATCGGTATGTACAACTTCATCCGCTATTTCGGTATGAGCACAGGGCCACTTGTAGGTGGATTTCTTTTATTTAATCAAAATTACTTTTGGATTTTCTTCCTAGGTGCAATTATGTTTCTAATCATAATCTTATATGCAATGAAAATGCTACGCTTCCCCGCCACACAAAAAGTAAAATAGAGACCTAAGATGGTCTCTATTTTACGCTCGTTGATCCGCAACAATATGAATATCAATATACTTCGTTTGTCTCATAATCTCATTTACAATCGAGCCTTTTCTTATTTCTTCCCACCTTGTTCTTGCCGATTGCCCCAGTAAAATTTGCGTTACTTGTAATCTTTTCGCGACTTCAATAATAACATCCGCTGGCTTTCTCCCTTTTGCCTCTTCTAACACAAAACTCGCATCAAATTGATTCGTGAGCGCCTTCCATTCTTCAATTGTTTGCTTTTTACCAGCTGAAAGAGAGTCTATATTTTCTCTTTCAACATTTAATACATACAATTCAGCGTTTAACCGATCAGCCATGCGCCATCCTCGTCTTATTAATTTCTCCGCTGTTGAGCTATATTGTACACAAACAAGAATTTTTTCTTTTACGCCATTCGGTTCTATTACTGTTTGGCTAATTTTCTCTTCCATATCATCAGCAACTTCACGAAGCGATAACTCTCTGAGTGCCCCTAGATTATTAAGCGTAAAGAAATTTTGTAAGCTTTGCTGAATTTTTTCTTCCTTATATATCTTTCCATCTATTAATCTCTTCCTTAATACCTCAGGTGTTGCATCAACGAGCTGAATTTCATTCGCCTTTTGCAAAATAAAATCTGGAATTCGTTCTCGTACTTTTATATTCGTAATTTGAGCTACAATATCATGAACACTTTCTAAATGCTGAATATTAAACGCTGATAATACGGATATACCAGCCTCTAGCAATTCTTGCACATCCATGTAACGTTTTTTATGTTTGGAACCTGGTATATTACTATGTGCCAGTTCATCAACTACGACTACTTGCGGTGCACGTTTTATAATTTCTTCCACATCAAGTTCATAAAATATTTTTCCTTTATACTGTATTTCTTTTAAAGAAACCTTTTCTAAATCTGCAATTGCTTCTTCCGTCTCTTTTCTTCCGTGCGTTTCAATTAAACCAATTACAATATCCATACCATCTTTTTTCATCTCTCTTGCATCAAAGAGCATTTTATAACTTTTCCCTACTCCTGGAGCAGCCCCCACATATAACTTTAACTTCCCGCGATTTTGCTGACGAATATATTCTAAATACTCTTCTGGTGTTCGCCTTTGAAAAGTTGGTTTATAGTCATCCGCATACAAAACATTCACAACCTTTCTTTCGAAACAACGCTACCTCAATCCGTTAGATTGAGGTAGCACTGTTACTATTTCATTAATTTCTGTAATTCTAAATTTAACTTTAAAACGTTCACGCGGTTTTCTCCAAATAAGCCAAGTGCCGCATCTTCCGTTTGATCTTTAATCAATTGATCCAGCATTTCTTTCGAAATATTCGTTAATTTCGAGATGCGCTCTACCTGTACGGAAGCTGCCTTCGGACTAATGTCAGGATCAAGCCCTGAACCTGAATTTGTCACTAAATCGATTGGCACTTCTGTAACCGGAACAGTGGGATTTTGTTTCTTCCAATCTTCAATACTTTTCTCTACTCGTTTCTCTAAATCTGGATTAGACGGTGCATAGTTATTTGAACCAGACGCTTCTGCTTTATATTCAATACTAGAGACACGTCCATGAAAATAACGTGGATCTGTGAAATTTTGACCGATTAATTTAGAACCAATCACTTCATTTTTATCATTATATATTAGACTTCCATCCGCATTATCCTTCATTACTGCTTGCGCAATACCAGTAACAATAAGCGGATATACAAGGCCGCACAACACTAAAAATGTAAAAGTAATACGTATAATCGGTGATAGTATACTTTGTTTCTTCGCCATCTTTTTCCCCTCTTCCTTATATGAACAAACCGACAATCATATCAATTACTTTAATTCCAATAAACGGTACAATCACTCCGCCCAGCCCATAAATAAGTAGGTTTCGGCCAAGTAGTGCATTCGAACTCATCGGTTTATATGCGATACCTTTCATCGCCAATGGAATGAGTAATGGAATAATAACTGCATTAAATATTAATGCTGATAAAATCGCTGACAGTGGTGATGTTAATTTCATAATGTTCAATGCTTCCATTTGCGGAATTGCAAGTGTAAACATCGCTGGAATAATAGCGAAATATTTCGCGATATCATTTGCAATACTAAACGTCGTTAACGCACCACGTGTCATTAACAATTGCTTACCGATTCCTACAACCTCAATAATTTTTGTTGGGTTCGAATCTAAATCAATCATATTTGCTGCTTCTTTTGCAGCTGTCGTTCCGCTATTCATTGCTAATCCAACGTCAGCCTGCGCTAATGCCGGCGCATCATTTGTACCATCACCTGTCATCGCTACAAGTTTCCCTTTATCTTGCTCTGCTTTAATAACAGAAATTTTATCTTCTGGTTTACACTCGGCAACGAATTCATCTACCCCTGCTTCTTTTGCAATTGTTGCTGCTGTTAATGGGTTATCCCCTGTACACATAACCGTTTTAATCCCCATTTGACGCAACTGTTCAAAACGTTCACGCATGCCAGGTTTTACTGTATCTTTTAAATAGATTAAACCGTAAATACGATTATTTACTGCAACTACAAGTGGTGTTCCGCCCTCTTTTGAAATGAAATCTGCTTTTTGATTTACATCTTTCGGAATCGTGCCACCTTGTGACTGAACCCATTCAATTACGCTACCTACAGCACCTTTTCTCACTTTCGTTCCGTCCTGTAAATCAACACCACTCATTCTCGTTTCTGCTTTAAATGGAACAAATTCACCTTTTTCTGCAATTTCTCGATTATATGATATAGACTTCGTTTTTACATATTCTATAACTGATCGACCTTCTGGTGTTTCATCTAAAACTGAGCTAATAGCAGCCCACTTTCCAACTTGCTCAATCGTTTCATTTCCTACAGGTAATAATGTATGAGCCATTCGGTTCCCGAAAGTAATCGTACCCGTTTTATCTAAAATAATTGTATTAATATCACCCGCAGCTTCCACTGCTTTACCCGACATCGCTAACACATTAAACTTTGTCACGCGGTCCATCCCGGCAATACCAATTGCCGATAATAATCCACCAATTGTCGTTGGAATTAAACAAACTAACAACGCTACAAGTACAGCTGTATCAATTTGAAATCCTAAGTAATTTGTAAAAATCGGCAGCGTCACAACAACGATTAAGAAAATAAGCGTTAAACTCGTTAATACTGTATTTAAAGCAATCTCATTCGGCGTTTTTTGACGAGAAGCCCCTTCTACTAACGAAATCATTTTATCAATAAATGATTCCCCAGGATTACTCGTAATGACAATCGTAATCTCATCACTTACAACCATCGTACCGCCTGTTACGGAGCAAAAATCACCTCCGGCTTCTTTTATTACAGGAGCTGATTCCCCTGTAATCGCAGATTCATCGACAGACGCTAATCCTTTTATTACTTCCCCATCACTTGGAATCATTTCTCCTTGTTTTACAATAACAACGTCACCTTTTCTAAGATCAGTTGCTGAAACTTGAACGGTGTCTCCATTTTCTTTTACAACATTTGCAAATACATCTTTCTTCGACTGTTTTAAGGAATCGGCTTGCGCTTTCCCCCGACCTTCCGCTAAAGCTTCTGCAAAGTTAGCAAATAAAACTGTAAATAATAGAATGAGAGAAACTGTTATATTAAACCATCCTGGTACACTACTAGAACCACTTGGAAGAAACGATAAAATGAACGTAATGATAAATCCAATTTCCACAACAAACATAATTGGATTCTTTATCATGACTTTCGGACTCAATTTCGCAAAGGATTGTTTCATCGCATGTGTCACGATATCACGATCCATCGCTTTCACTTGTCTAACCTCATCTTCTACAGCATGTATTTGTGACTGATTTACTCTTTTTTCTTTTACTACTACCAGTCTCATCATTTACCCTCCATTACTTCAATGTAAGAAATTCTGCAATTGGACCGAGTACTAACATCGGGAAGAATGTTAATGCACCGACAATTACAATTGTTCCGATGAAAATGCCGCCAAATAAACTATTATCCGTACGGAACGTTCCGACTGTTTCTGGTACAACCGTCTTTTCTTTCAATGAAGCTGCGACAGCTAGCATCGTAATTAAACTGAAATAGCGACCTAAAAACATAACTAAACCAGTTGTAATATTCCAAAACGGTGTATTATCCGCTAATCCTTCAAATCCAGATCCGTTATTCGCAGCTGACGATGTATATTCATATACCACTTGCGTCAAACCGTGGAAACCGGAATGAGAAATAGCATCCGTTCCTAAACTTGTTGAAAGAGCTAATGCTGAAAATCCTAAAATAAGCAGTGGATGAAATAGTATCGTTACCGCAATTAACTTCATTTCCTTACCTTCAATTTTCTTACCTAAAAACTCTGGTGTCCGTCCGACCATCAATCCAGATATAAAGACTGCGATAATCGCATACATAATAATGTTCACAAAACCTGCTCCAACGCCGCCATATACTGTATTTAACATCATATTTACAAGTGGAACTAACCCACCAATTGGTGTTAACGTATCATGCATCGTATTAACAGCCCCTGTTTCAGCAGCTGTCGTTACAGTCGCATAAAGGGAAGAAAATACTGTTCCGAACCTTACTTCTTTTCCTTCTGTACTTCCTTGTACGTGTTCAATACCCATTCCATTTAATGCCGGATTCCCGTTTAGTTCAGATGTCGTAATCGTTATAAACCCTAGTAAAAACACCATGAATAGTGAAACGAAAAGAATACGTCCTTGTTTTTTATTTCCTACCATTCGTCCGTACGTGAATGGTAGTGCTGTTGGCAATAACATCATAAGCATCATTTGCAAAATATTACTCATTTGTCCTGGGTTTTCAAAAGGATGTGTAGAGTTTGCCCCGAAAAATCCACCACCGTTATTCCCAAGTTCCTTAATTGAAACGAATGATGCAACTGGCCCACGTAAAATACTTTGCTTCGCGCCATCAATCGTTTGTGCCGTAACTGCTCCGTCTAACGTTTGTGGTACGCCAAGTGCAACAAACGCTAGTGCCGCAATACATGCGATAGGAAGAAAAACTCTCGTTAACGCTCTCGTAAAATCAACGAAAAAGTTACCGAGTTCTTTTCCAGCCAGTCCTCTTATAAATGCCATAACGAGCGCTAAAGTCGTTGCCGGTGCTGCAAACATTAAGAATGTAATTCCGATTAATTGTGATAAATAAGATAAACCATTTTCACCGCTATAATGCTGTAAGTTTGTATCAGCCATAAAACTAATTGCTGTATTAAAAGCGAGCGTAGGCTCCATTCCTTCAATGTGTGCTGGATTTAATGGCAATACTCCTTGTAATCTGAAAATGAAATATACTACAACAATCATAAATCCATTTAATAAAACTAATGATAATGCGTACTGTTTCCACGTTTGATTGTATTCTTTTACACCCGCAATTTTAAAAATAAGTTTTTCAAAAGGCCCGAATACTTTATCTAGCTTTTTACTACCTTGAAAGGCTTTCTCTAAATAAATTCCCGTTGGCTTTGCCACAAGAATAAACAATAGCATTGTAATAACAACTGCGACCCAGATCATAATGAATGACTCCCCCTAATTAAAACTTTTCCGGATTTAATAATGCATACACTAAGTACAACGTAATTACTGCAACAATAACCGATAAGGCAATCGTCATGATTGCTTCCCTTCTTTCACAACTTTATCTGACCAACTTGCAAGACTTGCCATCGATGCGACTAACACAACAAAAATCCCGATCATTACAACATCTAACATAGCTATCCCTCTTCCCATTGTAAAAATTTACCATTAGATTATCAAAAAAAGAACACTAAGCTCTACTTAGTGTTCGAAATGAACAACACAAAGTAAACCTCCTCTCTAAACGCTTACGAGGTTAGCTGTCGGATTCGGGCCTAAAGAGTAGCCCTACTTTCAAAACTGAAAGATTCACCCCAAGTGACGATGCACAAAATTGGTTCCCCCGCTCCATTTCTGGAACTCAGCGATTTTAGGTTTTTTTGGAAATTTTATGAATGATTTATGAGAGTAAATATACTCCTCTATATTTAACTTGTAAAGAGGCAAATTACTGAAAATAAGAAAATATCCATCTGTTTAAACGCTTACATTTAGTGTTATTAATATTCTTTCATCTGTTTTCTCGTCTTTTCTTTCTTTTTCACAGAAATAACCTTTTAAATACGAAATAAAAAGAGCGAATGACATGAAGTGCATAGCTTGTTGCACTTCGCATTCGCTCTTTTTTTATACACTATTTATTCCCCTCGTAAAAAAGCACGTAAATTTCTCCCGCGAATATAAACTTGTGACAATTCTGCATGTAGCTGCTCATATTCGATAACATCTGATTTTAAATATAAAGCGTCTTTTGATGGTAATATGATATAGGGCCTTGGAAAAATAGGATCGAGCACCACCAATTCTTGAACTCGCTCTACCGATACTGCCCAACGATTCGCTATATCTCCTAATAATAACACCTTCATTTTCTTCTCCCCCGCCTTATTCAAAACATAAAAAAGAAATATTATCACAATTCGTAAACACGACAAATGTAGCTCCAATTGTTTCATAGAGCCTCGCTGGATATCGTTTATTTTTTGTAACAACAGTAATAGGCGCTTGGAAAGAAAAACGAATGTGTTCTGTAAAGAAGCTAACGATTGGAAGCTCATCCCCTAGCAGAATCACCTTCTTAATACACTCACAAATACTAGTAAAATCCTGCTTCTTACTACAACTATACGTCCAATCAAATCCACAATTCCTAACTTCAGCCGCTATCTCTTCATTTGCTGTAAAAATAATTAACTCATGTTGAAAAGCTACTAAATCTATTAAACTATTTACCTTGCTTTCTTCTCCAACACAAATAAGTGTTAGTTCCATATACCTCATCCTCCTTAGCATAAAAGAACTCAAACATAGATTGATATTCCCCTATACTAATCAGATCGATGAAGTGATGTATCCATCATGGCACCGTCCTCTCTCAAGACGCTTACGAAGTTAGCTGTCGGATTCGGACTTTGAGAGTAGCCCTACTTTCAAAATTGAAAGATTCACCCCTAGTGACACTGCACAAATTGGTTCCTCCGCTCCATAGAATTGGACTCAGCGTATTACAAAAATGTATTCTGGCTGATATATTACTCCTGTATTTGGAAAAAGTAAACAGAAAAAAAGCCAGTTATAAAACTGACTTTTCTATTATTCATGCTTATGCTTTATTCAATTTGTATGCAAAGTGATTCGTCGGTCCATGACCACTTCCAATATTCAACGGTTCTTCAATTGCTATACTAATAAATTGTTTAGCCTCTTGAACTGCCTCTTCCATCGAGTATCCTTTCGCAAGTCCAGCTGTAACTGCTGACGCAAATGTACAGCCGCTTCCGTGTGTTTGCTTTGAAGGAATTCGCTCACTTCTAAATTCAATAAAATCTTCTCCATCAAAGAGTAAATCAATTACTTCATTACCTTGATATTCTGCATGTCCGCCCTTCATGAGTACATATTTCGCACCTAATTCATGAAGTACTTTTGCAGCCTCTTTACTATCTTCAACGTTATGAATTTCCAGCCCAGTTAACACTTCTGCTTCCGGAACATTCGGTGTTATAACAGTTGCTACTGGTAATAAATATTCCTTTAATGCTTGTACTGCTTCTTGTTGTAATAATGATGCTCCACCCTTAGCAATCATAACAGGGTCTAGCACAATATTATTCCAGCCAAATTTATTAATATGTTCTGCTACAATTTGAATGATTTCGCTACTAAATAACATTCCTAGTTTCACAGCATCTGGTGTTAAATCCGTACCAATTGAATTCAGCTGTTCCGTAATACCTTCTAATGGAACAGGATATACCCCTTGAACGCCAAGCGTGTTTTGAGCAGTAATTACCGTAATAGCCGTCATCCCATATACACCAAGCTCTTGGAATGTTTTTAAATCCGCTTGAATGCCAGCACCGCCTCCGCTATCAGATCCTGCAATTGTTAAAGCTTTATTCACTTTCATCCCACTCATCCTTTTCTAACCAAAATAGCGATGATAAATCGTCTTTGCTTCGCTTATATCTTTCGTTCCATGTACAAGTACACGACCATCTTTGAAGGCAACTAATCTCTTTTCTTCAACAGAAAATGATAGTAAATATGGATTTACATTTAAATCCGTAACGCGACCTTCCAGCAGCCCCTTATATTGTTCAAAATCCATTTCCCCTTTATGAGGTGGTCTAATTTGAACTGTATTTCGTCCGCATAAAACTGCTGTTTTCGATGTATTTTCTTTATTTAAATACGGATATAATGCATTCTCCCCGCATGAAGGACAATTGTGTTTACGAAGCTTTTGCACATTCATACATGAATATTCATTCTTCCATACATCAAACGACGCAAGTCCCTCTCGAAGTGATTCGTAATCTTCCACTAATAGTTTAAGAGCTTCCGTTACTTGATGAGAAACGACGAGAGATACAGCAGGTGATATAATGCCCGCTGTATCACATGTCGCACCGCCAAGCGGAATCGATTGTAATAAACATGATAAACATGGTGTTTTACTAGGAAGAATTGTGTAAGAAAGTCCGTAACTCCCTACACAAGCCCCGTAAATCCATGGAATAGAATATTTTTGCGCTATATCATTTACAATGAAACGCGTTTCGAAATTATCAGTTGCATCAATGATTACATCAACATTTGTAACAAGCTCTTCTAATTCCTCAGCTGTTACATCTTGAACGAGTGCTTCTACTCTTACTTCACTATTAATCTCTTCTAGACGTTTCTTCGCCGCTACAGCCTTCGGAAGATTATTTTTCACATCACTCTCTGCATACAATTGCTGCCTTTGTAAATTACTCCAATCGACATAATCACGGTCAACAATTGTTACCTTCCCAACACCAGCTCTTACAAACATTTCTGCATTTGCACTACCTAATGCGCCTGCGCCAATAATAAGCACATGCTTTTCTCTTATCTTTTGCTGTCCTTCTTCCCCAATGGGAGAAAATAGTTCTTGGCGAGAATATCGATTATTCAACTACACTCATTCCTTCTAAAGGACTACTTGCAGTTGCACAGCGTTTACGTGCGATACGACCTGCTTCAAAGCCTATGCGACCTGCTTTGATACCTAATTTCATTGCGTATGCCATTTTAATAGGATCTTTTGCTCCTGATACAGCCGTATTTAATAACACACCATCCGCTCCTAATTCCATCGCGAATGCCGCGTCAGCTGGGCTACCGATACCAGCGTCAACGATAACTGGTACTGTCGCTTGTTCAATAATGAAGCTTAAATTTAACGGATTTACAATACCAAGCCCTGATCCGATTGGTGATGCTCCTGGCATAATCGCATGCACGCCAAGTTCTTGTAATTTGCGGGCTAATACAACATCATCAGATGTGTAAGGAAGTACGATAAATCCTTCTTCTAGTAACATTTCAGATGCCTTTAATGTTTCTATTGGATCAGGTAATAACGTTCTATCATCACCAATAACCTCTACTTTGATCATGTCACAAAGTCCTGAAGCTTTCGCTAATTTTGCAATACGAACAGCTTCTTCAGCATTTTTCGCTCCGGCTGTATTCGGTAATAACGTATATTTTTTCACATCAAGCTTCTCTAATAAATTAGGTTGCTTTGCATCAAATATATCCATACGACGTACTGCAAACGTTAAAATTTCAGCTTCAGAAACGTCAATTGCTTTTTGCTGTACGTCAAAATCAGGGAATTTCCCTGTTCCTAATAAAAGTCTAGACTGAAATGACAATGGTCCAATGTTTAACATAATCAACCGCCTCCTACGAAAGTTACAATCTCAATTTGGTCTCCATCAAAAACAGATGTATCTGTATGATTATCTTTTTGTAAAATATCTTTATTACGCTCAACTACAACAATTCTGTTATCTAACTCTAAATGTGTAAGTAGTTCAGCTACTGTTTTCACACTCGCTGGCACTTCAATTTGATTACCATTAATTTTTAAATTCAAACTTCCATCCCCTTTCTAAACTCTTTTAGAAAGCAATGAATCTAACAAGTGATTCTCCTGCTTTCCTTCTATTAAATCCGCCATATATTGACCAGAAACAGGACTTAATAAAATGCCGTTTCGATAATGGCCCGTGCAAGCATATAAACCTTTTATTTCTTCATGCTCTCCCATATAAGGAGCTTCGTGATTTGATTGTGGCCTTAATCCTGCCCATGCACTTTCCCATTCCGCTTCTTTTAAAGCCGGCAATATTGTATAAGCACGCTCTAATATAGAAGTAATACTTTCTGGTTGCACAGTTTTATTAAACGTATGAGACTTCATCGTTGCTCCAATTACGTACCGTCCACCGCGCTTTGGTGCAATATAAAATCTTTCTTGGAAAATAGGCGCATTTAAAAGTGATTTTCTACTTCTTACCGCTACTACTTCTCCTTTAACTGGATATGTACCCCATTCGCGGTGAAAATAACCTAGTAACTTCGTGCTCCATGAACCACCTGCAATCACAACTTTCTCGCACGCAATAATACCTTCGCTTGTAACAATTCCTGTTACGTTATCATTTTCAATACGAATATCAAATACTTCTGTTTGTTCATATATATCAGTACCGGAAATTGCTGCAGAGTGTGCAAATGCTTTTGTAAGCTCTGGTGCAATAACATGACCATCTTTCGGATAATATACCGCACCTATAATGGATTCAGATAGAAATGGCTCTTTTTCCCGCAATTTTTCTCCCGTTAGAAAATAGGAATCTTCACCTGTTTTCTGCTGCCAATCCATAATATGAAGAATTCTTTCCTTCTCATCTTCATTTTGAGCAATGCGATAAATGCCTTTTTCTTCATACCCAATATCGATGCCTGTTTTTTCACGTAAAACTGCTGCAAGTTGTGGAAATATAGCACGGCTTTCTCTAGCAAGTTCAAATAACGGATCATACGCATCCCATTCTGCCTGAACCCCAAGTAAACCAGCAGCTGCTTTCGAGGCTTCAGATGCAATCTGTTGCTTCTCTACAATCGCTACTTTATGCCCTCGTTCTGCTAGAAAATGTGCAACTGAACTACCTATTACACCTCCGCCAATTATCGCTACATCATACTTCTTACACATGTTTTTCCGCCCACTTTCTTATTGATTCCTTATAAGATTTCGCTTTGCTATATGGGTTACTACTACTTATAATTCCAGACATAACAGCAATACCACTGACACCATTAGTAAGAACATCCCCTGTGTTTTCCGTGGTGATTCCTCCAATTGCTGTAATCGGTATGGATAAACACTTTGCAATGGCTGAAACTTCTTCAAGCCCTCTCGCTGGCACACCTTTTTTACAATCTGTCGGAAATACATGACCATAGACGAGTGAATCCGCTCCATTCTTAAATGCATCGATCGCCTCTTCTAAAGAATGCACAGAATAACCGACATGCAAATAAGAAAACTTTTCTTTCACTGACCTTACATCTGCGCTTCGATATCCTAGCTGCACACGCGGAATATTTAATAAAATAGCAATATCAATTCGATCATTTATTACTATCTTCGATGCGGGAAAGCCTTTCTTCAAAAGACTTTCCACACCTTCATACAATTCCTTCGTACTTTTCTCACGCTCACGAACATGTAAATAATCAATCTCACTCTCAATTTGCATTGCTACATTCACTAGCTCTTCGAATGACATGTGACCATTTGAGATTACATGAAGCTCATTTTTCATATTCATTCGCCTACTTTAAAATGTTTTCGAATAATTCCTCAGCTGGAACGATTTCTTTCGTCATCCCTTTATCTTTCAGCCATTTATTTTGTTTCTCCCATGACTCTTTTGAATCCGATAGGAATGGCTCATCTTTCGTTTCCATCTTCTCTAATAAAATTTTCATACTTTCTTTTTCAACTTCTGGTACAAGCGGGAAGTTTTCTTTTTCTTGATGATTTAATAAAATATTTAATGCTTCATCTGGATTTTTCTTCATGAATTCATAACCTTTTTTCGTACCACGTAAGAAAGCTTGCAACGCTTCCTTATCTTTTTTCAACGTTTTATCACCTGTTACAAATACAAGCTCATGATAGTTTGGCACACCATAATCAGCTGGATTAAAGTACGCTGGTTCATGGCCTTCATGTCGCATAACAGGTACTTCATGGTTAATGTATGCTCCTGTTACTGCATCTACTTTTTTCGTAATTAACGCTGGTACTAAATCAAAGCCAACATCGACTACTTTCACTGTATCTGGATTACCACCAGCTTCTTTTACCATCGTTTTTAAATACATCTCACTTAAAGGTGTCCCCGAATATCCTACTGTTTTTCCTTCTAAATCTTTCGGTGATTGAATGCCTGCTGATTTCAGTGATACAACATGATTTAACGGGGAACGTACGACAGCTCCAATTGATTTCACTGGAATTTGTTCATTTGCTCTTGCCATAACAACATCTGGTTGATAATACAAGCCAACCGTTACTTTTCCTGCCGCTGCTAAAGTTAATGGATCAGTCGGATTGGAAGGGAATTTAATATTCACCTTTACTCCTTCTTCTTTAAAGTAGCCTTTTTCAATTGCCGCATAAATAAAGCTATGTACCGCATTTGGGTACCAATCAAGCATGACCGTTATTTCTTTTTCTTTCTTACCCTTATCTGATGCTGAATTACTAGAACATCCAGCAATCATTGCAACTAATAATGTAAACACAAAGATGCGTTTTAAAAATTTCATGAATGCTTCCTCCAACTAATAAATTTCTTTTCTAAAATCGAAATAAGGATGACAAAGGAAATAGCTAATAATGATAACAATACAATGGGTGCAAATACACCCGCTCCGTCTAATTGCGTCATCATCCTTTTACTGAAATATCCTAACCCGGCTTGTGCACCGAGCCATTCACCAATTGCTGCCCCAATCACACTAAGCGGAACTGCAATTTTTAAAGCTGAGAAAAAATAAGGAAGAGCAGATGGTAACTTTAATTTAAGAAAAACATCTTTTTTCGTTGCTCCATACGTAACTAAGAGCTCCTCCCATTCTATTTTTGTACTACGTAGTCCATCATACGTATTGACCGCAATTGGAAAAAACGTAATTAAAACCGTAACAACAACCTTACTCCAAATCGTATATCCAAACCATAAAACGAAGAGTGGAGCAAGCGCTGTAATCGGAATCGTTTGTGAGGCAACTAATAATGGATAAAATGCTCTCTCCATCCAATTACTCGCATTCATTAACATCGCTAGCCCTACCCCAAGTACGATAGAAATAGCCACCCCTATTAAAACGACATTTAATGTTGCCGGCAAATGAACCGTAAATAATATATCTTTTAGTTTCCATATCTTCATTACAATTGCAGACGGTGACGGTAAAATGTACATCTCATCTACAACTCTTGCGCCTATTTCCCACATGACAAGTAAAATACTAGAAAGTGTAAGGGCAGGTAATAGTTCCTTCAACCGGTTCATCATACGAGTACCTGCCTTTGTAACATACTAAGAAGCTCATCTTTAAGCGCTAACACTTCAGGCTTATATAAATCTTTTCTTGTCCGATTACAATCAAGCGGTACAATCTTCTCGGTTAAAGTAGTTATCGGTTGATTTTCTACAACGAAAATTCGATTAGAAAGAAATAATGCTTCTTCCACATCATGAGTAATAAATAAAATTGTTTTTTCCCACTCTTTCCATTGTTCAAACAGCCATTCTTGCAAAGATGCCTTCGTTAAAGCATCCAACGCGCTAAACGGTTCATCTAACAGCAATATCTCCCCGCCTGTTAATAAAGTTCGAATAAAAGATACGCGTTGTCTCATACCGCCAGATAAATCTTTCGGATATTTTGTCTCATACCCTTGTAAGCCAAATTTATGTAACAGTTCCTTTGCCTTTATTTGTGCTTCTTTCTTCTGTACACCTTGGCACTCTAGCGGCAGGGCAGCATTCTCAATAATCGTTCTCCATGGCAGGAGCATATCTTTTTGGGGCATATATCCTACAGGATGGCTCTTTGTTTCTGTCAGCTCTATCTGTCCCGTACTTGCTTCTTCTAAACCTGTAATAAGGCGAAATAAAGTACTTTTCCCGCATCCACTCGGTCCGATAATACTTACAAACTCTTTATCTCGTATAGAAGCATTTAATTCATTGATGATTGGTTTCTCATCATAATGAAAAGAAACATTATGAAACTGTAGTATGTTCTTGCTCCTCAAATCCCCACATCTCCTTACGATAGGACATATCCCAGAATAAATATTCAAATCGACTGGAATATAGGAAAATCTCCTCTAATCGATCTAGCTCTTTGTCAGACTTTCCAACTGCCATTTCATTTAATAAATCTATTAACCAAATACAAAGGTTACCGTATTCTTCCGAACTATATCCTTGAATCCACTCACCAAAGAACTCATGATCTCTTGCTCCAGGAATATCGTTTAAACGCTTTCCAATTTCCCAGTAGCTCCACATACATGGAAGAAGTGCTGCTATTAATTCCGCAAGTGTGCCATTTTGAGATACAGACATCATGTAATTTGTATAGGCTAAATTTTTAGCAGATGGTTTGGCAGATTCTATCTCCTCTATAGAAATATCAAGTCTTTTTGCATATTGTTTATGGATTGTCATTTCTCCATTTAATATGCCATCAATTTGTTCAGCAAATTTCCCCATTACTTGTGGATTCGTTGCTTTTACAACACCAATCGCATATAGCTTTGCATAATCTAACAAATATAAATAATCTTGAATAATATAATACTGAAACTTATCTTTTTCTAACGTGCCATCTCCCATACCTACTACAAACGGATGATTATGACTCATCTCCCAAACTGGTTGTACAGTTTCTAATAATCTATCGCAAAATTTCATTTCTCTATCCCCTTTCAATCTATATATCTAAATAAAAAACCACTTCTAAATAAGAAGTGGTTACAGCAAATAAAATTATAATTTATTCGTTGCTCCACTTCCCTTCGCTAGTATTACCTAGATCAGGTCTGTAAGGGTTAAGGATTATTCCTCTCTCAGCACAACAAGCACCCCTAGTGGTTTCAATATGAAATTTTCAAATAAAAAAGCCCCGTTTCTATACGCAAAGAAACGGGGACTCATTATTAGTGTCCGAATTGCTTCCCTACGCTAGCATAATCTAGATCAGGTAATGAAAAGGATCAAAGGCTTACGGCCTACTCTCAGCTGGCAACACCAGCTCTCCTAGCAAACTATGAAATTATCACTGTCAGTATAACACCGTAATAAGACATCATCAACTGTTTTAATTTTCTCAATTGTCAACAAAATAATAAAACTATACAATATTTATATTCTATCTTAGAAATTATCATCCCAATTAATTGGATAATAAGGAATCATTATCCTCAAAAAATTTATTTTTTTATTGATTTCATATTACATTTATGTGAATACACCCACTATATTATATCTTTATACTATAATAAAATTACAACTATACAACTAGAGGAGGTCTCTATTATATGAATATGAAAGCTACTGCTTTAACAGCAACTACTGTCGCAATTGCCTCTTTACTTCCTTCTATGGGAGAAACAACTGTACAAACAGCCAACGCTGAACAATTATCTAACGTGAAAACTGGATATGTCAAAGTCGATCAAGTAGCCTTACATACACAAGATAACGCAAATAGCTCATCAATTGATACAATTCGCTTTAATACGAAAGTAAACATACTCGAAACAACTAATAGCTGGTATAAAGTATCTGTTAATAATAAAGTAGGTTACGTACAAAAAGATGCTATTCTACTAAAAAACAAACTTCAATCTAATAATCAATACATTGTTAATGCCAATGCATTAAACGTTCGTTCTGAACCTAATTTAGAATCTTCAATTTTAGATGTATTACCAAATGGGAAATTCGTTACCATTCAAGAAGAACAAGGTGAGTGGTATAAAATTTTACATAATGGCAAAACAGGTTACGTACAAAAGGCGTTCGTGTCTAATGGTTCACAGCCTTTAGTAAAAGGCATCACAGTTCAAAATAATACGAAATACACAGTTGCAACACCTAAACTTAATGTACGTAGCAATGCTAGTACAAGTAGTGCACTACTTGGTTCATTACAAAATGGTACACAAATACAAGTAGTGGAAACTGTCGGAACTTGGTATAAAATTCGTTTTGGCACAGGATACGGATATGTAGCAAAGCATTATGTGGTGCAAAATCAAACGCAATCACAAAATCAAACAGCTCAACCTACTTCCATTCCAGCAGTTTTCAAATTCCCTACTCAAGGAAGAATTAGCTCAACCTTTGATATGCGCTGGGAACAAATGCATTATGGGATAGATATTGCAGCTCAGGGTAATGTCTCTATCCAAGCTGCGGCTGCAGGTAAAGTTGTGAAATCATATTATTCAGCTAGCTATGGCAATGTTGTGTTCATCGCTCATCAACTAAACGGGAAACTATATACAACAGTCTATGCTCATATGAAAGATCGCACTGTACAAGCTGGTGATCAAGTACAGGCTGGACAATTAGTAGGTCATATGGGAAACACAGGTCATTCATACGGGCAACATCTTCATTTTGAATTACACAATGGAGAATGGAATTTTGAAAAAACAAATGCAGTAAACCCACTGCCATATTTAGTTAGGTAAATTGTATGCCACGCAATATCAATATACCTCTCATAATTGAATACTTAGCCTTTTTAGGTTTAATCTGTTGTTTAATCATTTACAATACAAATACTGTATTTTTATCTATTATCATTGCTTTTGTCGCTTTAGAAATTATGATGGAATCCTTTCAAGTTAAACTAAAACAAAAAATTGCACATATTTATAATGCCATCTTTCTATTAAGTGCCCTAATAACAAATATTATTAGTAATGGTTTTTATTTATCTACCGTATTTCCTGTGTTCTTTATGGCTGTTTTACTATTCATAGCTAGATACATTCATGTCCCTAATAACAAAAAACACGAACAAGAAGCTTAGAAAGAGGAGACACTGTGTACCAATCTTTCAAAGATAATCCGCTAAAATATATATTGAATTTATATAAAAAAATAAATACTTTTTTTGGTATACAAGGAAGCAATACGGCACAAGTTTTCCTTTATGGAATGTTATTTCTCGTCTTAATCACATTCTCCTTGCTTTACTAACAAAAAAAGGATCTCACGTTTATGTGAGATCCTTTTTAATTTATATAGAAAATGCTCTTTACCCACAAGCATATTTTTCATAAATAAAGCTAAGATTATATTTTTTCTCCAAGCTCATCCTTTGTTCATCATCGCACCAATAGAACAGAATATCATGAATCGTTGCATAACGCTTATTTTTAAGAAATAGTTTAAAGAATGATGGCAGACAATCATGTAATTGTATAAATATATAATTGCGTAATATTTCTTCTTTATATTCAATGCCCTTACAAATATACAGTAATTCTTCACAATAATATGCATGCTGTGGAACTTGAATCATTTCGAAAAATGGCACATATGATAATAACTTTCCGATAAAATGATCATATCGATCCATTATTCCTATCGTCATATGCTCCATCATATCTTTCATTACATATAAATAATCATCTACATGAGTAGTCTTTAATGGGTCTAATCGATCTGAAATTTGAGAAAGTACAGCTCTTTGACAAGCTAATACCGCTTGACTAGGTCCATAATATGCTAGGAAGTCTGTACACTTACGATATTTCCGTAATAAGTCATGTGTATATAAATCATACACAAAAGTATTACAATACATCGCTAGACTCATCATATCACTATTTAATTGTTCCTTTGATAGGAATTTAGCTCTCTTACACATATAAAAGAATGTAAATTCCAATACTTCTTTATGGGATAATAGATGTTTACAATCCTTTATACATTTCTCATTAAATTTAACTCTATCCCAAATTTCTACATCCCCATCAGTCAATTCACCAATACGATATTTAATAATTAAATAGTTTAAAGCAACCGCTTGCGTCAAAAGATCCCACGTTTCATATTCCAATGAAGTGTAAACAAACTCAGCTAGTCCTTGATTTACCATAAAAGTATTTGCTTCTTCATACCAACCAATCTCTTGACATAAGCGAAGAATACGTACTAAAGTTGGAATTTCATCTTTATGAAACTGCGGTAAATTCTTTGCTTTATTCATTCCATATACGATAAATGCCGCTAAATTTTCTTCTTTATAAAATTCTTTTTCTTTCCACACTAATATAGTTCGTTCTTTCCCTTCACCTTTTGGATGACAAGGTACAAGCAAAGAAAATAATTCAGCGAAATTATTTGGTTCTATATATGTATCTGTAACCAAATTCCAATTCGGATCGCGCTGTACAGCCCTCATATAATTCCCCTTCCCTTTTGTCTACATAGGAAATATTAATCCATTATTACATCGTTAATAATAAATATTGTTATATTCGAAATCTATCATAACGCTTATATCTATCAGTATATCATTTTTTCTCTTATTTAAAATTAGGAATGACAAATTTAAATAAACTGTCGAAATTACTAACCGTATACTTATTATATAATGTCTCAGATACATCATGCTAACATATTAGCTTAATCCATATATACTAGAATAATGCATCTGATTTTTATACGTAACTTATCCCACTAATTAAAGTCTCTCTTCATTCCGTATGCTCCGAGATTTCACTTAAAGCAAATCCCGCTTGATCATCTGCCGATTCTCTTGTAGCTAAATCACCTAATGCTAGCATTCCAACAAGTTGACCACTCTCAACTACTGGTAATCGTCTAATTTGATACTGTGCCATTAACTCTGTAGCTTTTTCAATGGAATCATCTGGAGAAACTGAAACAATATTTGTTGTCATTACATTTGTAATTTTATTAGATCCAGGATGTTTCTCAGCAATGCCTCTAACCACTAAATCTCGGTCTGTAACAAGCCCAACAACTTGCTCATTTTCAACAACCGGAATCAATCCAATCGATTCTTCTTTCATCTTTACAGCAGCCTCGTATACGTTGTCTAGCGGTGTACAATGTACAATATGAGTACTCATAAGGTCTCTCACTCGTGTCATTTTTGTCTCCTCCTTTTTATACATACCATAGTTTTTCCTAAATCCCTTTATTTATTTCAGGAAAATCAGTAGATAAAAGAGGATTAACACACAATAAAAAAGAGTCAGCAATGTGCTGACTCTTTTTTTATGACCCGTACGGGATTCGAACCCGTGTTACCGCCGTGAAAGGGCGGTGTCTTAACCACTTGACCAACGGGCCATGGCTCCGCAGGTAGGACTCGAACCTACGACCGATCGGTTAACAGCCGATAGCTCTACCACTGAGCTACTGCGGAATAATATATGGTGGGCCTAAATGGACTCGAACCATCGACCTCACGCTTATCAGGCGTGCGCTCTAACCAGCTGAGCTATAGGCCCATATACTTTACAGGGGCAGTAGGAATCGAACCCACACTGGAGGTTTTGGAGACCTCAGTTCTACCTTTAAACTATGCCCCTAAAGGATGCCGACTAGAGGACTTGAACCCCCAACCTACTGATTACAAGTCAGTTGCTCTACCAATTGAGCTAAGTCGGCATAAAAAAAATGGTGGCTCGGGACGGAATCGAACCGCCGACACGAGGATTTTCAGTCCTCTGCTCTACCGACTGAGCTACCGAGCCAACATAAATGGCGGTCCCGACCGGGGTCGAACCGGCGATCTCCTGCGTGACAGGCAGGCATGTTAACCACTACACCACGGGACCATTTGGTTGCGGGGACAGGATTTGAACCTGCGACCTTCGGGTTATGAGCCCGACGAGCTACCGTGCTGCTCCACCCCGCGACAATATAATATTTTTTAAAAAAATGGAGGAGGTAGAGGGATTCGAACCCCCGCGCGACTCTCGCCGCCTGTCGGTTTTCAAGACCGATCCCTTCAGCCGAACTTGGGTATACCTCCATGAAGGAAAAAAGAAATATTTTATTATTTATGTCTAAACCATTAAAGAAAATGGAGGAGGTAGAGGGATTCGAACCCCCGCGCGATTCTCACCGCCTGTCGGTTTTCAAGACCGATCCCTTCAGCCGAACTTGGGTATACCTCCGAGACATATAATAAATAAAGTGGAGCCTAGCGGGATCGAACCGCTGACCTCCTGCGTGCAAGGCAGGCGCTCTCCCAGCTGAGCTAAGGCCCCATGTTTTTGGGAATATCGGGAAGACAGGATTTGAACCTGCGACCCCCTGGTCCCAAACCAGGTGCTCTACCAAGCTGAGCCACTTCCCGTTAATAAAAGCGCGCCCGAGAGGAGTCGAACCCCTAACCTCTTGATCCGTAGTCAAACGCTCTATCCAATTGAGCTACGGGCGCATATGGTGCCGAGGGCGGGGGTCGAACCCGCACGGTGGTCACCCACCGCAGGATTTTAAGTCCTGTGCGTCTGCCTGTTCCGCCACCCCGGCATGTCATATTGAAAATTGGAGCGGAAGACGGGATTCGAACCCGCGACCCCAACCTTGGCAAGGTTGTATTCTACCACTGAACTACTTCCGC